>CAZSVU010000270.1:1921-11906 GCA_964610275.1 uncultured Polyangiaceae bacterium | reverse complement strand
GCCTCTGGGCCCTCGTCTCCGGCTGCCGCCCTGCCGGAGCGTGCACGTCCGAGGACCGCGGCGACCTGAGGCTCCTCTGCGACAGCAGTTCCGGATGGCGCTACGAGACCGACACGTTCACCTCCACCGTCACGGTGCTCGGTCAGGATGGAACGCTCTGCTACGCCATCGAGAACTACAACCTGGAGCCAACGTACCTGGACGCCAATGGCAACGTGGTCGTCACCCTGGACCTCGGCACCCGGGTCGATGGCCGCTACCTGGTGACGTGCGCGGACGGAACGCAGTACTACAGCGACCACGGCGCACCCGAATGCCTGACCTGGGCCATGCCAACGTGTACGGATGGGGTCTGCCCGTGATGGGAAACGGCCGCGAGTAGCACCGGCTACTCGGGACTCGGGCATCGGTCCGGCAGATTCGAGTCACTGGACGGGAGCTCTGAATCGGGGTGGTCACGGTTCGCGCGCGGCGCAGTTCCAGGCGGTGACCGCCACTCGCGCTCCCTTGGTCAGGGTGAGTCTGGCTCCTGGTTGCGAGGCACCGACGCCTTCTTGCTGGAACCCGAGCCCTGCTCCTCACGCTCGGCCTGGTTCATCAAAGTCCGCACCCGATTGGCGTGTGGGCTGTCGCCGTGCTCGGTCAGGTATTGCTTGGCCAAGTCCGTCGCCTCGCTCCGCTCTCCGGATTCGATCAGTGCCTGAACACGCAAGACATCGGCCTCTTGCACCAGCGCGCCAGCTCCAAACCGCTCGGAATGAGCGTTCAACACCCGGATTGCATCGTCCGAGTCCCCTCTGGCCAGCGCTTCGCGGGCTGCATCGAGCAGTCCCACCTCGTCGGCAATGCTGGCCGCGGTCGACGGTGACGTGCCGAGCATGCCGTGGACGCGGCGCCCGGCCGCCCTCGGCGCCCTGCTGGTTGCCTCGTCGTATGCTTCCGCTGGCGCCGAGGCAACCCAAGGACAAACCTGAGCACTCGGCCCGGGAGCAGCAGCCGCTGGGGGCTGCAAGGCCTCGCCCTGCACCGGAATGAAGATGGCGTCACGGCCGCTACTCAGCCGGGCGGTGACCAGACTCCCGCCAGCCGCACCCAGCGCCAGCCCCACGGTGAGGGTTGCCAACGCGGGCTTGCGCGTCAGCACCGCAAGTCGCTGCCGCACTCTGGACGGAATGGCACGCCCCCGCGGCGGAATCTCGCCATTTTTCCGTGCTTTGGTCACGTGCGCCAGGGAGTCGGGGGCAACCTCCAACTCCGGGCTGTGATCGATCTCGAAGCGCGCGGCAATAACCCGTCCAGACGCAGTGGAGCTGGGGCCGGGGGGCGGCGCCACGGAGGTGATGGGTGATGGCGGTCCGCAGAGAGCATGACCCGGTGTGGATGACGGGCTGGGCGGGGCGCAGGGGCCGACGCGCGGGAGAAACCGCACATCCCGGCCTGATCATCGCGCTGGTCCCGGCAGGCATCTTTCTGGCTCTCCTCGGTGAGCTCAACACACCGGCTCCGGCGAGCGGCCTCGGAGTGGTCGAGGGGCGCGTGGTCGACACCCAAGGCCATCCTGTCACCGGAGTCGAAGTCCGGCTTCAGGACGCCGACCCGACTGGCGGCGACGATTCCATGGGCAGCGGACGAACCGATGCTCGGGGCCACTACCGGATCCAGTACAGCGCCCGAGCGTGGGACTGCTGCCGGGGGATGCGAGAATCCGATCCGGACATCTACGCCGAGGTCTGGCGCAGGAACCCAAACTCCGGTGGCCGATGGGAATTGCTGCGACGCTCGGAGGTCTTCCCCGATCATCACCCGGCCTCGCACGCGACCATCCACTTCGCGGTCGGAGAGTGACGTACCGTCGTCAGGGCCGTGCCTGCTGATTCAACGGACGGCGCTGGAGGTGCCCTGGCACGCAACACCGGGTGCGCGGCGGGAACTTGCGCCGGTCCCCGGCTGTCAGTAGGAGCATGCGCAAGTGGAGTGGAGATGTCTCGCCGGCGGCTCTGGCCATCTCCGTCGCTCTGCACGGCGCAGTCGTCCTCTTCACCAGTACTGCGCGGCCGGTTGGGACCCCTCCGAAGCCCAACCGTGACGACAGCGCCGACGCCTGGGCAGGAGATACGTTCGATGTCGAGCTGGTCGGATCCCGCCGAGCCGCTAGTCGGGACCGGTCGACCTCCATTGCCGAGCCGCCGCGCGCGGTTGCCGGCGCACACGTCGAGCGGGTGCCACGGGTGGTGCCGAGACCTTCTGAGCCCAGCGTGACACGCCCAAGTCGATCCGCGCCCCCCGAGACCCCAGGGCTCGCGAGCACCGCGACTACGTCGCCAGTACCTCCCGAGCCAGAGCACTCGACAGGGACCACCTCGTCGCCCCAAGTCCCCTCCGCGGCCCGAGTTGCCACCGAGAGCGCGGCACTCGGATCGCCAGGCGGCACCTTCGGGGCGGCAGGGCTGCCCGCCGGTGTCCGGAACCTGACTCGGGCCTTCACGCGCGCACTGCCTGCGGCCGTGCTACCGGCGGGTGCTGCCTGGCTCGACCTGCCCTTGGGACCGGGCGCCACTGCCCTCGTGACCTTCACGGTCGGCAACGACGGCAAGCTCGTCGACTTTGAAATCCACGATCCCGAGCCCCCAGCCTACCTCGTCGGACTACTGCGGCGCGCCCACCTTCTGTTGCAGAAGGGCCAGTTCGCCTTGCACAACGCTCGTCAGGGTGGCGGCGAGCAAACCTTCCGCGTGAGGGTGCAGCTGGAGCGTCGGCCCGTCGCGGACGATCCGTTCGCAGATCCGGGACACATCATGCGCCGTGGATTCACCGCCCCCACCCCGGAGCAGCCGGGCCATGCGTACTTCACGTTCGCCTCGGGTCGACACGTGGACCTCAGAGTCAGTGTCGAAAGCCAGCCAACACCTACGGTTTCTCGACCTCGATGAACATCACGGCGCGGCCCTGCTCGTCCTGACGCGCGTACTTGCCGAAGAACTGCTGGTCGTCATCGTCGATTTCGATGCCCGTCACCCCCGACCTGACCGGGTCGTCGCCGGAATCGAGTGAGCGCGCGTAGATGATTCCGCTGCGAGGGTGAGCCCGTCGGACCGCCTCGAATATGGCGCTACCCGGAACACCTCCGCCCCCCCAAGGGGCGCGGGTGGCCGCGATCTCGGTCGAACAGTCATAGGCAGACACGTTGCGCGCAAATGGATTTCCGGGTTCCCGCGGGCGGACGCACAAGGTGATGGGCATCCCGGGGGTCAGGGTCACATCACTCACGACCCGAGGAATGGACGAAGGTTCGACACTGGCAACTGGCGCTGAACTGGCGACACCCGCGACCCGCTCGGCGGTGTCGCGCCTGCACGTCGACACTCCGACGCAACTGACCAACGCAACAACTCCTCCCCCCACCTCGAACCAGGACCACGAGCCTCTGAAGACCATGCCGGACACTACTACAAAACCGGCGCTTCGAGGCTCGCAAGCACTCGTGCTCAGTCCCCGCTGCTGATGATCAAGGTGGCGCAGGGGGAGTCGCGGACGAGGCGCGGGACCTCGGTCCCGAAACGCCGGCGACCGCGCTGGCCGTGCAGCCCCAGGATCATCAGGTCGGCATTTCGCGCATGCCTCAGGATGGCCTCACGCGGGTCGTCATCTCGCTCGATGACGACCTGGCCATGACGGACACGAACGTCGTCGACGCGTATCTCCAGGCCGCGACGCGCCTGTCGCACCACGGCCTCGGAAGCGTCCTTGGGCACCACACGGAGCCAAGTGACTTCGCGCTCGCCCTCGCGACACAGGCTGCCGATGACTCGCGCTCGCAGCGCGTAGTGCCCACTCCGCCCAGCGATGGGCACCAGAATCCGCCGCGCGCGGTTGAGCGTCCAACCCGCATCGGCCAGCAGGAATGCCACGTGGATCGGCACCTCGTCCATCAGTTGCTCCAGGTCGCGAATGCGTTCCTGCTCCAGCCGCGCGTGTCCCAGCAGCAGGCTCTCACAACGATACTCTCGAGCGACACGCTGGATCTCTTGCCAGGGCGAGTCGGACACGCTGAGCAGGGCCTGGGGACGATGCCCGGCCGCAATCGCTGCCCGCAGCGCTTCCCCCAGCACTTGCTGCGCGCTCGCCACCGGATCGCCGTGCTCGCCATTCCCCTCCCCCTGCACGACGTTCATCAGCACGACTCGCCCGGCCTCGGGCGGAGCCAGCGCGCTCGCAACACTCACCAGCATGGGCGCGTTCTGGGGGTTGGCGATGGGCACCAGGACCACAGGACTCTGGCCACGCAGTACGACCGAGGAGGGATCGCTCGCGCCCTCGAACGCGTCCACCAGCCGGGCCCGAGTGGAGAAGAGGCTCAAGTACAACACCCCGCCGAAGCCCAGCCAAACCAATACGATCAGCCCGGCAATGGGTACGGCCACCGTCTGGAACACCGCCAAAGTCGCACACGCCGTACCACCCAACACGGGCACCAGCGGAAAGAGCGGAGTCTGATACGTCGACCTCGTTCCTCGGCCGCGACGCCGCGCCAGAAAGCTGGTCAGGTGCGCCAAGCCGAACGAGATGAGGAAGATGAGACTTGCCGCTGCGCCGGCGGCCGCCACGTTGGGCACGACGAACAAAATCGTCACCAGTGCCAACGTGCTGGCGTAGATGGCCACGACCGGCGTCTGTCGGTCGGGGTGAAGGTGGCGCAAGACGGCCGGCAACGTGCGGTCGCGCGCCATGGTGAGAGCGACGCGTGAGGCCACGAGTATGTTGGCCTGCAACGCGGACAGAGTGGACAGCAGTGCCGCCACCATCACGAGCCAGAACCCCGCCGGACCCAGGTAGTTCAGCGCAGCGTCCGCCATCACGGTTTCCGGGTTGCGCTCGCTCATGGCCGTGATGGTCTCTCCGGGAGGGACCCCTGCCGTGGAGGTGACGAAGATCAAAGGCAGGTAGACCGCCAGCGCGAGCCCCAACGACAGAAACATCGCGCGTGGTATGGTGCGCTCGGGACGCCTCACTTCCCCGGCGACGCCTGCGATCACCTCGAATCCCTGCAAGGCAATGAACGTGAATCCCATGGCGGTGGCCAGGCCCAGGGCCCCGCTGCTGAAGAAGGGGGTGAGCGAGTGTTGGACCGCACCCCGCTCGCGACCGACCAACGCCCACAGCCCCGCGCCGATCAACACGGCGAACACCAGCAACTTCGCCCAGTTGACCCACTGCGCGCCGCCCGATGCGTGGCGTATCAATGCCGCCGCGTAGCCGGCAGTGGCGAGCAGGGCAACCACCCGCACCGTGGGCCGAGTGGAGACCCAGTCCGGCACGCGGTCCGGCCACAGAGTGGCCACTGTCGCCACGGCAAACTCGGCGAATCCCAGTGCGTACAGCACACCGGCCACGATGTAGGCAAACCAGAGGATCCAGCCGACGGCAAACGCCGCGCGAACGTTCAAGAGCTTCTTGGCAAATACATACGCCCCCCCCGACTCCGGAAAGGCCGCAGACATCTCCGCGAAGCTGAGTGCGGTGAGCAGCGCCACCAGGCCGTTGAGGGCGAAAGCGAGCAAGGCAGCGGGCCCGGTACTTCGGAACGCCACTCCGGCGAGTACCAGGATCCCTCCTCCCACGATGGCGCCAACACCGATCCCAGTGCTGCTCAAGAGCCCCAACGCGCGGGTGGTGTGTGTTGTGCCTTCAGCCATCTTCGGCAGGCGCCTTGACGGCTACGCGGCAGGCGCCGTCCCGCCGGCAAGGATGCGGTAGGTGCCCACGCCGATCCATCGGATTCGACACGCCAGCGCCGTCCGGCCGCCAGCCGGTGGCCGGGCGCACCTACTCGGACGTCTCTTCGGGTTCTTCAGGGGGGAACCAGAGCATCAAGCCAGCCAGAAGGCACATGAGCTTGCTCTTGCCCGGCTCCTTGATGCCCTTCTTGACCCAAACGGTCGACTCGCCCGGCATGGTCCCGACCGCAGCCACCTCACCGTTGTCGTCGTCGATGCGCCAGCCGGCAGGAAATGCCCTACGCTTGTCGTCGTTGTCGAGCTTGTAGACACCGGTCGCCTGAGCCTCGACGTCGCCGATGCTGACCGGGCCGCCGTACTCGCCGGCGAGATCCTCGACGAACACGCGACCCACGTTGTCCTTGCCTTCCTGACAGAAGCACGCCAACGAGACGTCCCGCTCCGTCGAGACGCTTCCGTCGACGTCCTTGGTGGACTTGGGAGCACGGAGGCCGCACTTGCCGGCGTAGCGAATGCCTTCGCCGCCACCGAACACGTACCGGTACACGCTCTTGTTGGCAGGCTCGAAGTCGTCGAACTGATCAAAACCGTCGGAATTGGTCTGGTTCCGTTTGACGTTCCTCACCTTGTACGGGCCGATGGTGTACTCCTCTTCGGACCCGTCCTCGCTCGGCCCGTCGCGGTCATCCGTCTCGAGCACCTGCATGTTGTCGCCAAAACCGTCGGGCTGCGCCATTTGCGGCCCACCGCACCCCACAGCCGCCAGCGCGAAACCGCCCAGTGTCCAGACCACCGCTCTGCTCTGCCCATTCGCCATTGCCAACCTACCTCTCGCGTGCACCCAACCACGAGTTTCCGCGCCAGTCCAGGGGGGGATTGGGGGACGCTTGGGCGGGGGCTGTGCCGCGCGTCTGGTCCGGCTCGCCGTGGCCCCCCGGACGTGTCCGTCCGACGCCGCCAGCGCGGGGGCGAGGATGCCCGCCGGGACCCGACTGGCGAGTATTCAATGCAGGTTCGGGGGTTGGGCGCCGCCAGCGCCCGGCACTTGGACGTGGGAGAGGCGGGTCCCGGCCGCGCCTGCCCCGAATCGCCGTCATCGTTCGGGGTTGCCGCACGGGCGCCGCGCGGAGATGATCCCGAGCGTGACCAAGCTCAAGTTGACGTGCCTGGCTGTCACCGCTTGCCTGGCTGCCTGCAGCGGCGAGCGCGCCACCTCGAGCCCCGCCGAAGAACCCGAAGGTGCGGAGCTCGAACTCGAAACAGAAGAAACCGAGCCCGCCGAGGAGGAGTCGGTCGAGGCGGAGCCCAGCGAGGAGGAGTCTGCGGAGGAAGAATCCGCCGAGGCCGAGCCCCCGAAAGACCCGCCCCCGGCCAAAAAGTCGTGCGCCGAGCTCGGCGAATCGACGTGCAAGGTCACGGTGGGGTGCGTCTGGTCCACAGACAAGAAGTGCCTGGACGAAGGCTGACGACCTGACGTCGGTACGCCGGCGAAGGTCCGAGCGGCATGCGCGCGAAGTCGCTTCTCGCGACAGGTGGTGTCTCGCCCCGCTATCCGCTGCAAGGCATCACGCGCGCGATGTTGACGGAAGTGTTGCTGCTTCCGCTGGCCGGGTACGCCACGCTCCCATCCGGGTATTCCTTGAACGCCTGGAAGTCGTGATCCGACACGTTGATGGTGAACTCAGACCCGATGGTCGCTCCGCTGCTCGAGTCACGCACCTGTGCGGTCATTCCCGATCCCGACTCCCACGCCAGCAGCATTCGGCCGGCACCGTACGACACCAAGTGCGGATGGCTCGAGTTGCCAGCACTGCTGATGGTCTGGTCGGATGCGCCGTCGGTGAAATGCTCCAGACGGATGGTGCCGCCACTGGACCACGCGGTCCAGTAGCCCGAGCCGCCGGCCAACACCAGGTCACCTCCGAAGAGGGTCCCGTCGCACTCCGAGCTGGCGACGGTGCGGTAGGGGCTCGGCTGCGCAATGCGGCAGCTGTTGTCCGTGGCACAGACCATTACGAAGTGACCCGTCCGGTCGTCCCACACGATGCGCGTGGTCCAGCTGTGGCTGCAACCCACTTCGAAGTCGTCGGGATGATTGAGCAGCGTCCCATCCGGGCCCACCACCTGCATTCGATCCCCTTCGTGGATGTCGATGCAGCTACCGTTCTGAACCGTAATGCCAATGCAGAAGTACGCCGCGTAGTTCGCGCCGTCGTAGGCAAGGCGACCGTGATGCTGATACCACCAGACGAAGCGGGCTCCATCGTCGTAGCCCGCCAGACTGGAGCTCAGGTTCGTGACCTGGGTTTCCCATTCCACCGCTCCCGCATTGTTGAACCGCACCATCCACATGGTGCGGCACGGGCTGGAGGTTCCACCGCACAGCTGACCATTGCCGCAGTTGTCGATGCCGCCGTTGGTGGCATCGCGCGTGAGCAGCACGACTCCGCCATTTTCGTCCGCGGCGATGTCTTGGAGGTTGACCGCAGGAAAGCTGATCGGTGTCCCGACGAGCTGATCATCGCAATCGAGCTCCACGACGTACACCTGACTGTCCGTTCCCAGCCAGGCGAGGCGCGAACCACCAGCGGGCATGGCGGCGATCGCCATGGGTAGCGGCTCGGTGTCGCCCTCCCTGCCGTAGCTGGTGACCGGAACCCCCACGTCGACCTCGGTGACGGTCACCGTCGGCGCCGTGCAGGAACCCACTGGTCGGGCGCAAGGTCCTACAGCGACACCTCCAGCACCGGGTGCACCGCCCGAGTTGGCTGACGTGCCGCCCGCATTGGCTGACGTGCCGCCCACACCGGGCGCGGCGCCACCGTTCTCAGAACCACTCTCCTCGTCGCCCCCGCCACACGCCGGGACGGCACACGCCAAAACGATCAATGCCCCTAGAACACACGTAGCCCTGTACATGGTTGCTCCTTCCATGCGCTGTGCCAATGCCCGCTCGGGAGCGAACACTCTGGTTGGCTGCAATCGGCTGGTCCGGATCTCGCGCCCAAGTCGCTCCCTCGTCTATCCGCTGCAAGGCATCACGCGCGCGATGTTGACGGAAGTGTTGCTGCTTCCGCTGGCCGGGTACGCCACGCTCCCATCCGGGTATTCCTTGAACGCCTGGAAGTCGTGATCCGACACGTTGATGGTGAACTCAGACCCGATGGTCGCTCCGCTGCTCGAGTCACGCACCTGTGCGGTCATTCCCGATCCCGACTCCCACGCCAGCAGCATTCGGCCGGCACCGTACGACACCAAGTGCGGATGGCTCGAGTTGCCAGCACTGCTGATGGTCTGGTCGGATGCGCCGTCGGTGAAATGCTCCAGACGGATGGTGCCGCCACTGGACCACGCGGTCCAGTAGCCCGAGCCGCCGGCCAACACCAGGTCACCTCCGAAGAGGGTCCCGTCGCACTCCGAGCTGGCGACGGTGCGGTAGGGGCTCGGCTGCGCAATGCGGCAGCTGTTGTCCGTGGCACAGACCATTACGAAGTGACCCGTCCGGTCGTCCCACACGATGCGCGTGGTCCAGCTGTGGCTGCAACCCACTTCGAAGTCGTCGGGATGATTGAGCAGCGTCCCATCCGGGCCCACCACCTGCATTCGATCCCCTTCGTGGATGTCGATGCAGCTACCGTTCTGAACCGTAATGCCAATGCAGAAGTACGCCGCGTAGTTCGCGCCGTCGTAGGCAAGGCGACCGTGATGCTGATACCACCAGACGAAGCGGGCTCCATCGTCGTAGCCCGCCAGACTGGAGCTCAGGTTCGTGACCTGGGTTTCCCATTCCACCGCTCCCGCATTGTTGAACCGCACCATCCACATGGTGCGGCACGGGCTGGAGGTTCCACCGCACAGCTGACCATTGCCGCAGTTGTCCGTTCCACCGTTGGTCGCGTCGCGGGTGAGCAACACGACTCCGCCGTTCTCATCCGCGGAGATGTCTTGAAGGTTGACCGCAGGGAAGCTGAACGGCGTGCCGACGAGCTGGTCATTGCAGTCGAGTTCGGCGACATGGACCTGATCATCGGTGCCGAGCCAGGCCAAACGAGAGCCACCGGACGGGATGGCCGCTATCGCCAGTGGCAGCGGGGCCGTATCGCCTTCCCCTCCGTAGGACGTGACGGGCGCCCCCACGTTGACCTCGGTGACGGTCACCGTCGGCGCCGTGCAGGAACCCACTGGCCGGGAGCAGGGTCCAACCGAGGTACCACCTGCACCGGGAGCACCGCCGGAGCTCGGAGCGGCAC
>CAZSVU010000270.1:0-1821 GCA_964610275.1 uncultured Polyangiaceae bacterium | reverse complement strand
CGCCCACGCCCGGGTCGGCACCGCCCACGCCCGGGTCGGCACCGCCCACGCCCGGGTCGGCACCGCCCACGCCCGGAGCTGCACCACCCACGCCCGGAGCTGCACCACCCACGCCCGGAGCTGCACCGCCTACGCCCGGAGCTGCACCGCCAGCGCCGGGAACAGTCCCTCCCGCACCCGGCGCCGTACCCCCCACATTGGCCGTGGCCCCGCCTACGCTAGGAAGTGCGCCGCCCGCACCCGGCGCCGCGCCACCACTCCCGGACTCGGCGTCCTCGTCACCACCCCCGCACGCCGGGACGGCGCACGCAAATACGGTCAACGCCCCAAGAACGAATGATTTCCTCAACACGGTATCTCCTCCATGCGCTGCGCAGCTGCCCCTGCGAAGGCGGCGAGCCCTGGTTGCTGTGGCTGATGAATCTCAGATCCTGTCATGGTTGTCCCACGCTCGCTATCCGCCGCACGGCATGACCCGCGCGACGCGAATCGAGGTGTTGTTGCTGCCAGCGGCGGGGTACGCGACGCTGCCGTCTTCCCAGGCTTTGAATGCCTGGTAGTTGTGATCCTCGACGTCGATGGTGAACTGCGAGCCCACGGTGGCTCCGGTAGCGCTATCGAGAACCTGGCCGGCCATCGATGAGCCGGACTCCCAGGCCAGGAGCATCCGGGTGTCGCCGTAGCTGACCAGCTTGGCATGGTCAGCGCTGCCAGCGTTGTTGATGGTCTGGTCCGCGCCGCTGTCCGTGAAGTGGATGAGGTTGATGGAGCCCGCTTGGGTATAGGCTGCCCAGTAGCCACCACCGCTCGAGAGCACCAGGTCGCCGTTCCAGAACTGGCCGTTGCAGTCGACCGGGGCCAGGGTCTGATACCCGGGGGACCTGGCAACTTGGCAGCCAGAGTTGCCCGCCGGCCTGTCGGTTGCGCAAACCGTCACAAACTCGCTGTTGCGGGGGTCCCACACGATACGCGTGGTCCAGCTATGGCTGCAGCCCACCTCGAAGCCACCCGAGACCGGCGAGCCGCTAGAGCTGACTATCTGCATGCGATCGCCCTCGTGAATGTCGATGCAGCTTCCGTTTTGCACCGTGATGCCGATGCAGAAATACGCGGCGTAGTTGCTGCCATCGAACGCAATCCGCCCGTGGTGCTGGTAGTTCCCCCAGACGAATCGGGCGCCGTCGTCGTAGCCCTCCAGCGAAGCCGACAGGTTGGTAACCTTGGTCGCCCATTCTTCGGTGCCGCTCCGGTTGAAGCGCACCAGGTACATGTCGTAGCAGGGAGAGGAAGTCCCACCACAGAGTGGACCGGGGCCGCAATGGTCGGTGCCGCTTCCCGTGGCGTCTCGCGTGAGGAGGAGCACGCCGCCGTCGTCATCCGCATAGATGTCCTGGAGGTCGTGGGCGGGGAAACTGATGGGTGAGCCCACCATCTGATCGTCGCAGTCGAGCTCCGCCACGTAGGCATTGCCGTCGGTGCCGAGCCAAGCGACGCGCGAGCCGCCCGATGGCATCCCTGCGATGGCCATGGGGACTGGCTGGGTATCGTACTCCGTACCGTACCCGGTGACCTGAACTCCGACGTTGATCTCGGTGACGTTGACCGTGGGTGCCGTGCACGCGCTCACCTCCCGGGAACAGGCACCGACCGTGCCGCCCAGGCCGACATCGCCACCGACACCGACGTCGCCGCCCACGCCGACGTCGCCACCGACGCCGACGTCGCCACCGACACCGACGTCGCCACCGACACCGAGGTCGCCACCGACACCGAGGTCGCCGCCCACACCGAGGTCGCCGCCCACACCGAGATCGCCGCCCA
>CAZSVU010000269.1:4727-11975 GCA_964610275.1 uncultured Polyangiaceae bacterium | reverse complement strand
CGACGTTGCTCCATCTTCTTCACACTGCCCGGCCCGAACTCCGAGCCAGGGTGCGAAACATGGGTGGGTGAAGCTCGCGCTTGACGCCTAGCGTCGAGCCATGCAGCAGCTCCGCAGTAAGTCCCGGACGGAGCGCGCCCTGAGCTGCGCGCCAGGCGCGGCGATCAGTAGATCAGCGTCTCCGTTGCGCATCCCACGGTGTAGAAGAGCGTCGCGCCCGGTACGGTCACGGTTTCGCAGGTAACCTCACACAAATGGATCGTGGAAGGCGAATCCGGGTCGTCGTAGTACCAGCCGTCATGGTCGCCGCAGGCACCGGCTGATTCCACTTGGGGCGTCACCACGGCCTCGTGGTTGGCATCGCAGATCCCCACATTGACGTAACCGAGATCCA
Source organism: uncultured Polyangiaceae bacterium (assembly GCA_964610275.1). GTDB lineage: Bacteria > Myxococcota_A > Polyangia > Polyangiales > Polyangiaceae > JAFGBI01. Next base: position 11,581 of record CAZSVU010000269.1, on the reverse strand, counting down.
GCGTTTCGCCGGCAGGGGGATCGGGGATACTCAGATCACACGGGATGGCCGCGTCGGCGCGGATGGCGTTCAACGCCTCGAGCACGGATCCGGCCACGTCGTTGGCGTCGGTCAGGTAGGCTTCCTCGGTGCCGCCGGCGTCGGCGATCTGGTGAAGCTGCTCTAGAGAGTTGTTGTTGTTGGCACTGACGCCGAGGACGTACGTCTGGAAGCCCGCGCCGTCGTCATAGCAGTCGGTGGCCGCGTCCGTTGCCAGGCCGATGGTGGCATCGCAGGAATGCTCCGGGATCCCATCCGTGACCAGCAGAATGACGACCTGGTGCCCGCGATTCTGCGACTTCCAGTCCGCAACGTAGCGGCACGCGCCTTCGATGGCGAGGTGGGTGGGCGTGCCGCCCTGTGGCTCCCCGTCCTGCAGCTCCTGGATGATTTGGTCCGCCGCGTCGGGTAGGCGCTGGATCTCCACCGCGGCGTCGGTGTGGCTCTCCACCGAGCACACCTCCGGATCGGTGTTCGCGTCTATCGGGTGGTCGCCAAAGAACCCCAAGCCCACGCCGATGCCCGCACTGGCGGGGTCCCGCAGGAACGCCGTCATGGCATCGCGAACCGGCTGGATGCGCCAGTCCTCTTCCGGAACCGGATCGTCGCTGTTGCGGCAGCACCCGGATCGATCGACCGAGCAGCTCATCGAGCACGACAGATCGAACATCACGTAGATGTCCAGAGGGATCACTTCGCCCTCGAAATAGGTCCCGACACACCCCGAGTCGTCGGTGGGCGGGCGGCACGCGGCCGGGAGTGGGTTGTTTCCAGCACCACCATTGGCGCTGGCACCGCCGTTCCCACTGCCGTCGTCGTCATCGCCGCCCCCGCCAGCGCCGTCCTCGCCTCCGCCGCAGGAGGCTGCCAAGACCAGCGCCACCACGCTGCCCACCGCACCGGCGAGCTTTCGCATCGACTTCTGCATCAGGACACCACTTTCCTCGGGCCCCCGGGATTGGAGGCAGCATTATAGGCTACCTCAGCCCGAGCCATCGATCACATGCAGTTGGATGCCACGGCGCCCGCCAGGCAACATTCCCTCACGGCGCCACCGGTTCGTCGCGTTCGCGCAGCGATTCGCAACGAATCACTCGTCTGCGTGTGCAGTCTGACTGGATACGAAAGCGTTCTCATGCGCCGGCAAGTACAGCAGCAGCGTAATCGCCGGACGGCTTGTTCACTTCCCCCGCCTACACCGCGGGGAGGTCGTACCACACGCCGGACAGCTCCTCGCTGACCTGCCAGAGCTGTGCCGCGACATCGTCCGTTTGGGCAACGACACACCCTTGCTGATCAGTTGGTCAATGCCACCGTTGAAGTTCTCGACGCCACCGTCGACCAGGAGCATCGGCGGTTCTTCGGCGCCAGCCACTCCCACCGCCGCAGAAGCTACAAGCTTCTGGCATCAAGAAACCTGAATGATCATGAGGCGGACGAGACATGAAACCACCACAGGTGTCCTAACCCACAGCAGCGCAGCGGGTCTTGAGGTCGATGACGACCAGCCCTCGGACCGCGATATCAGGTCCTCCCCTCAGAACCTGCCGAGGCCCGCCGAGAAGAGTGCGCTCACCTCGGAGGAGTCCTTGCCACCGAGGACGAGCAATCGAAACCCGAGCTCGAGGAGGACGACGTCGAAGGCCACACGTCCCTCGCCTCCATAGCCAGCGCGGCGCTCGTCCTTCGGGAAGCGGTAGACGGGGCCAAACCCTGCAAACGCCCCAAACAGCGAGTGCGCGGCGCGGCCGAAGTCCAGGGCCAAGTACGACGAGGTCTCCCCGAACCCGTAGATCCCCGAGAGCCCCAGCACGTAGCCCACTTCCGAGGAGATCGAATCGCGTGCCGATCGGTGCTCTACGGCGAAGAGGACGGGCATGAACGCGAAATCGAGCCCGTGACGGAAGCCACTGTCGTCTGCCGCGAGGGCACCCCCGAAGGCGTACCCGACATGGGCACCACCGATCTGAGTGCTGTCCGCCAGCACAGACGAGCTCGATAGGGTCGGGAGAAGTGCGGCGATGGTGACGAAGAGGAAGCGCATGAGTAGCTCGTGAGAGTGGTAGCACAAGGATGCGGCGGCCCGGTCCGGGAATGTCCCGGAACTCGCATTGCTGCTGTGAGCCAGCGTCAGCTGGACGAAAGCGCACGAGTTCTCGACACGCCTCGCGAGCGCCCCATCCTCTGGTCGAACCTCGTCAGACGCGGGACATCGAGACAGGCAAGTCGACCGTCGGCAGCAGCGCGGGTGCGAACGGAGAAAGCGCCCAACACGACGGCGATGTGCCCTGTGTCTACCGTCAAGTTCTGAGCTTGTCGGATTCCTCAATGCTCCTGTGGTGCACGCTGCACGTGGCCAGCACAGCCGCGTTTCGATCCCGGCTACGCCGGCGTCAAGGCCGCAGTGGGCCGGCGCGAACCTGCACTCATGCCCGAGATCCGCATGATTGACGCGGCCTCCCCTCGATTGCGTTGATGAATCCGCGCTTTGCGATCTGTCGACGATCCTCTGGCCTGATGTTGTCGCCTCACCCGCGCGCAGCGAGCACTCGGCTGGCAGTGACGCACAGCCCAGAGCGCGGTCAGCTCCGCTCGCCGGACACCTGTCCCCGGAGCCAGGTCATTCACCGGCTCGATCGGGTTCGCGAGCGGGGTGCGATTTTGGCGAATCCTTGGTGACGCGCGGCGGTGAACGTGGTCGAACTCCACCAGTGCTCTGTCCCAGAAGTCGCAATCGATTGTCCTCCTCCGGGCCGGACGCGAGGGTGGCGGCCCGGAGGAGGACAGCTCCGCTGCGATCTGGCCAGAGCCCCCTGTCTCTGATGCGGCACCTTCGGTGCCGACGTGCCCTGTCCCGAAGGCCACCAGGGCAACCCACGGAAACTGGGCGGCTCGCGTTCATGGATTGTTGCTTCCGGGACAGGGCACCAGCGGGAGGACCTGATGCATCGCAACGGCATCGCCGCCGGTGGCACCTTCGTCGTGGATCACACCAAGCTCGTCGATGCGTTTCCAGAGCCGGAAGCGCTGGCGCACATCCTCGAGTACCGCGTGAGCAACGGAGGCGGCCCGTTCAACTTGCTGGTCGACCTGGCACGCCTGGAAGCGCCATTCCCCCTCCGTGCGGTCGGTTGCGTGGGCAGCGATCGCGACGGACAGTGGTGTGCTGAACGCTGCCGGAAACACCGGATCGACGTAACTCGCCTCCGGGTGTGTTCCGGGGTCGGTACGTCGTTCACCGATGTCATGACGGAGCGCGGGAGCGGGCGGCGCACTTTCTTCTATTGGGCGGGCGCGAACGCACTGTTGGACATCGATGATTTTAGCGTGGCCGAGCTCGATGCGCGCCTGCTCTATCTCGGCTATCCGATGGTGCTCGACCGACTCGACGGGTTTCATCCCGAGTCCGGCACGCGAGGCGCCGAGCTGCTGCGCCAAGCGCGTGCTGCTGGCGCCCAGACGTGCGTGGATCTGGTCACCGCGGCACCCGAACGATTCGACACCATCGTTCCACCGGTGCTGCGGCAAGCCGACCTGTGCCTGATGAACGAGCTCGAAGCCGAGCGTCTCACCGGTCTCGGGCTGCGCCCGGAGGGGCGGCTGGCGGGGGATCGGGTGGTGGCGGCGGCCCGATCGGTTCTCGACCGCGGCGTCCGCCGGTGTGTCGTGATCCACTCCGCCGAGGGAGCGGTGGCGGTGACCGAAGACGGCGCCTGCGCACGCGTGGGAAGCGCACACGTTTCACCGGAGCGCCTCGGCGGTAGCGCCGGTGCCGGCGACGCTTTTGCCGCGGGATTCCTGTTGGGCTGGCACGAGCAGGCCAGTCTCGATGAAGCGCTATTCAACGGGATCGCCGCCGCAACCGCTTGCCTGTTGGAGACGACGACCTCGGATGGCGTGCGCCCGCTCGCCGAGTGCCGCGAGCTGGCCTCGACGCTGGGGTTGCGTCCGCCGCCTTGAATCTGCTCGCCTCATCCAACCTGGCGACATCCAGCCGTTCGCGAAGTTTCTGGCCGATCTGGTCGTGTCCGGCAACTAGTGAGGCGCCATCGATTTGTGCTGCTCGAGGCCCCGCCGACCCGACCAATTCTACCGCGCCCGAGGCTGACGGCTCGGTCGATGCGGGCGACTCCGAGGCAAGGAGCTCGAGCAGCAGCGCTCAGGCACCGGTCGGCGCACAGCCCGGCAGCGTCGAGAAAACGGACGACACACTCGGCAACACATGGGCCGAACGGCCTATCCTCAAGTGACACAGAACGGCGTAGCCTCCCGTCGCACCCTGGACCGGAGCGATGAGCGTGCGACTGAGAGCTATCCTGTACTGGTCGATCGTTGCAGGTTGCCCGTTGGTGGGCGGCGCATGCGGTAGCGAGGGCGACACCGAAGGGTCGAGCTCGACCGAAACGGGCGGCAACCAGCCGTTCGGGGGTGGCCCTTCTGCGGGCGGGAACACTGCCACGGGTGGCGACTTCGCCACAGGCGGGTACGGCGCGACCGGTGGGGAGGTCACGACCGGGGGGACTGGTGCGACGGGTGGGCAGATCGCGGCAGGTGGCGCGCCCGCCGGCGGCACCGAGAGCGGCGGCATGTCTGCGGGCGGCGCGGTTGCGGCTGGCGGCGACCTCGGCAGTGGTGGGATCGGCGTCGGCGGCACCGGCACCGGTGGCGACCTCGGCAGTGGCGGCACCGGCACCGGCGGCGACCTCGGCAGCGGCGGCCTCGGTACTGGCGGCGGCCTCGGCGTCGGCGGCAACGGCACCGGCAGCGACGTCGGCACCGGCGGCACCGTTGGTGAGAGCGGCGGCACTGCAGGGACCGGTGGTGCTGGAACGTCGGGAGACGGGGGCGCGAGTGGCGACGCCGGGAGCGGCGGATCCGCGACCGGGGGCACAACGGCGGAGGATGCGACGATCGTCCCGGATCCCTCCTGGGCATGCGGCGTGCCGGAAGGCGTTCCGCCCCCCACCCAGGGTGATCTGGTCTTTCACGCAACCCTCGAGCTCGGCGACGTCTACGACGTAGGGACCACTCAATACGGCGACCGTCGACTCCTGGGAGTGACGGGTGGCACGTTCACGGGCGACCGCGTGCAGGGCACCTTGCTCACGGGAGGGTTGGATCTCGAGCTCACTCTGTCGAACGGCTCCGTGGAGCTCGAGGACATCGAGATCCTGCGCACGAGCGACGGCACCCCCATCTACTTGCGGAGCTGCGGCTTTGCGCCCGCGGGAGATCCGGTCGTCCGGGTCGTCCCCGATTTCGAGGTCGCGACCTCGAGCTCCTATGCTTGGCTCAATGATGGGCAATTCGCCGGAACGCTCGCCGTCGACGAAGCCGCGGGCACGATCGAGTTCGATGTGTACGACGTCTCGGGGCTGGCGCCTGCCGAGCCTTTCATCCAGCTCGAGGATCCGGCGGGCGTCCCGAATCAGCCGTGGGAGTGCTCGACGGAAACCGGAGCCCAGGGCGCAACCGTGTTCACCGAAACCGTCACCCTCGGTTCTTCTATCTCCATCGGGGCGAGCAAGCGCGGCACGCGCAACATCATTCCCATCACCGGGGGCACAGTGAGCGGGCGCGTGACCGGCTCCGTACTCCCTGGAGGCGGGGATTACCAGCTCATCGGATCAGTCGCCCTGCTGGACGCGAGATACGCGCTGTCCACCCACGACGGCGAGTTCGTGCTGGTGAGAAACTGCGGACCCATGGGTGCGCTCGTGCCGCTCTTCGAGACGCGCGCGGATGGTCCGTACGCGTTCCTCAACGCCAATACCTGCGTAAGCTCCGACCCGGGCGGTGCTGCGGGTGGGGTGAGCATCACGTTCTACGAACGCCAGTAGTGACCGCGCCCTGTTCACGGGGCTCATCGAGCGCAATTGCGACAAGAGCTGCAACCGATCGTCGCAAACCGCTGCTCCGGATCAGGACGCCCCGTGGCTTGGCTTGCGCAATGGCAGTCTGCACGGGTTCGTGCTGCCTCCCCTGCTGACGACTCCGCTGGTCTGGCCCGTGCGCCGCTCACAGGTCGCAGTCACCACCCACGGTGGGCCAATTCGCTATCAGCGAATCGAACCACTTGGTGGCCATCTTCTGCTCCCCTGTCTCGTTGGGGTGAATGCCATCGAACGTGTCGCTGTTCGCGTTGAAGCCGGTCGCTTGATCGACGACCACCACGGGAGAAGTGGCAGTGGACAGGCTGCTGGCGAGGGCATCCAAGCGGCCATTGAGATCATCGAGGGCACTCTGCGAGGTGGTCGCGGGGATCACTTTCGCAAGTAGAATGACCACACGCTCGTTGTCCGAACGCAGGATATCGATCAGCTGCGTCAGCTCGCTGACGGTCCCGTCGGTTGGTTGGGACTGGAAGGCGTCGTTGGTACCCAGGTGCATCAACACGACGTCCGGCGTGTAGCCGTTGAGCCAGTTGGGTATCTGAGCGATGATCTCGTCCACCCGCCATCCCCAGTGTCCCTCGTGGTCCCGATCGAAGGATGAGTCCGGGTAGCTGGGGACGCCGCCGTAGTTCTCGTTCATCGAGCCCACGAAGTCGAACTCGTAGCCCGCGTCGTTGAGGTCCTCCCAGAGCGGGTAGCGATAGCTCAGGTGAGAATTGTTGGACTGCGTGATGGAATCGCCCAGCGGCAAAATGCAGAGCCTCGGCCGCTGGGTGCTACCGCCAGCGCCCGCAGCTCCGGCGTCGCCAGCGCTGCCAGCAGTGCCGCCCATGCCCCCAGCGCCCGCGCCGCCCGCCGCGTCCCCACCCGTGCCCATGCCGCCCGTGGCGTCCCCGCCCGTGCCCAGGCCACCCGTGCCCA
>CAZSVU010000269.1:0-4627 GCA_964610275.1 uncultured Polyangiaceae bacterium | reverse complement strand
CATGCCGCCCGTGGCGTCCCCGCCCGTGCCCAGGCCACCCGTGCCCACACCGCCCGTGCCCAGGCCGCCCGTGCCCAGGCCGCCCGTGCCCAGGCCGCCCGTGCCCATGCCGCCCGTGGCGTCCCCGCCCGTGCCCAGGCCACCCGTGCCCACACCGCCCATGCCGACACCGCCCGTGCCCAGGCCGCCCGTGCCCAAGCCGCCCGTGCCCACACCGCCCGTGCCCGAGCCGCCCGTGCCCACACCGCCCGTGCCCACACCGCCCGTGCCCGCGCCGCCGAGACCCACCGGTGAACCACCGGTTGCCGCGCCGCCGAGACCCACCGGTGAACCGCCGGTCGCCACGCTGCCCCCGATGGGTGCGCCTCCCGTCGCCCCAGAAACGACACCCCCGCTAGCGGCCCCACCCTGGTCGCTGCCGTCGCTCTGAGACTCGTCACCACAACCAGCGGCCAAGCCGAGGAGCGTCAACGTACCAGCGAACCACTTCAAAGCATGCATTCCCATTCGACCCTTCCGGCGCACGCACCCGCCGCAGCTGCGCGAATCGGGTGCACTCGCCAATTCCCGGGGGTGGCGAGAGTGATCATGACACAGGTGCCCGGCGCGACTCTAGTCCGAGTATGGGGCGGCCCGACAGTCCAGCACAGGTCCGTCCTACTGCCCGATCTGCAAACAGCGTGACCGGTGCAGGTCAGGACCACCGGGTCAGCGCCGCAAGCGCCACCATCACCGCGCGCTCGGGCTTCAGGTGTCGAGGACGCCAAAGGTAGCTGCGGACGACAATCAGTTGCTGACGAAGCAGGGCATTCTCAGCCAAGAGCTCTTGGCGCGACCGCGTGAGGACCATCGCACGGCCGTCGACGCCGTACGAGCAGTAGCCCCAGCAGTCCCAGAGTTGACCAGGGCGTCCTGGTGTCACCTCGCCGCGTCCCGCCCGGCACGGTACAACTACATCCGGACTCGTCGAACGCACCCTCGTTGCTCGCCTCGCCAGACGCTCCTCCCAGAGCAGCGACGGCGGGCTGTCCCCCGATCGCGGTGAGCGGGCCTGTCGTGCTGCCGCCAGTGGCCGCGCCGCCCAGCCCGACGAGTGCTCCGCCCGCACCCACGGGCGCACCGCCCGTACCCGGCGCGTCGCCACCGAGACCGGCGCCGCCACTGCCAAGCGTGGCTCCGCCCACACCCGTGCCTCCGCTGCCCAGCGCGGCTCCACCGGTGCCGATCAGCGCACCACCCGCGCCTGGATCGTAGCCACCCACGCCCGCGCCTCCGCTGCCGACAATGCTTCCACCCACGCCCGCGCCTCCGCTGCCAACCGTGCTTCCGCCCACACCTGCCCCGCCACTGCCGATCACAGCCCCGCCCACGCCCGCGCCTCCGCTGCCCAGCGGCTCACTCCCGCCGCTGCCACCAGCGCCTCCGGTCGAGGTGTCGCCGCCAGCCCCGCCCGTGGCTGGTTCACCGCCTGCCCCACCGCCGCCCGCCGCGCCGCCGGCACCTTCATCGCCGCACGGATTGACCCCAAAGCCGTCGATCCCGTCGACGGGGTCCGAATAGTCGGTCTTGTAGTTTCTGAGGCTGCGCAACATGACGATGTTGTTCACGTTGCCTTCAACGGTGTAGAGCGTCGTGCCCTCGGCGTAGCGAACGATACCAGAGTGCCCACCACCCGAGGTGTTGTAGCGGATGTAGTCGCCGGGCTGCGGCACGAACGTCGCCCACTCTGGGTCGGTCTGGGCGATGAATCGAGAGTAGTCGAGAAACCATTGCCGGATCTGCGTCGACCCGCCGAGCATCCACGGATAGTTCCCCCAGTTGTCGCTGAAGGGGCAGCCTCCTCTCCAGTAGGCCCAGGAGACGAACTCGGAACACCAGCCACCCGTGAGATCATCGGCGTAATCGGTGAGCGGAAAGCCCGTGCTAACGCCGACTTCGTCGGGACCTTTGCCCTCCTCGGCAATGGCAATGGCGAGAATGGCGTCGGTAAAGATGGACTCCAATACCGGGGGAGCGTCGTCGGTCTTCAGAACTGCACGGTGGGCGCCGCTGGGCTCGAGGGAGCCGTCATCGACCGTGTAGTTCTTGACGTCGTCATCGACGTAGTCCTTGACGACATCGTCGCCGTCGCCCGTCGCGCACCCGACGAGGACAAGGCTGCCGAGTGTCGCCGATAGAAACAGCTGGCTACCCATGTAACGGACCGTGGCGATCGTCATGACGCTCTCCCTTTCTCCCTAGGATCCGACTGGCTTCTCCTGGGTTCGATGAGAGGACCCGTGGTGCAGTGCGCCCGGCACACTTCTCTGCCCTTTGCGCGAGCAGCAGTGCTGCCCGCTTCACGTGTATAGTAGTGCTCTGTCCCAGAAGTCGCAATCGTTGCGCTTCCGCCGGGCCGAACGCGGGGATGGCGGCCCGGCGGAAGCGCAGCTCTGCTGCGATCTGGACAGAGCACCTGGTCTTTCTTGCGGCACCTTCGGTGCCGCTGTGCCCTGGCCCGACAGCCACCTTGGAGACCCACGAAGACGCGGTGAAGCGGGTTCGTGGATTGCTATTTCCGACATGTCTGGCAGCGAAAAGTCTTCCCCGCCCTGGCCCGACTTCCCCGCCGGACCTCGCAAGAAGCGCAACCGCTCGAAGTCAGCCGTGTTTGGGTGCACGACAGGGCAGCGGCAGGATTCGTCGTGGATTCAGTTTCCGTACAGGACGGCCGTGGCACTGGTCACGCACGTTCAGTAGAGTCCGTCGCCATGTGGACAACGAACGTGTGGTTGAAGCTCGCGTTGGCGGGCTGTGCTTTGGGTGCGGTCGGATGTGGGGACGGCAGCAGCCGCGCCGCCGGTGGGGAGGCGGGATCCGCCGGCGCTGCCGGTGCCGCGGGCACGGGCCCAGGCGACACCGGCAGCGGCGGAGCCACGCCTGCGGCGGGGGCAGCGGGCGCCGCCGCGACCGGGGGAGGCGCGGGCAGTCCAGCTGCAACCGGCGGGAGCGCGACCAGTGGCGGTGCGGCGGGTAGCGGCACTGCCGGCGTCGCTGGTGCTCTGGACACTGCGGGGGCGGCGGGCACTGCCGGCGCTGTCGATGTGGGCGGCACCGCGGGTGGCCCCGGGGGCGACGGCGGTGGGGGCGGGGCCGTGCCCAACGGAGAAACCGCGGGCGACGGCGGTGCGGGCGACGCGGGCGACGGCGGTGCGGGCACCGCGGGCTCGACCAGCCTGTGGGAGTCCCTCACTTGCGGCTGGCAGTTGCTCGGGGATCGCGTGAGCGACCCCAGCGCGGAGTCGGAAGATCCCGCCCTGCTGCTGCTCGACGGGAACCCCGTAGTGGGCTACCGCCAGGCGAGCTTCGAGCTTCGCCTGCATCCTTGGGACGGGAGCGGCTGGGGAGCATCGGCGTCCGATCCGGCGGGCGGCGAGCTGGCCTCACTGTTCTATCGGGCTCCTGACTTCTGCGCTGACGGCGGCGAGATCCTCACGGCCTTCACGCTGGCTGGCGATGCGGCGGCCTCGGACGAGAGCTTCTATGATCGCGTGTTCGGATTCAGCACGACGGATGTCGCAAGCTGGAGCGCGCTCGACGCTGGCGACGAGATCAGCCAGCACTGGGATTCTGTGGAGCAGGTCGGCTACGACGCGGGCAATCCAACCATCGCTTGCGGCGGTGGACTCGCACCCGCCGTGGCCTGGATCGAGACGGATCTCGCCGCGGAAGGGGATGACGACGTGCACGTTGCGCAGATGGCGGGCGGAACTTTCTCATCCTTCCCCCGCATCAACCGGGTGACTGCGTCGGGAACTCCTGCCTTGGTGGCGGATGTCGAACTGAGCCCTGCGGGCGAGCCGTTCGTCGCACACTTCGAGCTGGCGGAGGATGCCAGCTTCACCTCCAACTTGTACGTCACTCGCTTGGACGGTGGGGTCACTCCGATCGGCGGTAGCATCGACTCGGACCAGGATACGAACCAGCTCAGTGCTCCGAGCTTGTGGGTGAACGGACCAGACGATCTCTACGTCGCCTACTCCGCCGATCGCGACGGGTCTGGGCAACGGCAGATCTACGTGGTCCACTGGGACGGCGCGGACTGGGGGGTGCTCGGCGGCGGGCCTGTCACCGCCTTCCCCACCGACCACTTTGACTCCGGCAATCCCGATCTGATCCTGGTGGACGGAACTCCGGTCGTCGCCTGGGACGAGGCCAACGAGTACGAAGGCCACTTCATCTACGTGGCTCGATTCGATGGGAGTGGCTGGCCGATCATCTGCGATGCACTCAACGTGGATCCAGCACGTGACGCGCGTGACCCGAGCCTGGGCTATGCAGCGTCCACCCAGACCCTCTACGCAGCGTTCGAGGAGAACGTCGACGGATACCCGGAAATCTTCGTGCGCGAGCTAGCTCTCGGAGATTGAGCGACTCGGTGAAGAATTCGGTGTCGTCGATCTGGAGCTAGCCGGCATCCCGCGTGTCATCCGGCAAGAACCCCGCGAAGAATCGGCCGACACGGTCGCACTCCAAGGCAACGAAAAGCGACAGAACGTTCACCCATTGGTTCGCGGGCCTGCGGCGGTAGTGCACACCCTTGCTCGGAGTTCGGGCCGGCCGGGGTGAAGAAGATGGAGCAAGGTCG
>CAZSVU010000268.1:0-12041 GCA_964610275.1 uncultured Polyangiaceae bacterium | reverse complement strand
GAGGGGCTCGGTACGACTTCCGTATGTCTGCTGCATCCAACACACGAACGTTGGGCAATGAGCTCTGCGCCATGCTCACGAAGCTCACGCGATTGAGAAAGGCGCCGCCCGCCTGGTGGTTGCCCGGGCCCTTGGGGGGGCCCGGCGACCGGGCGGGCTATAGGCGGTCAAGTAGCAGCACAGGTATGCGCCGATCGCGGTCGCCCATGCCCTCGACTTCGCCCTTGCCCATCCCCATCACCCCTTTTCGGCATGCTGCTGCGACTTCTCGCGACAATCTGCGCCGAGCACCCCGAACAACAACCCCCGGCCGTTGACCGATTCTCCTTTGTATCCGCACGCTTGCGCGTTTAGCGCCGGGAACTAGATCTCGAAAGGAATCACCAAGGATTGGACAACGAGCTGCTCACGTCGCGGTCCGCCAGCGGCAACGCGTGCGGGCCTGTCCGGTGCCGAGAGCGGCTGGTTGGCACGCTGAAGTTCTATCACCGAGATGCGGCGTGATTCACCGCCAGTTCAGTTTCCGTACGCGACGCGCACGTGCTATTCTCAGCTGTTCAGCAAAGGAGGTCGACGGAGATGAAGCACACCGGTACCTTGAGCGTGTGGGTGGCCCTTGCGTTGGCGGTGGCTTGCGGCTCAGGCGGATCGGAGGAGTCCGGCGACGGCGATGTCGACGCGGGCGGTGTTTCCGAGTTGGTTGACGCCGCTCCCGACGTAACCAGTGATTCGCTGTGCGGCGACGGCATCGAGAACGGCGACGAAAGCGACGTGGACTGCGGGGGCAGCGACTGCCTGCCCTGCGGAGACTACCGAAGCTGCAACGTGAATGGCGACTGCGTCAGCGGCACCTGTCTCGACAGCTTGTGTCAGGTAACGCCTTCGAGTTGCACGGACGACCTGCTGGGCGAGGCGGAGACGGACGTCGACTGCGGCGGTCCGCTGTGCTTTGCGTGCGCCGACGGGCAAGCGTGCGGAGAGAGCGCCGACTGTACGAGTCGTATCTGCACCGACGCTGTGTGTCAGTCCGCGGATTGCTCGGATGGAGTCCGCAACGGGGACGAGTCGGGCGTGGACTGCGGCGGTTCGCAGTGCCCGCCCTGCGACGCTGACGGATGCGCGAACAATTCCCTGGACGGCGACGAAACCGACATCGACTGCGGCGGCGGCTGTCCGCCATGCGACGCTGGCAGCACGTGCGAGCAACCCGTCGATTGTGCGGGCGGTCTGTGCAGCGACGGCGTCTGCGGTCGCTGCGGCGACGAACCCACACCTCCCGGTGGGACCTGCCCCTCTGAGTGTACCGGGGGGTGTGATGGTGCCGTGTGCACGATCGTCTGCAGCGAACGGGACCAGTGCAAGGACCAGGCGGTGACATGTCCGCCCGACTTCGCCTGCCAGGTCGTGTGCAGCGCGGACAGTGCGTGCGAGAAAGCCACCATCAGCTGCCCGGAGAGCTTCGCCTGCGACATTGCCTGCAGCGAGGTCGATGCATGCAAGGACGCCACATTCCAGTGCAATAGCGGCCCGTGTCGGGTGACCTGCACGGTGGACTCGGACGCTTGCGACAAGTCCGACCTGCTGTGCAACGACCAGGCCTGCTCGGCCACCTGTGAGGACGGCTTCAAGAAGCCCCAAACTCATTGCGCCGAGGCGTGCAGTTGCACGACCTGCTGACGCCGCAGGGCCAGGCAGGAAACTCCAGAAGGAAGCAGCCGGGTCTTCGTCATTTTGAGTCCCGCAATCCTGGCATCCGGACCGAGCTGTCTGCGACAGCTGCCTGTACAATCTTGTCCGAATACTCGTCACCTGGTCCGCCGGGCTGGGCCTGCGACTGGTTACGCCTTGAGACGCCTATCGTCGCTGCACGACGCAGTGCTCGTCGTCACATCGAGCCCGTACTTCCTGCGGGTAGATGGGTTCGCAGCTGGGCGCCGTAGACGAAACAAGCGGGGGTGAAATCTCCTCGGCCGAGGGCCGCCGTAGTCCGACTATTCAATCAGCCACGCCAAAGGGGCACACGGCCACCGCGCCTCACACCAACGCGTCCACGCGCGGCGACCCAGGGCTCGAAGGGATCGACTTCGGGCCCTTACCTTTTGGGGGGCGGGTCGCGGATCGTCCGACGCCACCCGACCGGGGGCCAACTACCCAGCCAGGACGGCCTGCTCAGATCCAGGCGGATCCTCGGGCTCGATCACAGTTCTCGGTACCTCGGGCGGATCGAGCAAGCGCACTTTCGGCCAGCAGCCTGCAGCGGTTGGCTACTTGAAATCGTAGACGGTGAAGGGCCCCGTCTCGAACGCCGGATTGTCCGCGAGCTCAGGGGACCAATTCACTCGGTCCCCCCGTTGGCGAATGAACCAGCGGATCCCGAAGGCGCGTGCCGTGCCGACGACGAGCTTCGGCAGCCGCAGCAGCATGATCCGATCGACGGCGGCTGTGCGCGTCGCGACCATGTCGCCGCGAAAAGGCATGTTCGTCATCGTGTGGGCCACGAACGTCTTTCGTTCGGACAGAGCCGCGATCGCGTAGAAGCGGTCGAACTGCGAATCCTGAAAGAGGTCTTCGGAGCCTCCGTGGGTGCGCATGTACTCGGCAACGCGGATCAATGAGCTCGGAAGACGCACGGGAGAGATCTTGGGCATGACCCACATGACCTGCACCCCCTTCCCCAAGGACGCGGGAACGATCAAGAGCAGGGTAGCCAGACCGAGGAGGACGGGCCGACCCGCGCGCCTGGTGCGGCGCGCATTTTCCACGGTCAGACCCAAGGCGCCACCGACCCAGGCCACGACGAAGAAGTACACGATCATGAGTGGCCGGTGCAGAAGTTCGTCTGGCGTGCTGCTGCGCATGTCGAGCGCCAGGCCAAAGAACATCATGAGAAAGTTGACCAGGAGCAGCAGCGGAAAGACCAGGTAGAGCAGCGAGATCCGCTTGCGCAGAGCGACGACCAAGATGATGAGCAGCGGCACGAACGCGCCCAGAACCTCGAACAAAACGTACGGAACGCCGAACAGCAGGTTGGCCGTCGCGGAAAACGGACGCCCCATGTGCTCGACGACGAAGTCCCTGAAAGCCCCCGGCACGTGGAACGTCCCGACCAGGTGAAGAATCTCGCCGATGCCGGACCCATCGAAGCGAATCAGCGGGACGCCGGGCACCTTCTGCCCGACAATGAGCGCCACGGCATAGAATGCACATGCCGAAACGACCCAGAGGGCGCGCTTTCGAACTCCCAGGCGGGCGCGGAAGAACAAAGCGGGCACGAGCAGGAGCAGGAGCGCGCTCGCGACGACGTAGTGCAGCTTGTAGATGGCAAGGATGCCCGCAACGAGCCAGCCGGTGTATAGCTGCAGCCGATTGCCCTGAGTACAGCCCTTGATGACGAAGAGCCAGGCGACGGCGAGCAACGCCAAACCATAGGTTGCGCTCGGCGAAATATGCGTCAGCCAATGGTACGACATGAACGGGTTTTGCAGGCCTTGCTGCGGGCCATCCGGGAGCAAGAGCAGCGCCGCACACGCCGCCAGCCCAGGCCAAACGCCCCACAGCGATCCGAAGAACGCGTAAGCCGCAAGGCCAGTGAAGAAGACCCCCATGGGGGCGAGAATTCCGGCAAAGGCGCTGTACGAATGGATCGCCGACACCTGCTTGATGAGCGCCGGCAGCAGGTACATCCCGTAGTGGTAGAGACGGGCGGGCACTCCTGCCATCCGAAAGTCTTCGATGGTCGAAGCGCCGTGGCTCTCGGCAAAGATGCGAATGTGCACGGCGTGGTAGAAGCCATCGATCCACGGCTTGAACACGACCACCCCGTCGTGCTCCGATATCGGGTCGAGCGAGTCTTGGCACCACAATGTGGTGGCGACAGCGCAGATGCCGATGGCCCAGAGGCTCGCGGCACTACTTTTGCTCTGCTCCCGTTTTCGAGTCGAAAAGAACGCGAGCGCCACCATCGCGAGCACGATCGCGAAGTTCGCGATGATACCGAGCGGCGAAAGCCAGGCGAGCACGAGCAGCGCCGTGTTGACGACGGCATATCCGACGAGCAGGCGGAGCGGAAGCTCGAAGAGAACCCCCTTTGCCAAGGACTGGACACCGCCGAAGAGCGAACCTGTGAGGTAGAATGCAAAGAACATCACCTCGCAGGCGAGAAGTGCCAAAATGGAGAAAGCGCCTCCCGCGCTGGCCGCCCAAACGGAAACGACAGCTGCAATGAGGGCAACGGTGACCAGATCCGCCTTGCTGTAGGTGACGGTCCGGTCTCGCAATGCACTCGGGCAGAATCTCATCACCCTATCCATTGTCGACACATTTGCGTCCATCGGTGGCCGCCTCCCGCCCCGCTGGATCGTGCCGTGCTGGGACCTGTCTTTCCGCATCGCGCTTGGGCCCGCTGCCGCGACGTGCTCTGCCTTCCAACGTCTTGCGCCCCTGGAACAAACCGGGGATGAGACCCTGACCCAGCCGCATTCCCAGATACAGAGGCACCACCTGCCACGGATAGAACAGCTTCTTCTTGCGGGTCAGAGCAAAGCGAGAGACCGCCCGCACGGTGCCGTCGAGCGATCCGGAGAACGAGTCCCTGATTCGGACCACCCAGGCCGGAAAGTGGTCGTCCATCGTGTGGATCGCGGTAGGCACTGGACCCAACATGACTTGCTGAAAGACCAAGTCCGTCCCGGAATACATCTTGGACCAGACTTCGAAGCACGCGGTGAGGGCTCGCTTGCTGGTGAAATAGCCCAGCCCGTAGGGGTTTCCGACGTAGTGGGCCATGGAACTGATGGCGACCACGTGCCGCGGGATCTGGTCCGTGGGTAGCCGCGTGAGTGGCCCGATGAAGTGCAGAACGCCATAGAGATTCGTATCGACGACCGACTTGTACGCACCGAGGTCGAACGACTCGTCGTTGTCGACACGATTGATCCCGGCGTTCAAAATGAAGAGATCGGGTAGTTCTGCGGTCTCGGCAAGGCTTTCGACGAGCCGCTGGACTTCGCCTGCGTCTCGGACGTCGACGCATTCGAAACGAACCGACGGATAGTGGGATTCGAACTCCGGGACGCGGCGACGGTTCACGGAAACAATGCTCACGCCACTTCTCGCGTAGTGTTCGAGAAGGGCGCGACCCACCCCCGAGGTCGTCCCCGTAATGAGCACGCTCTTAGCCTCCATCACGCCCTCCATCACGCTCGACCGATTCTGCGCCGGGCAGCGGGTCCGACGCCGAATTGCGCAATCGACCCCGCAAGAAGCTGGCCATCTCTGTCGGCGTGGTGAGGAGCGCTCCGGCGTGTCGGATCGCCTTCCTGATGAACCGCGGACGCTGCTTGGCTTCCTCCAGGATCTTGATCACGTACTCCCCCAGCGTGGCAATGGCGAAAAGATGGAGACTGCCAAAGAAGGCGATCAGAACGATGATGGTCGAGATTCCATGAGGGACTTCCGGGTGGAGCAGAGTGTCGATCCCTTGATAGATGAGAGCAGAAAAGGAGAGCGCCGTCATTGTTGCGCCGGCGTACCCGAGGAGCTCGATCGGGACGAACGTGAACGAGAAGATGCCCTTTCTGGCCCACCATAGGTTCTTCAAAAAGCTGTGCGTCGAACGCCCGAACGCTCGTTTCGGGCGCACGTAATCGACACCCGTCTGTTTGAAACCGACCCAGGCTCTGAGCCCGCGCAAGAATTGGTCGGTTTCTGGAAGCGCAAGCAGAGCATCGACGACTTTCCTGTCCATCAACGAGAAGTCGCCTGCATCGAGCGGCATCGGCACGTTGGAGACTCCGCGGAAAATTCTGTAGAAGCCCCGCGCGAGGAGCCCGAGCACCACCGAGCCTTCGCGCTTTGTTCGACGCCCGTAGACGACGTCGTATCCCTCTTGCCACTTGGCGTAGAACTCGGAGATCAGCTCGGGCGGGTCCTGCAAGTCGCCGTCGAGGAGGATGACGGCGTCACCGGTGGCGAGCTGCATCCCGCTGATGAACGCGTTCTGCGAACCGAAGTTCCTCGAATGCTCGATCGCGAGTACGTGGTCGTCCTGAGCCGTCAATTCTTCGAGGACGGTATTCGCGTCGTCCGGGCTGCCGTCGTTGACGAAGATGACTTCGTAGTTCACGCCCAACGAAGTGAAGACGGCGCAGAGCCGCGTGTGCATCGGACGAATCGCCGGCTCATCCTTGTAGCAGGTGATGACGGCAGACAGCGTGGGCTCAGGCAACGAGTCAGTCACGGAGGAGATTCTCCAAGCGCGAGACCAACGGAGGCCCCCGGAGGCCGTTCTCCTCCTGGTGCCAGCGCTGGCTGCCATAACGTCCGGAAGGATATCCAGCGGCGTGGAGACAGGTCAGAGACTCGGGGACTACACCTGAAGTCAACAGCAGGTGGCTGAGGGCTTCGCCCAGTCCACAGGAGCGGTAGTGCTCTTCAATGGTGATGACCCGGCCCTTCTCTCTGATGCTTGCCGAGAGTTCAGCGGGGATGTCCGCCATCGGGAACGTTCCCACGCTCCAGATTTCGAGCTCGTCGAGCAACTCGGCGGCCCCCGGCTCGTACAAGCCTTGGACCACAGGGCCCATTGAAATGACGACGCAACTTCGACCAGACTTGAGCCTGCGCCACGGCGAAAAGGGTGGGATCGCGCCGGGGATCCGAGCCGACGCGTTCAACCGCAGGTAGTTGGGCAGAGGATCCTCTGCCATCGTGGCTATGACTTGCGATACATCCGCTGCCGCAATTGGAAGGTAGATCCGCAGGTTGGGCAGCACTCGCATCGCGCCAACATCCTCGAGGGCGTGATGGGTCGCCCCCATGATGCCGTATCCGTAGCCACCGCCGTTTCCGACGAGCTTGACGGGAAGCCTATGCAGGCACACGGTGTCGCGGATTTGGGCGTAGGGGCGTAGCACCGTGAAAGCCGACATACTGTACACCCACGGAAGTTGCCCTGCGCTTGCCAGGCCTGCGGCCAGCGCGACGGCGTTCTGTTCTGCGACGCCGGCATTGATGAAGCGTTCACCAAACGCCTGGGCGATCCCCTCGACAGCCATGTAGCCGAGGTCGCCCGTGATGAACACGAGATCTGCACGCTTGTCGAAAAGCGTCACCATGGCCTGCGCGAATTCAGTCCGCATTTCTATAGCCGTTCAGAAGAGTCTCGTGCGCGCGTGTCAGCTCGCCCAGAGCCTGCTCGTATTGTGCCTCGGTCATCGGCAGATAGTGACAATCCACCGTGTCGTGCATGAAACTGAGCCCATTGCCTTTCACGGTGCTTGCAATGATGGCAACTGGCATGCCACCAGCGTCCACAGCACGCGTGCACTCATCCCGCGCAGCCAAGAGTGATGCGAAATCGTGCCCGTCCACGCTCAGTACGTGATAGCCAAAGGCGCGCAGCTTGGCATCGAGCGGCTCGAGCGCCATCACTTCCTCAGTCCGGCCAATTGCCTGGATGCGGTTCCGGTCGATCACCCAGACGACGTTGGTCAGCTGGTGATGGGCAATGAAGAGCGCCGCTTCCCAGACGCTGCCCTCATCGAGCTCACCGTCGGAGGTGATGCAGAAGAAGCGCCGGTCCTCGCGCTTGAACCTGGCGCCGAGCGCCATGCCAGCGCAGAGAGAGAGCCCATAGCCGAGACTTCCCGTGGCAAAGGGGATCTCCTCGATCGCGCGTACCGGCGGAAGCGCCGAAAGGATCGTCCCCTCTTCGTAGAACGAATCAATCTGGCTGGGAGTGAGGCGATTCGCCTCGGCCAGGAGGGAATAGAGCGCGCCCGCCGCGTGGCCTTTGGAGAGGACGAACGTGTCGTGCTCCCGCATCCAGGCAAATTTCAGAAACACCAGAAGCTCGGAGCAAGAAAGGGAGCTGCCGATGTGTCCCGCGTGGGCCTTGTGGTACATGGCCAGGAAACGCTTCTTCACCGAGAAGACGCGCTCTTGCAGCATCACGCACTCGGCTGTCTTGGTCTCGCGTCTCATTCGTCAGCTCTTTCGCTCCCATAGCCGCTCGAGAAGCACGACCAGGCTACCCAACCGGCTGGAAGCCGGCAACGGCTTGCCCGCTGGTCGCTGAGAAGACCGCGCCCAGCGGCTCGCAGAACACGGGGAGCCGAAACCCCTCGCTCCGCCGGAAGCTCGGCGCTGGGGCTCAGGTCGGCAACGAGCCGGGGCTACTGGCCGTAGCGCGTCTCGACGATGTTCGCGTGGATCGCGTCGTCCGTCGCATCGGACGGGTAGCCCGAGACGACGGCGCCTTCGTAGAAGGTACCTTCACTCGCGTTGTTGTTGCTGTAGCAGCAGTCTCCGCCCGCTCCCAGAATGATGGCGCCTTCCTTCCGCATCGGGCTCTTCGAACCAGGGAGTGCACCGACATACATGTCGGTCAAGCCATTCGGATCTGTTGCGTTCCCACCCTTCAGCGCGAAATTCGACGTCCCGTCGTTCTTCTCGATGGCGGTGACGAAATCGAAGGGCAGGCTCAGATTATTGGGATTGTTGCCTGAGGTGGCCCCAGAGAGCATGCCGTCTTCCATATCGGCCATGACCCACGGACCGTTGCCCTCACCGGTGCCCCAAATCGTACAGTTGCCGAAGTAGATGGTGTCCATCATGGGGCCACCGTTGTAGTTCCGGTCCAGCTGGGCGTTGCCGTAGTCGTAGCAGCACCCACCGTTGAAGTGCGTCCCGCTCGTCACCATGTAGATGCCTTGGGGCTCGGCGCCGAGGGGCATGCCGTTCTGGGAGCCGTCGTTCCAATAGGCCTGGGAGGGCCTCGTGTAGAGCGAGTACACCTGGTGCCCATCGACGGTCAGGAGGTCGGCGGTCGCATTCGCGGCAGTCATGCCCGAATGGCCTGGATGCGCGTTGTCGCCCGTGCCGAGGATCGTCTCTGGGGTCTGGGCTTCGAGGAAGTTACCGTTCCCCGTCTGGTCGAGCACTCGGAAGATGGTGCAGGAGCTCCCGCCGCAGAAGGAGTCTTGCACGGAAATGTCGGCATAGCCGCCCGGGTTCGAGACGGGAATGTCCTGGGTCGCACCGTCCGCGCGCTTCACCGTATAGAGATTGCCATCAAACGAGGCAAAGAGGGCGCGAACCGTACTGTGCGCGGCGACACAGATGTTGCCGGCATCCGCATAGATATCGCAAGGCTTGTCGTCCACTACAGGGCCACCCCCTGTCCCGTCGTCGCCGCCAGTGCCGTCACCGCCAGTGCCGTCGCCGCCAGTGCCGTCGCCGCCAGTGCCCTCGCCGCCGCTGCCCTCGCCGGCATAGCCTGCCTCGCCGCCAGTGCCGTCACCGCCAGTCCCGTCGCCGCCAGAGCCGACGACCACCCCACCCACACCGTCGCCGCCGGAGCCGACGACGATGTTGCCACCCACGCCCAAGCCCCCGGTGCCTACACCGCCAGTCCCTACACCGCCAGTCCCCACACCGCCAGTCCCGGCTCCGCCAGTCCCGCTCGTGCCGCCAGCCCCGACCGTCCCGCCAGTTCCGCTCGTGCCGCCAGTGCCGGCGGCTCCTTCCCTCTGCAGAACGACCGTGCCCCTCAGAGCCGACATCTGCGGAGTGAGGGACAGCGTATCGCCCGAAGCGCAGAACGAGTACGTCACATTCGTCGCCGTGAGCGTGTTGCCGTCAGTCGTGTACGCACCATTCGGCTGTGTATACGAGACGACCGCACCCAGCCCACCCTGCTGGTCCACAGTGAGCGAACAGGTGCATTGGCCGTCTGTGTCGGTACAAACGCCAGTGGTCCAGCCCGCCGCCGTGAAAAGGTTCCCAACTCGCGTGCACTCAACAGGCACGGACGAAACCGTGAGACAAGCGGGGGAGAGCGGCAACGTGGCGGCACCAGTCGTCCTCGTGTTGTCGGAATAGGAACCGTTGGCATTGGCGACAAAACTTCCGGTCGTTTGAAGATAACCGGTCACCGGCGCCGTTGCGCAGCCGAAGCTCAGGAGGCTCAGGTCCATGTCTCCTGAAAATTCCAGGCATGAAGACGCAACGTTCCAAGTTCCGACCACGTCGCCGCCACAGGGGGTCACGTCGGTGCAGTTCGTCGGGACGTCGGTGGCGCCGCCAGTGCCGGTCGCGCCCCCAGTGCCGGTTGAGCCGCCCGCGCCGGTCGCACCGCCAGTGCCGCTCAAGCAATCGCATTCACTCCAACCACTGGCATCGTCTGCGCAGATCTGCGCTCCAGGAGCGTCGAGGCCAGGACAGGTGCAGTCCTGACTCGCACCCGGGTCGCAAACCGCTGCGTGCTTGCCAGAGTCCTCGCCGCAGCCCGTGCCCACCGCTGTCGCGATCAGAGACAGCACCAACGCACCTACGGGTCTGAGATATTCTGTTCGCACGAGTGATCCTCCGACGCTTGCGCGGTCCTTCTTGCTAGCCTATCCCAAACACCCGTCGAGCTCCCGCCTTCTTCGCGGTCCGAGCCCTGGCAACTCACGTTCCGTCAGGAGAAGAATTCCACCAGCTCGGTTTTGCTGCGTTGCGGTGCCCTGGTTTGACGAATTGAAGAGTATCGCGGTGTGCCGCGCGGGACGAGGGGGAGAACTTTCTCCCCCTCGTCTCCGAATACTTCAGCCGCATCTGATGGAGGAAAATGGGCCGTAACCGGGCGAGCCCCGAGTGACGAGGCGAAAAGCCTGGAAGCGAAGCGAATCGCGCAGAACCAACAGCGTCGAACTCGCCGCGGTCGCGCTCGGGAGCAGCTCGGGAGCAGCTCGGGGGGGAGGCTCGAACTCGAAATACAGCGGGGGCTATGGGCGCGCCCGGAAGCATGTTGTCGCCGTGTCGCCGTGTCGCCGTGTCGCCGTGTCGGAATTTGTCAACGCGAATGAGCGGGCAGCACAGCAACTCTGCATGCCAGTGCAGATCGCATCGACCACCTCGTTGACCACGTCTTCCTCGGCAACGGGCGCCAGGGGCCCCACGCCGCCGCCGGTTCCTGCGTCGGATCGGGACTGCCCGTCGCCGGTCTTGGTGTCGGCACCGCATGACACCAGCCATGCACACACCGCAATCGCGGTTGGGGTTGAAAGCGGCTGTGATCGTGGTCGCCGGCTGCAGTGGCGAGACCAAGGACTCGGCACCTGCCGGTGGCAGTGGTGGCGTTTCGGTGAGTGGTGGGTCGAGTGGATCGAGTAGCGCGGACCACTGCACCGACACATGCAGCGCACCCGTCCCGGCTGATTGCTCGACCCTGAGCGTGGACGTTGCCGACTCCGAAGAGTGCGCCCGGATCTGCGGCGAATGGACTGCGGCGAGCCCGGCCGATTGCATCGACGAACTGCGGGTTGCGTACGCGTGTCTGCGCGAGGTTAGAACCCAGTGCCTGGATGAAAACTCGTGCGACGAGCAGGGCAACGCCTTCGTGAGGTGCGTCGGAGACGAGGATCCGCGCAGCATCGGCGCCGGCCGAGACCGACCAGCGTCGCGAGCACGAGACCGCCCAGCCAGCCCCAGCCCGGGCCTCGCTGCTCCACGCGGCAGCCGCAACCGCCCTCATCGTCGGACCCGTCGTCCGCAGCAGCCTCGTCCGTACCACTGCCGCCGAGGCCGGGAATGCCGCCCGACGCATACCCGCCAATTCCAGCCGGCACCGGTTCCACGTCCGGCTCGTGCCACTCATACGCCCCAATGTCCGAGTGCTCGCCCTGGGGTCGCGGGATGCGGTCGCGGTCCAACTCAGGCGCATGCTCGTCATTGGCCGAGTCCACCGCCGGGCTGTCCTGTTGGAGATGCAGGTCGAGGCCGTCGAAGTCCACAAACATCGCATACGGATCCTCGATGATGAGGTTGTCTTCGATGATGACGCTCGAGGCATCGTCACTGGCGATGGAGAAAGCCAGGTTGTTGGCGATCAGGCAGTCCGAGGAGGGGGTACCATCCTTGTGATCGCCGATGCGAATCCAGGGAGGCCCTGGGTCCTCATCGTTGAGGTCGATCACGGTGTTGTTGACGATACGAGCATTGCGTGCCCCGCTCAGGGTAATCCCGTGCCAATGGTCGGTGATGACTACGTTGTTCTC
>CAZSVU010000267.1:0-12115 GCA_964610275.1 uncultured Polyangiaceae bacterium | reverse complement strand
GCAGAGGGGGCAGCGCGGAAGCCAGCAGACGACGCGTCGGGCGATTCGCCGTCGGCCCAAACCCGACCGTCGTGGCGCCGCACGATGCGCTGCACAGTGGCCAGCCCCACCCCAATGCCAGGAAACTCCCGCTCGTTGTGGAGTCGCGTGAACGTGCCAAACAGCTTGCTGGCGTGGGCGGGGTCGTATCCCGCTCCATTGTCCCGCACGAAGTACACTCGCTCCTCCAACCCTTCGCTGACGCCGAGCTCTATCCGAGCGTGCGACTCGCGCCCGGTGAACTTCCACGCGTTTGACAGGAGGTTCTCCAGCACGATCGCAATCAACCTGACGTCACCGCGTGCAGGAACTTCAGCGGGCGCAAGAAAATCAACGTCTCGCGAAGGTTCCTCTGACCTGAGCCGTGCCACGATATCCTTGGCCATGCTGCTGAGATTCAACGCCTCGACACGGAGCGCGACGCGACCAAGACGCGACAATTGCAGCAACTCGTCGATGAGACGGCCCATACGCTGCGTGTTGTCCCGGATGCGCGCCAGGTAGCCGCGACCGCTTTCGTCGAGCGCGTGCGAGCAGTCATCCGCGAGCGCTTGGCCAAACCCATCGATGGCGCGAAGCGGAGCGCGTAGGTCGTGTGCCACCGAGTGGGCGAACGCTTCCAGTTCCTGGTTGGCTTCCTGCAACCGCCGGTTGGATTCTCGTAGCTCCAGCTCAGCTCGCCTGCGGTGACGTGCCTCTGAGAATGCAATCGCCAAGCCCTCTACGACGCTCAGGTCGGCCTGGCTGTAACCGCCGCGCTTGCCGGTTAGCTCGATCAGGCCCACGACCTGACCGGATTCCGTGGTGGGGACGCACAGCGTATCCGCTGTGTCCAGTTCTCGGCCGGCCGGCGCTTCGTGGCCGTCGGGGCACACGGCGATGAACGACTCGCCAGTAGACCGGATGCGCTCCCAAGGCCCTTGCGCCTGGACCCTCTGCAGCGCGCGGCCTGAAGTCGCATCGCCATCGCGGGCATCACCAGTTTCCGTCTCAGTCGTCGCGAGGATGCCAAGCTCACCGTTTGCGCTCAACTCCCCGACCAAGCCGCCAAGGCTGCCGGTGAGGTCCACTGCGAGCGAAAGCAGCAACGTTGCGAGCTTCGTATCAGATGTGGTCCTGATCACATCCCGGAAGAGCAGACCAATTGCTTCAGCTTGGGCGGTACGTCGAGCCGTTTGCACCTCAAGAGCCTCCTCGAGGGTGCGCAGGCGTGCCTGCACATGCCCACGCTCTGAATTGTCGACGCAGGTCAACAAGCGGACAACGTCCCCCTCGACCCGTGCATTGCGGATGGTGAGTACCGCGTGGATCTCCTGGCCTCCGGAGCGCCGGATTCTCGCGCTGAAGTCAGCCTCTTGCTCCTCGGCTTGAAGGATGCTCATCAGTCGCTGCCGTTCCGAGGGATCGGCGCAGAACGCGCAGATGTCAACCTGTCCGAGGTCCTGCGGTAGGATCCCAAGCGTCGTCCGGAGCGCGCAGTTGGCAAAGACGATGCGCCCTGGTCCTTCGAGAATGCCGACTTCGATCGGCGTGGCTTCGAGCCAAGTCCAGTCGCGCCCCTCAGTGCCGGACCGGGTTCGTTCGAGTCGGAGGTTGTCCGTGATTGTTCGGCCACTGAATAGGACGCCCTCGACAGTGGGTGAATTGGGCGGGGCAATCACCAACCCTGCCACCCAGCTGCTGGTCCGCTGGGCGCCAAGTACCCGCAAGCCGCTGACCACGATGGGCACCCCGGGCTCCCCTATCGCCCGAGCGGCTGCGGCGGCGAAGCCCGCCACGTCCTCGGGGTGAAGGAAGCAGGATGAGTCCCGGCCGAGAAGGTCCTCCGGTCGACGGTCCACGAGTTCTGCCAGCGACGGCGTGACGTAGGTGCAGCTGCCGGTTGCGTCGAAGATGGCGACGATCTCCGCAGAATTCTCCACGGCGCCATGCAATCCGCGCTGGTGCTTCGGCACATCACCTCGACTCGCTGCCGCTCAGCGGCAGCACGCATTTCCCATGCTACCCCCCGCGTCCGCATCGTCAAACGCTCCAACCGAGCGATCTGCCGGTCGGCTTCACCCCAAGGGGTGAAGCCGGGCAGGTAGAATGAAACCTGGGGCAGCCCTGCATGCGGTGTGTAGAGGAAGACGAAGCACGAGCCAGATGGCAACGAAGTTTGCGGCGCTGGCGCGCCAGCATTGCCGCCGCAGAGGCGGCGCGGGCGGCCCTCGCAGCCGAAATCAAGGCTGCCTGCGCCACACCCGAGCGGGGCATCTCGCGCGTGAAAGAGGCCGAGCGGCACGTCCTACTGGCAGAGCGTGAGGCGAAAGCGGCCGAGGGTGACGCGATGCGCCTTGCGCAGGCGACCCTCGAGAGGCTGTCAGACTCGGGAACCTCGCGACGGTAGCGGTTCGCAGTGCGGCAACAAGCGAGCCGCCGAGACCACTCCACCTCGGATGTGACGAGGGAACCGGGGGGAGCACGAGCCCGTCGTGCGGCGACCGCTCGCGGGGGCCCGGGCGGGCGCCACTGCCAGCAGAGAAGACCGCTAGCGACTCGAGGCTGGTGGGAGGATCACACACAGCCACCCACGATCACTCGTCCGACACCTAGACGAGGCTGCGCTCAGCTTTGCGGAAGAAAGACCGTCTCAGCTAGAGACGGCGCACCCCATGAAAAGCGAAAATGACCTGCGTGAGATTCATCGCGACTACGTCTCCGGAACGGCAACGCTCCTCCTTGGGGACCGTGGGGCCGGAGACTACCTCGTGCGGCACATGTCGGCCGGGGGTGCCCTGCTGGCGGATCAGCCAGTGTTGGCGGAGGGCACCCAGTTGTGCGCTTTGCTGCGCATATCCGGAGTGTGCGACCCACGACTGTCCGGCGCAATGCCGCACACGCAAACTGAAGCACTGGGGTGGGGATGCGGTTGCGGTCCGATTCGGTCAGGTGCCGCCCGCGGCGCAGGATCCACTCCGACAGGCGGTGCTCACGCCGCTGTCACGGGACAGCGAATCACGTTTACCGGTGGGTTGCTCCAACATCCGGTCAGTCGCGGAAATCCTGCGTGATGTGGACGCGGTGCACTGAGCGCACTGGCCTGCGAAGGAGTGGTGGAGTGCGCCTGGAGGATGCCTCTGGACCGGTCTCAGCGAGGACAGGTTAGCGATGTCAAGCCAGGGCGAACACGGAGTGCGAGGCGGCGAATCGGGTCTTCACAAGGCATCACAGTCCCGTCCACCACCAGCGCAGGACATGCCTGCAGTGCCCCGGATACTCGCGTCCCGGGGTGATCCGAGGGTGAACGACCAGCAGCTCATCCCCGTCATGGCCCTCGTTTCGGCTGCAGCTGCCGTATTCGCGGTGCCAGAACTCGGATTCGGCCTGAGCAGCCGGAACCCGCAGCTTCTCGGCCTCGGCACTCTGACCCTGTTCATCGGCGTTGCTGCGCTCGGCTGCATCCTTGCCGTGAGGAGGGGCCGAACGGTGCTCGGCGTGCACCTCTGGTGCGGCATTTCGGCGACAATTCTGGCACTTGTTCCGGTTGTCTCCACCCGCCTTGCGAGCCTCAGTGTGACAGGAGCGCTGCTCAATCTCTTGCTCATTGCCCTCTTCGTGTCCCCCCGCCGCATGGGCCGGTACGTGGTCGTCTACATTCTGCCGGTTTTCGTTGCGTCAACGCTCGAGACACTGGCGTCCTGGCCTCGCTTCGTCCCCAGGGGCTTGCTCGTTGTGGTTCCTGCCGGCGCGAATGTCCTGAGCGTCGCCGTGGTCGGCACGCTGATTGTCCTCCTGGGTCGCATTCTGCTCCGCGCGGTGGACTCGCTGGAACAGCGCGTGCGCGAAAGGACCCAGGAGCTCGCTGGAGCCAACGAGGAGATCGCCTCGGCACTCGCGGCACTGGAGCAGAAGGATCGACTCATTCAGCGCGATCTCCAAGAGGCGCGCGTTTTCCAGCAGTGTATCTTGCCGCTTTTGCCCAAGTCACGGGTGTTCGAGGTCGGCGCTCTCTTCCAACCGGTGGATCTGGTAGGCGGGGACATCTATGACGTCGTCGAGCTCACGCCCGGCCACTGCCGAGTCTTCTTGGCCGACGCGACCGGGCACGGCGTGCAGGCATCGCTCAGGACGATGGTGCTCAAGTCAGAGTACGATCGCCTGAAGGAGGTGCACGCAACGCCAGAATCGGTCCTCTGCGAGCTGAACGCCAGGTTGGTTGCGGCCTATCCAGAGCAGGAGATGTTCTGCACGGGCTGCTGCTTCGATATCGTGTCTTCGCAAACGAGCATCACGCTCCGATACGCAAGTGCCGCACACCCACCGCTCTTGCGCGTGGGGAAGGAAGGTGTCGCGGAAGTGTACCGCCTCGGCACCTTTCTGGGTGCGTCGGCTGAGGCTGCGTTCGACGCAGTCGAAGTCGAGTTGGCGCCCGGCGACCTCGTGCTTGCGTACAGCGATGGCGTGAGCGAGCAGCAGAACTCCGAGGGAGTCATGTTCCCTCTGGAGCGTGCTGTCCGCAAAGCCGTGACGGAGGGTCGTCCGGTCGGTACGGTTCTGGATGACCTGCTGTTGCGGTGGAACGAGTTCCGCGGGACCACTCCGACCGCGGACGACCTCACGCTAGTCGGCGTAAGGGTGGAGCATCGTTGAGCATCAATGCTTCCCGACCTGTTCGGGAATTCGGCGCGACGGGCTCACGCGGCCTCTCGGTGGCAAAATGTTGAGCACTCCGCCCAGCCGTGACCGGCAGTGAGTGGTGCTCGGGCTCGAGACTGGCTCGACATTCGTTTGCTTGTTGATGCACTTGTCGCCGCACGGGCGAGCGCAACGGCTACAACAACAGCCGGAGCATCGGCGTGATCGCGTGGAGAGCCGGATGCGGTGAAAGTCGCACGTCCGGTTCGGAGGGCGGGCCGGGGAAACCCACCGACCGAAAGGCGGCAGGGCGCTCCGGTCCGACCCCTACACGTACGTCGGCACGCGCGAGGGCTGGTTGTACCTGGCGGCCATCCTGGACCTGTTCACACGCTGTGTGGTGGGCTGGGCGCTCACGACACCCGGCTCATTGCCGAGCTGATGGCACAGGCCGTCCGTGGTCGCGTGTCGGGAGATTGAGAACCGAACGCCTGACCGGGCGCGTGACGCGAGGCTGTCGACAGAGGCGATTGCTCGTCCTGGGTACGGAGTGGGACCCAACCCGTGGCCCGCCTGCCAGTAGCCCGGCGCGTCGCGGCCGCGCACGGCTACCTCGGCCCAAGCTGCAGGAGCCCCTCGATTCGCTTCGACACAAAACACTCCGTCGGAGTCATCTCGCTGCGGCGCGCGCGGAGGAGCTCGACGTAGCGCCGGAAAAGCACCCAGTCCACACCGCGCGCGTGCCTGAGCATCGAGTAGAGCGTGTCGACCACCATGACGGGGGGCGCCTCTCCACGCGTGTGGTAGAAGCGCACGACCACGTTGACCCAAGATCCATCGCCCGTGGCGGACGCGAGCTTCATGGCACAACGTGCGGCTGCGTCGACGGTTTGCCGAGAGATAGTCGTATCGTCCGACGAGCTTGTCGCCAGCCTAGCGAGCCGGTCGGCGACGCTGCCGGCGATGGCGTTGACATTGCCCACGGCAACGGCCTTGTCGATGAGGTCGGCCAACACGTCATATGCCTGACGGGTGTCGGCGCTCTGAATAGGCGCTTGGTCTGGTGCCGGCACGACATTCAGCAGCGTTGGCCGCTCTTCCTCGGCGAGTTCGTCGTCAGAAGCGACCTCCGGATCCTCAGCCGCCGATGCATATGACACCGAGTTCGCGGTGATGTCGGCTGTCTGGAGCGAAGGTCGGTCGCTGGGAGAGTTCATTGGTTCCGTGGATGACAGTACGAGTGTAAGCCCAGATGCTTAGGCGAGCGAGTTCGGTTCCATGGAAAGGGAAGGTCCGCATGGCGATGCCGTGCAGGGGCGCACACGTGCGAAGGGACTTGGTGCAGTCGGATGTCCGACGCCGAGCATTGCCTACATCAACCTACTTCAGGACGCCGAAACGGATCGCGCGTGGCGGCGAGCATCACTGGGAGCACCAAGAGCGGGGCACTGTTGACCAGCGTTCGTGGCTTTGGGAGCATTGCAACTTGCGCGGTGGCGCAGCCGTGCTGCTACCAGCGGGTCATCGGCACCGCGAGGAGCTGCGTCGCGGTTGGAGTGAACCCGATTGCCGCGCATGAAGAGACAGGATGAACAGACGCCACGTGGACCTCTGTGAGCTCTGTGCGCACCTGGAATGGGCTGGCCAACAGTTGGTCGAGTATGGGTTCGTCCCGCCGCTCGCTTTCACACTGACCCATCACGACGGGCCCATCCAATGCGTCCAGGAGCCGGAGGGTCCCACGGTGGCCGTTCCGGTGGAGATCCGCTACCTGGACGCGGAGAACAAGGAAGCCCGTGCCACGGTGGACGCGGAGGGGATGAAGCTGCGTATCGGCAACAGACTTCTCCGAACCTGATCTCCAAGCCGTAGCGTCACGCGAGCAGCGCCGCGGTCGACACGGTGGAGCGCTCGCGGAGATAGCAGAGCTTCCGCAGCCAGTAGCTCGGACCAGAAGAGCGTTTCAGCTTCGGTGCCCGGCGCGCACTGCCGCACGTGACGTAGCGTCAGGTTTCAGATGCTGAGGAGTTCTGAGAAAAACAGCTCAACCGGCCCAGCGGCTGCCCGATCCCACGTACAGGCACAGTGCGCGCTGATCCAGAGCAGGGCCACGATGCAGCGCTACGCGCTAATCGACACCAACTGGGATGACGGCGGCGAGCCCTTGGCGGGCTGGTCTGGGCACGTGCTCGGGCGTCTCGACACGTTTGATAGCGCCAAAGCGCTCGTGCTGCAGCGGATGTCCTTGGGTGATACTGGCGTCGTAGTGATTCAGTTGCGATCGGGCAAGCGCGTGTACCCACCTGAAGAGTCGCTGTTTCCCCCTGCGTCAAGCCCGAGCCCAAGCGGACCACCCGTGAAATAGAGCGGCAGCAAAGTCCGCCCCTACCGTCCGGTCTGACTCAGCACAAGGAACCGTCGCACGCACACTTGCCCAACTGCATCCGCTGGCACCGTTGACCCGGTGTGTTCTGCGCAGCACACTTGTTGCCGCATGGCGGACGAAGGACAGCTGAACGCCGCGGGTGCAGACAGTCCGGGCAGAGCGGAAACAGACGGCACTGTCAGAGCCAAGCCGTTGTGCGAGCGTGACACGCTTCCGGAGATCCCCTCGCAACGTCAGCCGAGCTGGAAGCCAGTCCCGCCGCAGCTGGTGGCGCTCAGTGCGCGCAAGCCGGGGCAGTGACGGTCACGCTGAAGCGCGCAGCTGCATGACGGTGACCGTCACTCAAGCTAGCGCCAGGCGCTGGTACTCGTTTGGATGAACTCGCTACGGAGGTCAAGGGGAGCGAAGCGGCGGCTGGCAAGCCGATCGTGGATCTCTCCGCGGCGGCCACAAGGGTGCCCCCGCAAGCGCCGGAACGGCGCCCTCGTGCTCCGCCTGACCGGATCGCAGACCCCGCCGGGTCCGACGAGGAGGGAGGAGAGGACGTCCAAGCGACCGCAAAGCACACCCGTCTAGCCTCGTGGCTCCGGGCCAGCCCGTTCCGGTACCGGCAGCACCACCGCGAACACGGCCCCACCTTCCGCGCGCGTCGCTACATCCAGATCGCCGCCCGCGCTCGTTACCAAGCCGCGGACGATGCCGAGTCCGAGCCCCGTTCCGCCGCGCTTACTGGAAACGCCGTCCTTCATGATCCGCGGGAGTTCGTCCGGCGGTATGCCTGCGCCGGTGTCGGCGCACTCGAGGCGCACGTGACGCTTCCCCTCAATAAGACACACCGACGTGCGCAAGGTAACAGTCCCGCCTGACGACATGGCCTCCTTGGCATTGGACGCCAGGTTGAGCGCGATCCGCAGCAGTTCGTTCGCGCCGAGCGCCACCTCCGCCCCTTCGGCGTTTGTTTCGAGCACCAGAGTGGCATCTGGACCCAGCAGGCAGCGCAGCAGAGGTGTCAGCTGGAGTAACTCGGTGTCGAGCACGGAAGAGCCGAACGTGGCGGGACCATCGAAGTGCGCCAGGCGGGTCGTCAAGTCGTTGGCCGCGGAGACCACCTGCTGGGTGGTCTCCAGGAGATCTTGCAGCATGTCGTTGCCAGCGGCGAGGCGCGCCCCCTGTGACGAGGCCAACAGCAGGACACTATGCATGTTGTTGAGGTCGTGAATCACGCCACGAGCGAATCGGTAGTGCTCGTCGAACACGTCCAGCGGAACGACGTGTCCCTCCACGGCCTGCAGGGAGCCGTCTGGAGCGAATACGCCCCAGGCGCGCAAGGCGACCGGCACCACACCGCTGTCTGCATGGCGCATTCGAACCAACGCGCTGGCCGTGTCGCCCGGTCTGCGGATTGCCAAGTGCGCCTGGCGGACTCTTGAACGATCCTCAGGAAGCACCGAGCGGAATCCGGTGGCGCCTTCGCGAGCCGACAGCGAACACCCGAAGAGACCCTCAAGATCGCCCCATGCTCGCTCGATGCGTTCGCTGGGTGGCGGTGAACTTCGGTACACGACGGCACCCGCGCCACGGGCAATCCTATCCACCAGAACGTCTGCTTCCGAGATCCCTTGATTGCACATTGAACACCTTCCCGCCGACTCTCGAATATCGCAGCGCTCGCTGACGAGGCGCAAGCCCGCTTCGCGCCGGCAAGGTCAGTTGTTGGAGTGCGCAGATCGCAGCGCACACGGAAATGCGGCGCACGCGAATCGGGAAGTCACGCGTGCCGCAAGATCTCAGCGGCGTTTGGGGACGCTTGGGTCACCTGCAGCCGGCGCCGGTTCCTCCGTGTCGGACAGTAGGCACCTTCGCATGCGCGCCAAGGGCGTACAAGTGAACGAAGGGCCAGGTGGCACCGACCGTTCACCATGGAAACTCTCGGTGTAGTCGCACTCACCTGCGAAAGGTCCCAGCCCGTCAGGGCCGGGGGCACGCGACGCATTGTCGTGAGATGTAGGACAGTCGCCGACCTTGTGGGCGATCCGTCTCTCCGACGCCGCGCGGCGTCTCGGCTCGACGGCTGCGCCGTCGTCGATCGGGACCTGCAGCGTCGTCGTCGCATCCGCGGCTCGCGGTCTTCGTCGTTGCAGGTCGCCTTCCCAGTTCCTTCCTGCATCGCCATGATTTGGATTCACCGTACATGTTGCCGATCGCACTGCTGGGGTCGGCCGGGACATGGAAGGCCACGTCACCTACATCCCCAAGTCGTCGGAGTCCGAGGGCCGTCAGGTCCTCTCCATCGGGTCGCAGCTCAAGGAGCTGCGACGACTTGCTGCTGACCGCGGGCTCGCAATCGCGCAGAAACTCATCGAGAAAGGATCGGCTCGTGAACCCGCGCGCCCGGTGTTCGACAGGATGACGAAGCGCGTCCGCGCGGGCGATGGCTTACGGCCGTCCAAGCAAAGCGGCCAGAGGCGGCGCTGTCAATTTGGCTTCGGCGCCCTGTAGATCCCGACCTCGTCTGCCCAGTACACATGCGTCGCGTCGACAGCGAATCCTTCCAGCGTACCGGATGCAGTTACTCCAGCAACGAGGTCCCCACCTGTCGAATAGACAGCCAGCTCGTCCGACCGCGCGACGTAGAGCAAGTCTTGAGCGACGACAAATCTGTCCGCTGAGAAGGGAAGAACTGTCGCTTCGGACCCGCCATCGAGCGCGATGCGTTGGATGATGCCTGAGCCGGTGAGCGTTTCCTGCCAGTAGAGGAACCCGCCGCTCGTTGTGAGACCGTCCGGGAAACTCGGCCCCGGGGCAAGTTCGGTCACTCCCGTTCCGTCGTAGGATGTGCGGAAGATTCGCTCCGCGAGCGCTGCGTCAGGCGTATCGAATCCATGGGCGCAGTAGAGATAGTTGTCGTCTCCCGTGATTGCATCACAGGGCAGCTCGCCGACCACCTCAACGGTTTCCTCCGCGCCCAGCTTGAGTGCGCTCAGAATTGGCCCTCCATTGTCATAGACGAAGTAGGCGCGATCTCCGTGCAACGTGAGGTCGGCGAAGTTGCAGGCGGTGCAGCGTGCGACCACGTTGGGCGCCCCCGGGGACGAAGCCTGCACTGCGCTTGACAGATTCAGCCGACCCACGATGCCATCCCCAAATGTGCCAGCGCGAATCCTGCACAGCACGTACACGTAGTCGCCGTCACCAAGGACAGCATCAACCTGTTCGGTGTCGGCCAACCATTCCTCGGTGCACGGCTCTGCGACGGGCCGCGCAGCAAGCAAACCTCCACGGCTGCCGATGAGGTACCCGTCGTGAACGGCGTTGATCGTGAAGGCGTCGTTGTTGTACTGCGCACACAGCTGTTCTCCGCAGAGTGCCCCAGGAGCGCAGGAGCACACGCCGTCTTCGCAGGTCTGACCGGGGGAACAGGCGTTACCGCATTGGCCGCAATTGCTTGGATCGAAGTCGAGATTGACGCAGTCGGAGCCGCACTGGTTCTCCGGCCTGCACTCGCAATCCCCGTCAACGCACTGCTCGAGATCGGTGCAGTCGGAGTCGGCTCCCTCGTCCACCTCCCCATCGCAGTCATCATCCCGGCCGTTGCACTCTTCCTCCGCACCGGGGTGCACGCCGTATTCGCTATCATCGCAATCCCCGCCACCACACACCTGCGGCGGGTGGCCGTCGCCATCCCCATCCAGTACGTCGAACGTGCAAAGCGCACTGGCTGCCTCGCACGCGATGCTTGTCTTGCAGGCGTCGTCCGCCCAGGCATCTTCGCATTGCTCGACGGTGGAGCAGGCGGGCGCGTTCACGCAGCCGTCCTCAAGCGTGCAGTACTGCCCGACCGGGCAGGCAGTCGCGCCCTCGTTGGGGCCGATGCCGTGCGTGCAATCGCCATCAGCGCAGAAGTCGACGGTGCAGGAGAAACCGTCATCGCAGTCGCAGGTGGGTTCTTCCACACCCGCGACTCCACCCCCTGCTCCGGTAGAATCGTTCCCTGCGGTTCCGCCTGTCGCGTGCGCTGCGCCGTTCTCTCCTCCTGCTGAGCCGCCGCCGGAGCACCCCGTGGCGAGTTCCGCCGCAGTGAACGTCGCAAGAACCGCGATCATGACCAGACTTCGCGTGGGGCTCCCTCCTTGGATCGAACGGCCGCGGCGCGGCGGTCGCTCAGAACACCTTCTTCTCGCGGAGTTCCTGGGACTGCTGCTTGAGCATCTCGAACTCCTCGACGTTCATGTACGTGTCGATGCCCTTCATGGTCGCGACGAAGACGGCCTCCAGCGCGCGGCGGTAGGCGTTGCCGACGTCTCCCTCGGGCGACGGTTCGTCGGCACCGCTGGTCGGAGGCTGCGCACCAGGGGGCATCATCGCGCCCGGAGGGGGTCCGGGCTGGCAGACAGGGCCTTCCTGCTGCGGCACAGCCGTCTGGTTCGGCTCGATCTGCACCGTCTTCCGCCAGAGCGTCTCGCCCGTGAGCGGCTCGATGACCACGAACGTCACCCTCCCCTTATTGCGATCGACACGTCACAGGTCTGCGTCACGGTGCTCTGCCCCGACCAGACGCTCATGTGCGGCTGGTTCTGCAGGTTGGTCGGCTGCCAACCCGCGTCCACCTCCACCTCGGCGTAGAGCGCCAGGTCCGACCCCTTCTTCTCGGGGAAGGTCATGGCTTCGAGGTTGTCGATGGGGCCGCGGTACTTCATGCCCTTGGCGGTGATGAGGTCTGCCAACGCGGTCGGCAGCGCCTTGAGCATCGCCGCTCCGTCCGCACCACGGACCGTGCCCTTGATGACCGGATTCACCACGGCGACCGTCACGTCGGCCTGCTTGGCTGCTGCCGCCGCGGGCTGGTAGGCGTAGTTGGGCACGTACGGCGGCGTTGCAGGAGGTGGCGGGGGCGCGGCGCCGCAGCCCAGCGATGCGCCGAGGAGGATGGTGCTTACGCCGGCGCGCAGCCACCGCGCCCCCGCGGCAAGTGAACGACGCGGGCAGGGCGTCGGCAATGATTGAGGTATGTGTGCAGCGTTGCGCATGGACTCTCTCCTGGCTTCGACTCGCGAGCTCGCTCCGGGCGGCGTC
>CAZSVU010000266.1:10876-12149 GCA_964610275.1 uncultured Polyangiaceae bacterium | reverse complement strand
TGGTTATTGTGTCACTGAAGTCCACAAGCGGGCCGTCGTCGGTCACGTTTGTTGCAACCAACTGAATCTCCGCACCGTGCTCCGTGTATATCGTAGCAAGTGCGTAGTTGGCACCACCAGTGTTGTTCAGAGCCACTGCCTCAGCTCCTCCCGGCATGAACGCAGTCACTGTGACTGGTCTACCACTCTCTCCGGGGTATATGTACTGTGTGTTGTCGGAGATTGTGTACTCGGAACCGGTCGAAACGTCGGTGAGCACTGCCTCGTCATCGCTCGTGAAGTCTGTGAACTCAAGGATGTAGCTGTATTCGCCTGTGGTCACAACAACAAAGTCGCCCTCGGTGAGGGTTGCGTTGTTGTAGACACGAATGTTGTAGCTGCCATCGCTGAGGTCAAGACCACCAGCAGTGTCGTTCAGGTAGACAACTGACATGTCGTAGACATCACCGTCCTTGTTCGTGAAGGTGAGGTCAGCGCTGTCGTCGCTAGACTTCTCGACAACCACCTTGTCCTTTGATGCGTCATCAAGAGCCGGGTAGATGCCGCCGAAGGCGAGCTTGAACGCCCCGAATACCGGGTCGGTCACAGCATCGCCTGTCCTCAGCTTCTCCTTGTCCTGAATCTTGTATACGATGGTTATCTTGTTTATCTTTGTAGTTGTGTTGTCTATCGAAACGCTTGTGCCGTCAACGCTCGAGTCGCCTATCTTCACCTTCTGGGCAACGCCTGCTGTCTCGTAAAGCTCGGTCTTCTCAGATCCGATGAAGAGCTGCACGGAACCCGACTGAACCGGGAACGTGAGCGCACGGACCGCCTTTACATGTACAGCGAGATCGCCCTTGGTTATGTCAAGCGTGGATGTGTCAGTTGTGTCCACATCGAACTGCTCACCGTTGATGTCAAGAACCGCGCTATCACCGTTCTCGCTTACTCCGATAACGGTAATCACGTAGTCCTCACCACCGACGCTGACAGTTGACGAAGAACCTGCTGTTATTGTCTCAGTCTGACCTGCACCGAAAAGGGTCAGCATCTCACCGCTGATGTCACCTGTAGTGTCAGAGAACACGTACGGAACGCCAAGAAGTGTTATCTCCTTGTTCGCTATCTCATCCGTGTCGAGTCCCTGGCTGAAGATGACTTCATATGTGTAGAGAGCTTTATCCTTCTCAAGATTCACGAAGAGTGCTGGCTCGTCCCAGTTGCTGTCTCTTCCGAATTCTACCTTCTGGTTACCCAACTTAAGGTACTGAGAGTAGTCAACCTCGTTGCC
>CAZSVU010000266.1:0-10866 GCA_964610275.1 uncultured Polyangiaceae bacterium | reverse complement strand
CCGCTTGCGAGAAGCGTCGGAAGATCCTTTGCAAGGAACGTCGGCTTTATGTCCGAGTTGTTGAACGCGTCACCTATGTAAAGCTTCCTCGATGCTACCTCAATCATAGCACCTCCAGTCACTGACATCGAAGCCTGACCACCAGAAACGCTCACGGGTACCGTGGCCTGACCGGCGAGTGCTACTGCGACGTCTGCTCCTGCAAGTGTGTCTGCTGCGGCTGCTTTGTCTCCTATCACCAGATAAGGAGAGGTCATTGTGTTTCCTGATACTTTTACGAAATCTCCTAGTGTTACAGCTCCAGCTCCAAGTGCAAATGTTGCTCCTGCAGCTATTGTAGCTAAACCTCCTGCAATTACTCTTTTAATTTCCATACTAATTTCCTCCTAAATTTTATTTTTGATTTCAAGCCCGAGCCGATATCTTGCGATACCGGCACAGGCAATTGTATATTAGTAAGGCCGTGTTCCCTATATAAAGATTCAGTGAAACAGTTTTTGTACCATTGTTTTGACATGCCATGATGCTTCTTTTTTACATATAAAGGTTTTAAATTCTTTTAAATTGTTCCATAAGTATTTTAATTATTTATAGACTAAAATAAGAGCCTTTAATGATTTTTATCAACACATCATGCGGATTATGTACACACGGACGAAATTACGTTTCTTTTTCAGACTAACATGACTGACCATACTGCATTCCGACAGTTGTCAAGTCTTTTATGTCAATGTTTCCGTCTACGTAGACATCTGCGTCTTGATTCCAGTCAGAATCCGATGTTTCAGTTCCGTAATATCTGCCCACTGTAGCCAAGTCCATTATGCCGACTACACAATCACCATTTACGTCCCCGACTATGTCAGGCGTCTGGTAGAATATCCTAAGCTCTGAAAGTTCAAACGAACCAGCGGATTCGCTAAACAGGGAAAAAGAGACATCGCATTCCGCGTTCTCGTCTGGAGTACATGTATTCAAGAACTCATTCAAATCATCATCTAAGTCCTCAGCGAAGCTGTTTTCATAATTGATGTCAAGTTCATCTATAACTATTGTGATACCATCTTCTGAAGATACCTGAACTGGGACCTCGCAGAATCCATAATCATCAGCTATGCATGAATCTAGATAATTCTGAATCGCAGGGGCATCTAGCGCCAACCTCTCGTCTATTACGGCGCCACTGAGATGAACGTCGTTGCCTTCAGAAGCATCCCCTATTTGAACAGATAAATTACGTTCGATCAATTCAATTCCACCACTACTTTGTCCGTATATCCTGCTTGAGCCAAGAAGTGCTTGTGTATCAAATGACTTAAATTGTGTTATACTCTCATAATAGACAGTTCCATAAGAACCTGATTGAGCGAGGTCGGGACCACCAGAACCGAACGCACATCCACCTGACACGGAAATCGATGCCGACGCATTCTTGATGTTCTCATAGAAAATCTTTACACGACCTCCGCCGCCGCCCCCACCATTACCTCCCGTATTTCCACTACCGCCGCAGCCACCATTCACACCTATACTAGACCTATCTAAGTTGACATCAGAACCCACAATAATCACGCCGCCGCCGGAACCTCCGCCTCCAGAAGCTACACTATTTATGCTCCCACCATCCGTACCGGCACATGATATTTTACCATGAAACTCAACGGAGCGTGACAAAATGGAGACAGCACCACCGCCATAACCTCCACTACCGACAATTCCTGACCCGCATCTATCAATTCCTCCTTCACCGCCGCCAGAGCCGGGATATATATACATAGCATCTGTAATTCCATAAATGGGACCACCCACACCGCCTCTAGCATTGTCGACCACATAGGAGTGTCCGCCAACTCCGCCGTAGCTGCCGCCGCCGCCGCCGTAATAATCACAATAAATGTAGCCTCCTCCAGTGCCTCCACCAGGGCCCTCGCCATTCTCCCCCCATGTTCCCTGTTTGCATCCCCCAGCAGCGCAGGCATCTCCTCCTTCATATCCTCTTCCCTCGCCATTTATCTCTGATGTGGAATCCACGAATATCTCCTCGAGGGCCGTTATGTTCAGCATGCCTGTGCCCTCGGTACCGTTCTGTGGACATACGTAAATCTTGGAACCGTTCTTTAACCTGACATAATCGAATGCCTGATTGCCGCAGAGCTCTGCTTTCCCTCCATTAAGTATGAAGTTCTGTCCGGTAGAATTGGTTACGGTCAAGGCCAAGCTGGCGTTCAGCACATTGGCGTGCTTGGGTATCCTAAGATTGAGGACCTGCGGTTCTTCCGGTTCCAAACGCAGCACCTTCTCCTTTTCCGAATCGTAGAACTCGTCGCTGGTTATTACATAGCCACGCATCTCACCATCGAACGCCCATTCCTTCTCATCGTCAGTATCGGCTACCTCAAGCCATGAATCAAGCGGGTACCGGCCGTCATTGGCGAAACCCGTTATTTTCATGCTGGCTTCCGTCACGCGAGCATTATGAGGTAGTGTAAACCATCCTGTCTCTTCCGCGCGCTCATCAAAGACCAGCAACTTTTTATCCATACCGTTATCGAACGTGCTAACGAGCTTCGGATAACTCTGCCCTGCAGTAAGCTCGAAACCGACAATCTCGTCCTCTATTAACCCATCCTGGCAATCAGAGAGTGTGACAAGAATCTTGTGCTCCTCCCCCATCGCATCATCGTCCAGGAAGTCTGAAGGATTCCACGAGAAAAGGAAGTTATTTTTTCCCCTGGATATGTCAACGGTCCTGTTTTCCATGTATTCAAGATAGCCGGTGCTGTTCAGAACTTCGAAGTATATATTAGCATTCTCTATGATTTTCCCTGAGGGATTGTAGTATTCGGCTATTGCCCAGTTCTCTTCGTAAAATCCCTGTTTTTTGTTGACCCTTACTCTCAATTCCGGGGAATCAATCATGGAATCCACATCCTGAGATATGCCATCATTCGAATCTTGCAGAACAAGCGGTGTCAGAAAGAAGTGTGATCCTTCGGGATCGTTGTAAAGCACCAGTATCAGCGCATCCTCAAAATCGTCTGTCAGATTCTCGTAAACAAAATAGTCAGCAGGCACTATAGTCTTCCCGGCTTCCACGCTGCCGCCGCCCCCTATGAGGTTGTCGTATATGATCAGGTCGTTGTTGACCGCTATCAATCTGGCCTCTACGCCATACGCATCGTAATTGCCAATGTTAGAGAATTTGAGTCTCGTGCCGACAAAACTCCCATTGCGGTCATTTATCGCGGCCGCCACCAAAAGAGGAGACGGGTGGGAAGACGCGTCATTCTTGTCCGTTCCAATCTTCATTTCGCTCCTGTCAGTATAGTAATCGTGGTCGCTGTCTTCATTGAAGACGAAAAGTATTCTTGTCTTGCCTTCGGAATCTATAGAAGAGAAATCTCCCTCTGAATCCGTTTCCTCCAGAAACACAGTCCACCAAGACCATTCGCTGACTTCTTTTCCTAGCAGTGAAATGATTGTCTCATTCTCATCCACTCTAAGTGGAACCTCTGTCCTTTTCGTTGACGGCCTTCTTATCTGGATGCTCATGTTCAACCTTTTCATTATGTCGAGGTACTTATCACCGTCCCGGGAATATGTCATAAAGCTGTCCAGAGTTTCGTCCCCATCTTCTACACCATCATCTATCTCCACTATGACATCACTTCCCCACGCATTTTCGTAGAAAATCTGGTCTTCACCATAACTATAGCCGGAAATAGCAATCTTGACGGGGACCCCCATGTCTATGTCACGGACTTCTTCCAGTGTCAGCGTTACTTCGCATGAACTCTGAATCTTGGAATCCGGGTTGAGATTGTGAAATGATATCGGTGGCTCGTCCAATGCGGGACATGTCAGAGGAGGATGGTCTCCTGCAAAAACGTTGAATCGCAGGTCATCAATGTCTAAAGCTATATCGGTGCCCATGTTCTTTATGAAGAACGAGAATCTCAGGATTCCTGCTTCGCTTGGATTTATTGTCGTGGCGGTTCCCCATTCATAACCATCAGCTATGCTGTTAGTGTTCGTTACAGTCGTTTCCTGATATGAGGTCCTTGTAATGCTTGACGAGAATCCGGTTTCGAGCCCAAGCCCTTTGGTTATGGTCGCGCCAATAACATGTTCCCTTCCCAATGTCTCTCCATCGACGTGCTCGCTGCTTGTCCCTGTGTACTTCTCAGTCGACTCTCCCCACTCGACACCTCTCTTGAAAGACTCGAAAACCTCATATCCGTCGGTATAACTCTGATGATACTCCCCTTCGAGCTTTGCGCCAGGGACGTCAGCAGTTAGCGAGACGCCCGGATTGATTCCCCAGCCCCACTCGGCCTCCGAATAATTCGTTCTTCCTATCTCACTGTCAAAACTTCTCCCGAACGTCCTCCCATAATAGTATCCCTGCTGGCTGCCCGAAATCTCTTCCTTGTGGTCCTCATGACTTTCCGAATCCGCGGTGGAATTGGCAACGTCCACCCACTCGTTGTAAACGTGGGTTTTCTCATCCCCCACAGACATCGAGCTTCCCTGCGTGTTGGAAATAGAATATCCTTGGGTATATGTAGTTATGTTCCTAAATTCCGTGGTTATGTCCTCAACAAGGACGACATAGATATCGTCTTCCACCTCTATGTCTATTATGGGATAAGCGGCAACGAACACGTTATCCCCAGGTGGGAGTACGTAGGAAGGCATGTCGCCGCCCATGGTTCCCAAGCCTGCCGGACTGTAGCCCATTATCTCCTGGCCATCGTCATACTTGTCGCCGTCTGTGCTTTCCTTCATGGGATTGGTGAAATAGTAGAAAACCTCCATGCCGTCCCTAAGGCCGTCAAGGTCACTGTCGGCCAGCAGGGGGTCCGTCCCGTATTCGAAGACTTCCTGACCGTCTATAAGCCCGTCGGCATCCGTGTCCGGATTCAGGGGATCCGTTCCCCACAGATTCTCTTCGAAATCAGTGAGGCCGTCCCCATCACTGTCACTCGCGCCTTGGGAAGAAACAACAGGCTGGTATAACGATACAAACAAGAATAGGAAGAAAATGCAAATGACTGCATGTTTAAACATGTAAGTCCTCATCTTACCTGTTTCTGTTTTAGATGTAAGCTTTTTAAACATTACACGTGGCCGATACATCAAGATTCCACGATATAAAAGCGCGCCCGAGGAAATAATTAACCATGAGATTCGAGCTCCACTGCCACTCGCGACACTCGAGGGGCAGCAAGATACCCACAGAAGCCCTGACAACCCCGCGGGAGATATTCAGGGTGCTCAAGAAGAAGGGATTCGCCGGCGCTGCCGTGACCGACCACGACACGACGAAGGCATGGAAGGAGGCCAAGAGCGAGGCCAGGAAGCTCGGGATGGCATTCATACCCGGCCTCGAGATATCGACGAGATGCGGGCACCTCATAGGGCTCGGCATGACCGAGGGGATACGATGTGGCATGGGTGTCGAGGAGACTGTGGAGAAGATAAGGTCGCAGGGAGGAGTATCCGTCGCTCCTCATCCATTCGACCTGCGAAACGAGGGCCTGGGGATAGACTTCATGAAATGCGACGCCGCCGAGGTGTTCAACTCGCTAAACCTCTCAAGGATAGAGAACATAGTGGCAAGAAGGAAGATAGGAAGGACCGACGTCTCGGGGGTCGGGGGCTCCGACGCGCACACGAAGGACATGCTGGGACTGACGGCGAACATCATCGAGGCGCATGACGCGGAAGAGGCGCTGAAGGCCATCAGGAAGGGCAAGGTAAAGGTCGAAGGAAGGTACGTTCCAGTACCCGTCGTGGTCTCGTGGGCAAGGGAAAGGATGAAAAGCTCCCGCGGGGACATACTCATGTACATGGACAGGAACTACTCGAGTCCAAAGGCCGCGGTCTCGAAATTCCTCATGGACCGCTTCATAAACTCCGAGTCCCGGCTCTGGAACGGCCTCGGCTACTTCGGCGTCGGGACCGCAGTCCTCTACAGCGCGGCAAGGAACTCTTTCAGGCGGCTCTGAAAAGGTTTCCTGGAAAAACCGAATGATGAAACAAACCGTTTCACTTCATCATCACTACGAACCTGAGTATCAGGACGAAGACGACACCTATGGCAAGTATCGCTATCATCATTATCTGGGACCACGGCCTCTCGGCTGACGACCCGCTGCCGACGGCCTCT
The DNA here is from genome assembly GCA_964610275.1 of uncultured Polyangiaceae bacterium. Taxonomy (GTDB): domain Bacteria; phylum Myxococcota_A; class Polyangia; order Polyangiales; family Polyangiaceae; genus JAFGBI01. The sequence continues at coordinate 4,694 of CAZSVU010000266.1, read as the reverse complement.
CCCGTGGGTATTGACATGTTCATGCTTATCGAGCCGGAGGCGTTTTCCGCGCCCTCGAAGTCGGAGACCACCTCCATCTCGAAGACGGCGTTTGCCTGCTCGTTCTCGCCAACGGCGGTCACGCTCACTGAGTAGTTGCCCTCGTCGGTGCCATAGCCCGGAGCGGCGTACATGTATATCTGCTCCGCGTATCCCGGCTCGAGATCCACCTTGGTCTTTGACAGGTGGACCCAATCAGGGGCGTCGAGCTCTATGTCATAGGACCTCGCGAACATCCCCCCGTTGCCCACAGTGAGGGTGAAGGCCGCGGACTCCCCGACCTCTATGCTCCTCGGCTCCGATTCGTCGGAGCTGAGATTCACTGAGTAGCATTCACCAACGGGGAGAACGCCAACGCTCACGGTCGAGACGTACGGCGCGTTCGGATCCATGGAGTCTATCGTTATGTTGAGGGGGTAATCTCCCTCTTCCCTGTCGCAGGGAACGTCTATCGTAAGGCCGACCGACGCCTCCTTCCCGCTCGCAAGGGGTATGGTCTCGGAGTTTGAGGCATAGCTGACGGTGTAGTTGTCGCCGAATATGCCGCTGTTCTTCATGCCCACCGTGAACTCCGCGCTCTTGCACGGGCAGACGTCCTGAGCTGCCGGAATGACCGAAAACTCGGTCCCGTAGCACTTCCTGACGTCCAGCTCGATGGTCTTCTGGTTGGAAACGTAAGATGTGTCGGAATTGAGCATTATCTTCACATCGCCCACGCCTTCGAGGTCTTTCGGGGGGCTGAAATCCATTCTGACGGTCCTGCTCTCTCCGGTGGCTATCGGGACCACGTCCTCCGCGAAGGTCGCCCAGTCAACGTCGGTGGAGAGCTTCACGGTCTCGTCCTCGAGGCCATCGTTCGTAAGGACCACGTCGAAGGATGAGACCTTCCCCTGGCACAGGTCATAATTGTCGGCCTCTATGCCAACCCACCTGCACTTGGCGACATCCAGCTCGAACTCCTTTGTCGTGACCTTCCCGGACACGTCAGAGGATGCCGACACGCCTATCGTGTACTTGCCAGGCTTCGCCCAGCACGACGGGGTGACGAAGACCGCCACGTCGGCCTCGGCGCCGCCGGCCAGCGTCACAGACGGGACGATGAATCCCGACCAGAGCTCGTCGTCGGGGAGCACAAGCTCCAGGTTGTACGTAGCCTCCTTGTCATCCAGGTTCCCCACCACGACGGAGACGTCGTCAGATGTGAGGGTGGAGCAGGGGCATACGGAATCGACGCTGGTCTCCACGGAAAGCGCAGCTTCCGGGTAGGCCGCCGCCTGCATGGGCAAAACGAGCGCGAGAATCATCAGCGCAAGCGCGATATGTTTCATCATCACCATAAATGGGCGTGAAATTTTTTAAGTCTATGCTTCCAACACGGGCAAGTTATTAAGGCCGCCGCAGGATTATATATTATTATGTATACGTCAACCTGCTGGGGGCGGTGAGATGTTCAACCCGCTCTCGTCGCTCTTCGGCTGGCGGCGCAAGATAAGGAAGCTTCGCAAGAGGTGGGACAGGCTCAGGGAGAAGACCCTCAAGAAGGACGCCTCTCTCAGGGCGAGGATACTCCCCATGGAAGACCAGATAGAGCAGAACCTGCGGATACTGGAGGAGAGGCACCTGCACAGGGGGGAGAGGGCCAGGCTCGCGAAGGAAGTGGAGATAGACCTCGAGGAGGTGAAGGCCATACTCGAGGAGAAGCCGGAGAAGATAAAGCCCCAGGAAGCCGCCCAGGCCCAGCAGCAGAAGGTGCAGCAGCAGGCCTACTGAATGTTCTGGGGGCCGTGCTGCATGACGCATTCCCCCGTAGTTCCGTTAGATTTTAAAAATTTACCACCAAGGTGAAACTAAGGTCCCTTTTATAAAAGTTTCCACCTATACTGGGATAAGGTGAAATGGCGCATGGGATACTCGTCAAAAGTGGGAAAGCTGCCGGCGTCCTCCGCGGACTGGTGCCACCTGGACACGATAGTGAGGTGCCCCTACGTCATACAGAAGAGACTCGGATGTCTCGAGGAGGGCTCGTCCTACAGGGCGCCCATAGAGGAGTTCAACGCGTTCAGGGAGAAGCGGAAGGAGAACCCCCCTGAAGTGAAGGATGGGGAACCCATCATAACGCTCATCTTCGGCGACTACCCGCAGGACAAAAGCAACAGCTTCTATCTCACAAAGTAGAGCAAGCGGAACGTGTCCGGTTTTCCTCAACCCGGGTATCAACTTAAAAGATTTGGCCTCATAATTCTCACTTAAGTGAAAAACATATGTCTGTACTATCTGAATACAAAAAAGTCACGGACCAGTGCATCGGAGGCTTCTGCACGAGCTACGTCCTCTTCGTTGAGTCCATGCCCTATGAGTGCAACCCCGCGAAGAGGCGGGCAAGGATAGTCGACTTCTGCGACGGCGGCTGCAGCCCCATCGGACTCGATGCTGACGACATGCTCGTCACAGAGGAGCAGGCGCTCAGGTGGGTGGCCGGCGCGGACCAGGAGGCGCTCAACACAATCGTCCACTGCAGGACCGGCATGAATACGGATGGAAAGAGGATAGCTGTCTACTTCACACCGGAACTATGATGCTCTGAGGGCAGACACGGGTGCGGCGCGAGTCACTTTTCCAGCCTGTACTTGGCGAAGAGCGGCTCCGGTTTTCCTATGGCGTGGCCGTCCTTCACCATAAGCTTCCCAGCGCTCTCCCAGTCCTGGCCGTGCACCGAGCCCTTCATGCCCAGGAACTGCCATATCTTCTCAGCGCTCTCCGGTATGAAAGGCGACACGGATATGGCTATGGACCGCAGCATGTTGGTCCCCAGATACAGGCAGTTCTCGTAGTCCTTCTTCCAAGGTTCCTTCCGCTGGAAGTACTCGTTGCCGAACTTGACGAGCTTCATGACCTCGTCGAGGGCGCCCTGCAGGTTCATTGAGTCCATGAGACTCCCGGCATTTGAGACATGCTCCCGTATCCTCCCCTCCACCTGCCTGTCGAGGTCGTCGAAGCCGATAGGCATCGGAACCTTCCCGCCCTTCCTCGCGACGAACGTCAGTATCCTGTTCACGAGATTGCCCAGATTGTCCGCAAGCTCCCCGTTGTTCCTCGCCACCAGGGACTCCACCGAGAAGTCTCCGTCATCTCCGAACGGTATCTCGCTTATGAGGAAGTACCTGAGCGCGTCGGCCGAGTACTCGTCCACGAGCTTCATCGGGTCCACCACGGTCCCCCGCGATTTGCTCATCTTCTGTCCCTTCACGTTCACGAAGCCGTGTACGTAGACGGTCTTCGGGAGCTCTACCCCCGCGGCCATCAGTATGCTGCCCCATATGACGGTGTGGTGCCAGACTATGTCCTTTCCTATGACGTGCATGGCCGCCGGCCAGAAGCCCTTCGACTTGCCCCCTGGCCAGCCCACTGTCGAGAGATAGTTCACGAGGGCGTCCATCCAGACGTACTGGACGTGCTTTGCGTCTATAGGCACCTTGACTCCCCAATCGAAGCTGGCCCTCGAGACCGAGAGGTCCTTGAGGGGCTCCTTCAGCCTGCTCATTATCTCGTTCCTCTTCGATTCGGGCATTATGAAGGACGGGTTCTTCCTTATGTGGTCTATGAGCCTCTCCCTGTACTTTCCCATCTGGAAGAAGTAGCTCTCCTCGCGCACCACGTCGGGCTCCGTTCCGTGGACCGGGCACTTGTCGCCCACGAGGTCCTTCCTCGTGTAGTAGGTCTCGCAGTCCACGCAGTAAAGGCCCTCGTAGACGCCCTTGTATATCTCGCCCTTCGCGTAGATCCTCCTGAATATCTCCTGGGCAGTCCTCACGTGCCTCTCCTCGGTGGTCCTTATGAAGTCGTCGTAGGAGATGTTCAGGGCGCTGCATAGCTCCCTGAAGTGCGCGGACATCTCGTCCACGTAATGCTTCGGGGTCCTCTTCTCCTTCTCCGCGCACCGCTGTATCTTCAGGCCGTGCTCGTCAGTCCCGGTGGAGAAATGGACGTCGAATCCCTTCAGCCTCTTGTACCTCGCTATCACGTCGGTGCATATCTTCTCGTATGCGTGCCCCATGTGGGGCCTGCCGCTGGGATAGTCGATTGCGGTAGTTATGAGAAACTTCTTGCCTGCCATCTAGCAACCACCAGGATTCTTAATTTTGAGTCCCGTTCTTTAAATCTTTGAGAGAAATGGCATGCAGGCCCGCCAAACTCTCATTCGACTCCCTTTATCTTCAGTATGACCTTGTTCTCCCTTCCGGAGATGGCCTCGGTGTCCACGACGCCCCTCTCCTTGAGGTTCTTCACGAGCCTCGAGACCTTGGCCTTGCTGAAGTCCGATTCCTTTACTATGTCCCTCTGCCTGGCGTCCCCGCCGTGCTTCGCCACTATGTCGACTATCCTCTTCTCGTCCTTGTTGAGGAGCGGGAGAACCCTGACTTCCTTCTCGACCTTGACCGCGCCCCTCCTCATGTAGACAGCAATCCCCACCATGACTATCACAACTATGGATATCATCGCAATGACCGAGAGGTCCCACATGACACCGCCGTCCCCCACAACCTCGAAGAGGACGGAGAAGCTCAGGACGTCGTTTGCCTTCAGATCCTTCTTCTCCCAGGAGACTATTATGCGCTTGCCATCGGTAAGCACCTTCCCTGTAGGAGGGAAGTACG
>CAZSVU010000265.1:0-12162 GCA_964610275.1 uncultured Polyangiaceae bacterium | reverse complement strand
GCAAACGTCCCTCATGCCTCATCATCGGTTGCGCGCGTACGGCGTGGCCGTGCAGGTGCTCGGGGCGGTGCGAGCCGCAGGCATTCGCGATCGGGTGCTGCGAGATCAGGCGCTGCGCGCGGCCAAGTCAACCTGTCTGAATTGCGCTGAAGGCGCGGGGCGCGTCACCCGTGCGGACAAGGCGCGCGCCTACACCGTGGCGCGGGGAGAGCTGGTGGAGGCCGTGGCTGCGGTCGAGATCGCAGTCTTGGGCAGCGAAGCCAGCGCCGAGGTGCTGCCGCGCGTGCTCGGCCTGGGCCATGAGCTCTGCGCGATGCTCACCAAGCTCATTCGGTGAGCAGATAATGGAAATAGAAGCATCGGGGAAGCGCGTCTCATTGAGTGAATGAAATCCAACGAAAGGAAACCCCGATGCGCCAAAGCCTACTCGACCAACTTCCCCTGGTGCCAGTCAGCATCGACCACGACCACGCCCGAGAGCTCGGCGCAGTCAGCGCGCTGCTGGACCAGCTGGGCGCGGGCCCGCGAGGATTGGGGCATCGCATTTCACGACCACCGGCGACGCGCGAAGCGACGCGCGCTGGGCATCAGCAATGCCAAGAACATGCAGCAGCGCAGGCCGCTGTACCGTGACCTGCTCAAGGTCACCAGGAAGACCGTCAGCCAGGCGGAATCGACCCTACGGCAGTTGGCCGAGGTGGGGTGCGAAGGCCCCGTGCAGACGGCTCGGCTCATGGCGCTGAGCACCGAGTTGAAGCACTACATCGACCTGGCTCAGCGGGTCATCTACCAGACCGAGCGGCGAGTCCTCGACGACGAGAACGTCCCAGCCAGCGAGAAAGTCGTCTCCATCTTCGAGCCGCACACCGACATCATCATCAAGGACAACCGCGAGACCCTCTACGGCCACAAGCTCTCCCTCAGCAGCGGCGCCTCCGGTCTGGTAACGGACGTGGTGGTCGAGCAGGGCAATCCGGCCGATTCGACTTTGGCGGTGCGGATAGTGCAGCGGCACCAGGACCTGTACGGCAAGGCTCCACGCCAGATGTGCTTTGATGGCGGCTTCGCCTCCCGCGCCAATCTGGCTGATATCAAGGCGCTGGGAGTCGAAGATGTCGCCTTCCACAAGCGTTGCCGGCTCGAGGTCGAGGACATGGTCAAGTCGACCTGGGTGTATCGTCGGTTGCGCGCCTTCCGGGCCGGCATCGAAGGCGTCATCTCCTTCCTCAAACGCGGATTCGGACTCGGCCGTTGCCTCTGGCGAGGCTTCCGGTCCTTCCGTGCGTACGTCCAAGCCTCGGTGCTGGCCTGCAACTTGCTGGTCGTCGCGCGCCACGCATTAGCAGCAGCCAAGCCAGCCTGAAGAAAACGCGGCAACGCGACTTGCACTGGCACCACGCTCGCACGGCGCCCGGCACCGGTGCACCCGGAACACCCCACATCAGCCCCAGCACGGGCCCGCGGCGGCCGCCGCCTTTGCGGCGCGGTCGCGGGCCCGTGTCGACGCCTCGCTGCCGCCAGGGTATCGTCTCGAAAAAGCCGCGATTAGCGCCGCGATCTAGATAGCTCGCGGATCGGAACGCGCAAGCGTGCGGATACGAAGGAGAATCGGTGGACGGTGGGGGTTGGTTGTGCGGTGTGATCAGCGCAGAAACTCGGAAGAAGTCGCGTCCGCGTGCTGAAGAATGGTGAAGGAGACGGGCGAGGTCGAGGAAGTGGGGATGGTCGGGGTCGGAGAAATGGGCGAGGGCGACCGCGACCGGCGACAACTGGTGCTGCTACTTGGTCGAGCATAGCCCGCCCGGTTGCGGGGCCCCACAAAGGCCCCGGCAACTTCAAGGCGGGCGGCGCATTCCTCACTGGCGTGCCGAGTACGCCCGAAGGATTCAGTGCGGCGCCAGCCCGCGGTCCAGGGGCTGCTACTTGTACGCTGAGTGCCGTCGCGCAAGGGGCGAGGGATGAGGCGCAGGGGACGGCGTGAGCAGGCGCGCGCCAGCTTCGGCTGGCACTGGCGCCTGCAGGGAGAAGGGTGAGGGAGCGGAGCACGGCGCAGCGGGAAGGCTCCTTGGCCAGGGCGAAGGAGCCTTCCCATGACGAACACCACGCACACCTCACTCATGCCTCATCATCGGTTGCGCACGTACAGCGTGGCCGTCCAGCTGCTCGTGTTGGCGCGGTCGGGGGTCGAGACGGTGCTGCAACGGAACGGGGTAAGGAAGGCGCCGCCCGCCTGACCGGGCACTGGCTTCGGGGGCCAGTGCCCAGGGCGGGCTCTGACCGGACCTGTCGCAGCCGGTCGAGGGTGCAGGCGGGCCTTAGGCCCGCCTGCTGGTTGACTACGGCCGGAAGCTCGGGTTGCGGGTCGAGGCCACGACGTCGAGCATGCGTCGGTAGCGCATGGCGTCGGGTGTCGGCGCGGGGAACTGCTCGGCATGCAGGCCATCGCACATGCGGTGGTAGCGCTCGAGATCCTCGGGCGCGCAGGCTTCAGGCAGGATCCGGATGCCGAACCCCGCCGGCGTGGACCCGGTGCTTCCGTGGAGCGGACGTTGCACCCAGACCACTTGAGCCCGAAGCTGCAGTACCTCACGGGTTTCGTCCACCGGGCGAAGCTCCAACGAGATGACCGATTCTGCTCGCGGCGGGTCCATACTGCGCACGAACATGCCGCCACGGCTCACGTTGTAGGTCAGCCCGTACACCGGGTGGAACTCGGTCCGCTCCCGGAAGGCGCAGAATGCCGACAGGTAGGTACGCGGGGACGAGCGCAGGTCCGTCACGTCCGGACGAGTGAGCTCGCCGACCTGAAACAAGAGCTGCTCCCAGCTGCCGTCGTCGACACTGGCGGCGGTGTGGGGCAGACCAGCGTAGTCCCGCACGTGCCGCTCGGCCTGGGTGAGCACCACCACGGGAAGGCTTGGGCTGGAAACTGCCTCGCGCAACCACGCAGCGGCAGCTTCCGGATCGGCGGGCGCGAGCAGCTGTTCGGCAACCACGGCGAGCTTCAGGTTCGACATGTGCCCCATTCTCACGACCTCCTGCTCAGTCGAGGCAAATGCGAGATCGTACCCCGCACGGCGCAGGATCCAGCCGGCCCGGCGGCGACGGCGCGGGTCGGGGTGGGCGACCAGGGCAGTTCCGCAGATCGCGAGCGGTTGCTCGCCAGAAACGAAGCAGTCGAGCGCAGCCACGCGGCGAGTGATGCCGGCCCAGTCGTCGCGCACCACGGCATCATCGGCGCCAATGCGGCGTGCGTCGGCAAACGCACCTTCGGTGGGCGCGCTCACCAGCACGATCACCGGAATGTCGAACAGCCCGGCGTCGCTCCGAAGCCACTCGATGAGGCTCGCACGTTCGGGAACGTTCTCGTCGACCAGCACGCAACGGGGACGGTGCCCGGTCGCACCGAGCTCGTGCTGGGCGCCGGCCGCGTTCGACAGAAAGGACACCGTGTCACCGGTGCGCCCCACTGCCGCGCGGATGGTCTGGGTCAGTCCCGCGGGGAGCCGCCCGACGGCCAGCACGCTGGCCTTGGGAGCAGCGACGCTGCGTTGGGAGGGAGCTACGGAATCGAGTACGAACATGGTTTCTCTTCCTCTCTATGACCTCAGTGCAGGCTGGCGCGGGGTGTCGGTGGACGCGCCGTAGCGCGAACGCCGCAGCAAGCACGCAGACGTTGGATGGCGTCCGAACGGAGCTGGCAGACGCGGGACTCGGAAACGCCCAGCACCTTGGCGATTTCGCAAAGCTTCATGTCGTGCTGGACGCTCATCTCGAGCACCCGGCGCTGTCGCTGGGGCAGCGTCTGGGCGGCCTCGCAGATGCGGCGCCAGTTGCATGCCTCGTCCACCTGCTGCTCGACCGAAAGCTCATCCCGGCCAAAGACCGGGTCGGTGCTGCCCAGAGCACCGTGGACTTCCTCAAATGATTCCAGGCTCACCGCGGAGCTGTGCTGAACCGTGCGCAGTGTTTCCCAGTACTGTTCTTCACTGAGCCCGGCCGCCCGAGCCACGTCTGCGGGGTCCACCGCTCCCTTGCCATCGTTTGCCACGCGGCGCGTCACCTCAGCCACTTGCCGGGCTCGGCAGCGCTGCTGGCGCGTCAAGGGGTCCTGGTGACGGAGCTCGCTGAGCATGGCGCCACGGATGTGCTGCACTGCATACGCGGTGAAGCGCGGGGAGTCACTGAAGCGATCGGCACGGTCGAGGGCCGTGGCGAGCCCGAGGCTGCCGGCTCCTTCGAGGTCCTCGAGCAGGACCTGCGGTGGCAGCCGGCGCGCCAGCCGCCGCGCCATGCGGCGAACCTGCGGCACCAGGTGGTCGACGCGGCGCAATTGAATGCTGACCGTGGTCGGAGTGTTCGGGAGAATCGATGTCGTCGTCATGGCTCTGCATCCCCTCATTGCAGGGAGCGTGCCGGCGAGCGGACGACGAAACCCCTGTGCTTCGGGGTGCAGGCGCGAGGTCACGTTGACTTCCACCGGGTCATCGCGACCGGCGCGGTCAGGCCGCAGCACAGATGACGCCGCGACTCTGGCGAGGCCGGCGTGCACCTCGGCCAGTCCACCGGGTCGCCACGCAGAACTGCCACGAGGAACACGCTCGTCGGCCTCACGGCGGAGAGCGGGGGCAGAACCTACAGTGGCACCGGGCGCCGGCGTGGGCTCGGCGTTGAGCTTCCCTCAGCGCGAGCGGCAGTCGCGGCGCCGAAGGAGCGCGGCCAATCCGAGCAGTGCTCCCCCCACCCAGGGCAAGGGACAGCGCCCGCTGGGGATCCCGGCCCCCCCGACGCTGCACTGCACCTCCGGCCCGCCATCGGCGCCTTCGGCGTACACCTCACCCATCGCCTCGGTATCCGAATCGGAGAGCGAGCGCTTGTGGGTCTCGCAGGTGCTGGTGCAGAAGAACATGGTAGCGAATGGGTCGTCGCGATCCTCTCCCAGGCCAAAGAAGTGGCCGAATTCGTGGGTCACGACGCTCTGCAGGTCGTAGGCGTGGTGGCAAGAAGCGTCGTCGTGTCGCACCCCGCCGCACGACGCGATTTCCGAGACTTCAGCCCCTTCATCGACTTGCCGGTCGCCTCCACCGAGATGGTCGCGCTGGTCGTCATCGTCGCCCGAATCGTCGCCGCGGACCTCAACGGCTGCCCCGCTGAGTTGGTCGGCAGTCCCGGCGTCGTCGTCCAACACGCGAAATGCGTGCCGCGCGTTGATGATGATGTCCGCCTCGATGATTTCGCCGGTCACGGAGTCGCTGTGACTCACGGTGATGGCCAGGTCGTTCTGGTGTCCCGGGATGTCGATGGGGGCCAGCAGTACGGTGTTTCTCCCGTCTCGCGTGGCCGAGGCGGGGGTGTCCGTCGCATGGCTCACGGTCAGCCGCGGCATGTGGCTGCCACTTCCCTGCCAGGCGCCCAGGGCGGCAATCACGGCGTCTCGGGCACCTGGCCCCGCGGCGTCGACCGATGAGTCGACGTGCACCGTGATCTCTGCCTCGTGCCAGCGCTTGAGCTCGCCGGTGTCGGTGCGCTTGATCTCGGGCGCGCCGCTCACGACTTCGCCACGGACGGACACCGCGGACTTCCCCAGCCCGAACAGCGGGGACGCCAGCACGGCGACCGCAGCAACGGCTCCCAGCCATGCCGCGGGGTACCGGCGCACCCCTCGTGAACACCTCGGGGCGCGGTTCTGGCCTACAATCGCCGGGGGGCGTTCGGTCCACGCCACTGGCCGGAGGCTCAGCGCGCCGCTCGTCGACAGCGTCGGCAGCAGGCTGATGCGAGGCTCCGGGCAGGTGCTGATCAGTGTGTCCACGTGCCTTGAGAAGGGCACTTCCGCGTGGACCTTTAGGCTCTAACATTTGAGTTTTATTGATGATTCCGGTCATACTGACCCGGTACGGTGGGTCATGGGCACCCGCCAGACCTCGCAGTGCGGCTCGTCGACGACGCCGGCGTCCCCCGTCCGGCAACCTCTCGAGGACGGGGACGAGCCGGTCGAGCCGCTCACTTTGCCCGGGGGCGAAAGGAGTCAGAACTGTGGCGTCACGAAGGGCGGCGCCGGCTTCGCGTACAGGTACCCCTGGAAGTAGCGACAGCCAAGCTCGAGCAGCGCATCACGCTCGTCGGTGGTTTCCACGCCTTCGGCCACCACGAGCATACCAAACTCGGAGCAAAGCTGGACGATCGATCCCACCAGCTTGCGCTTGGTCGTCGCCAGGTGAATGTCGCGCACCAGTGCCATGTCGAGCTTGACCACGTCGGGCTCCAGCATGGCCCAGCTGGTCAGGCCCGCGTACCCGGCACCGAGGTCGTCGATGGCGATTCGGTAGCCGACCTCGCGAAGCTGCTGGATCCGCGAGGTCACGTTCGGTACCCGCTCGAGCCGCGCGCGCTCGGTGATTTCGAGCACCACCCGCTTGGCATGTTCCGCCAGCGGGGACTCTGCGCTGAGCAGGAAGTCGTCGGTGAGCTCGTGCGTGTGAAGGTTGACGAAGAGCAGGCAGTCGGCGGGGGCCTGGTCCAGGGGACGCACCGCGGCACGACGCACCGCACGCCCGAGGTCGATGATGCGGTCGAGGCGTTCGGCCGCGTCGAGCAGCGCACCGGGATGCGGAATGCTCGACTCCTTGGACCGCATCAACGCCTCGTAGCCGAGAACTCGTCGCTCGTGCTGGTCGACGATCGGCTGGTAGAGCATGAAGAGCCCCTCGAGAGCCCGGTCGAAGCGCGCCTCCAGCCCGGCGCGATCCCCCACTTGCGGCGGCGCCTCGATCATGCAGTCGACGAGCTGGCGCCGGACTCGCGCCAGCCGGCAGAGGTCAGCGGCCTGGCCGACCACCCGCACGAGATCGTCGGGGTCAATCGGCTTCTGTAGGTACCGGTGGGCGCCCAGCTCGACGGCTTTCACCGCAGTGTCCAGACTCGGCTGGCCAGTCACGAGCAGCACCGGCATGTCCAGATCGAGCTCACGCAGCTTTCGGAGCAGCTGAACCCCGTCGAGCCCAGGCATGTTGATGTCACTGACGACCGCGTCGAACTTGCCGGCCACAAACCGGGAAACGGCCTCGGAGCCGTCACCCACGACATCTACGTCGAAGCCGCCGTCTCGCAGCGCACGGGCGAAGACGCGACGGACGTCCTCGTCGTCGTCGACGAGCAGGACTCGTCGAACAAGTGGAACCGGGGAAGTGGTGGGCTCCGGCATGGCTGCACCCTCGCCCGGGCGCCGACCCCTGCCGGTGAACCCAGGCCAAACCGTTCTACATACTGGCGCAATCGCTCCGCACCTGACAAGGCCGATCTCCACCCTTGATCCATGTTCCGTCGGCCGCCAGCGGCCGCCGAAACATCGATGGGTTCGTGACCGGATCAGGGGACCGTGACCGGGTCCGGGACACCGACCGGGTAGACCGCTTCGCTGTCCGCTGACACGGCCACGGCCTCCGCCGCTGTCGCGGCCTCGGTCCCAGCTCCGGTTCCCGGTCCCGGTCCGGGCTCCGGTTCCCGGTCCCGATCCGGGCTCCGGTTCGCGGTCCCGGTCCCGGTCCCGGTCCCGGCCCCGGCCCCGGCTCCCGGTCCCGGTCCCGGCCCCGGCTCGCGGCCCCGGTTCGCGGCCCCGGTCGACTGACCCCGACCCGCACTGCGAATTGGTGCGCCTCTCCTCCGCAACACCTCCCCCACCCCAACTCACCGAGGTTGCTCCACGATCTTCACGCCGCCCGATCCAACCTTCGATCGAGGGTACGAGTCCGCGCCGATCATCGGAGTCGGCACCTCGCCCAGCGTGAAGTAGAACGTCGCTCCCTGGTCGACTGCGGACTCGGCCCAGACCCGACCGCCGTGACGGACGATAATGCGCTGCACCGTGGCCAAGCCGATCCCGGTACCCTCGTACTCGTCGGCTGCGTGCAGGCGCTGGAAGGCCACGAAGAGCTTGTCCGCGTATCGCATGTCGAAGCCGGCCCCGTTATCGCGCACGTAGTATGCCGTCTCGCCATCCCGCTCCTCGTGGCCCACCTCGATGGTCGCCGTCTCGCGGCCGCGCGTGAACTTCCAGGCGTTGGCGAGCAAGTTGTCGAGCACGGCACCCACCAGCCTGCGGTCACCCCGCGCCGTCAGGGGGACGGCGACAGTCACCTGCACAGCGCGTTCCGGTTCGGCACGTTTCAGCTCTGCGATGATCTCAGCCGCGATCTGCCCGAGATCCAGCGGCCCCCGGCGCAGCTCGGCCCGCGCGAACCGCGAGAGCTCGAGCAGACCGTCGACGAGCAGCCCCATCCGCTCGGTCGCGGCGCAGATGCGATCCAGGTGCTGCTGGCCTACGGCGTCGAGCTGCTCGCCACAGTCCTCGACCAGCGCGCGACTGAAGCCATGGATTGCCCGCAGCGGCGTCCGCAGGTCGTGGGACACGGAGTAGGCGAAGGACCCGAGCCCAGCATTGGCGGCCTCGAGCCGCGCGGTCCGCTCGCGGACCCGCGCCTCGAGCTCGGCGTTGAGCTGCCGCACCTCGGCTTCCCGGTCTCGGGTCGCCTGCTCGGCCCGGCGGCGCTCGGTGATGTCCTGCCCGCTTGCCAGAACGCCCGTGATCTCGCCGCCGTCGTTCACGACCACAGCGTCATACCATTCGATCTCGCGCTCGTTGCCGTCCTTCGTGACGATCGGGTTGACGTTTCCGCGCGTCGGAGAGCCAGACATGCAGGATCGAAAGAGCTGCCGAATGCGGGCGCGGTCACGAACCGGGAGGAAGGTGTCGAACCAGTCCTGGCCACGGACTTCCTCGAGCCGAAATCCCGCGAGTTCCTCCAGGTGCCGGTTGAACCGCACGATGCGCCCCTTGAGATCCAGAACGAGAATGATCGTCTGCGCCGTGTCGACCAGGTTCTCTGTGAACTCCTTCTCTTGCCGCAGCGCCGTCTCCGCCCGGTCGCGCGCAAGTGCGACGCCAATACTGGCGCCGAGCCCTTCGAAGAAACGGATCTCCTCCAGGTCGAATCGATCGCGCCGGTGGTCATTGAGCTGCAAGAGCCCGACGACTTCATCGCCGGTCTTGAGCGGGATCAACGCCACGGATTCGTATCCCTCGCCATTGCACCGGTTGCGCGTGCGCGCCTGGCGGTCCTCCTCGGTGGTCGAGGCCAACAGCTCGGTGCTGCAGTTGGTCCAGAAGCTTGCCCCTTCGGTGAAGAAGGGGAGCTTCGGATTGGTCCGACCGCACAGGATGTTCCCGCACATGCACTCCAGGACGGGGTTTCCCTGCACGTCGCGTACGATCGCCCCGGTCGCGTCGTGCTCGCAGAGGCAGCGCTCCATCGCCACGAAATGGTCTGGGAAGCCGTTCGTCTCGTAGTACGGGAAGTCGTCCCCATCCTTCAGCCGGATCCCTACGGCTTCGATGCCAGTGGCCTGCTTGATGAGCTGCGCGATGCCGCGGATCGCGCCCAGCCCCGCCCCTTCACGGTTCAGCGACTGGAGCACGTCGCGCATGAGCCGGTCACGGTCTTCGACCCACTTGCGCCCGATCATGACGCCGAGTTGGCGCGCGATATCCACGACGAGCTCCCGCTCTTGCTGGAGGAAGGGCCCCCCATCGCGCGAGGGTGTTTCGTGCAGGTAGCAGACCTCGACCGTCCCGACGGCCTCTCCCAACACCACGATGTCGGTGGATAGCTCCCAGGCGGTGTCCTTGAAGCCGGCCGACGCGAACTCCTGCCCCCCGAACCGGATCCGGACGCGAGCGAACTCCGAACACACCCAGCCCGGCGGGATCAGGTCCACCGCAAGTTGTAGCGATTCGCTGATTGACTCACACGGCTCGGCGACGAGGGTCGAGATGGCGTTGAGGCACTGCACCTCCTTAAGCCGTTCCGCCAGCTCGGCCGTGCGCTCCGCGACCCGCGTCCCGAGCTCGGCGTTGAGGGTGCGTAGCTCGTCGCGAGCACGGAGGACCTCGGCGTTCTGGCTTACCGCGTTTTCGTAGGTCGAGAGCAACAGATCGAGGATCTGGAGCCGGTCGGCGGTGATGAAGAACCGCTGCCCGGCAAAGAAGATGCTGATCCCCATCTCGCTGGGCGCATCCTTGCGGATCTGCTGGTTGGCCAGGACGTTCTGCACGCGCGCGAGCAGCGCCCGGTCGTCGTACGGCTTGCAGATGAAGTTGTTGGCTCCGGCGTCGAGCCCCCGGATCACGTCCCGCGGATCGGTGAGCGAGGTGAGCAGGATCACCGGTATGTGCCGGAGCGTGGGGTCCGTACGTAGCGCCGTGCAGAGCGCATAGCCATCCATCTCCGGCATGACGATGTCCGAGATCACCACGTCGATCGCGGTGGTCCGGGCTGCCGCGAGCCCCTCGCTGCCATTGGTCGCGGCCACGACCGAGAAGCCCGCCTCCTCGAGCAGGAAGCGCAGCTGCTCGAGCTGCGTGGGGCTGTCCTCGACCACGAGGACAGTCACGAGCTTCCCTGCGGTTCGTTTGGAGTCAGTCATTCGTCCCCTCCTTGCCCACGTCACGCCGAATGGCGGCATTCAAGAAGTCAGCGAGCTTTTGGGGCGACAGCACGAAGCGGGCCGCGCCCAGCCGGATGGCTTCGCCCGGCATGCCAAACACCACCGAGCTGGCCTCGTCCTGTGCGGCGGTGAGCGCGCCCCGGTCGGCCATGAGCTTGAGCTCATCGGCGCCGTCGCGGCCCATGCCGGTCAGGAGCACGCCGATGGCCCGGCGGCCGAAGCGTTCGGCCACCGAGCGGAACAGGATCCCCACCGACGGACGCAGGCCGCCATGCGGCTCATCCCGGCTCGTTTGCAGCTCGCCTCCCGGGCCGACCCGCAGGTGATGATCGTCGGGCGCAGCGTAGACGTGGCCCGGGAGCGGGATCTCTCCACCGCGAGCCACGTGCACCGGCAGGCCCGAAGCCGTGGCGAGCCACTCGGCGAACCCGGCGGTGAAACCTGCGGACATGTGTTGAACCACCAGGATCGGCACGGCGAAGGCCGGCGACAGCCCCGACAGGATCTGAGCGAGCGCCGGCGGGCCTCCGGTGGAAGCGCCGATCGCGACGATGGCCGCGTCCTGACGGACGCCATCGAGCGGCGCTGGCTGGGCCGCGGCCGGGACCGGGCGCGGTGCCGCTGCAGACGGCCGATTCCACCGCCGCACCACCTTGACCTCGGACATCAGCTTGACGTTGTCGACGATGGCGGCGGCCTCGGCCTCGGCCTCGGGGTCGCCCAGCCCTCGGGGCTTCTTCAGCGCCGCGAGCGCGCCGGCCTCCAGGGCACGCATGACGGTGTGCACCTCGGAGAAATGCGTGCTGGCCGTGCACACGACGATGGGCACTGGTTTGGACGACATGATCCGCCGGGTCGTCTCGAAGCCGTCGATTCCCGGCAGATGGATGTCCATCAGGATGACGTCCGGTGCGTGCGCGTCCAGGAACTCGAGCGCCGCTTCCCCGCTGGCGACGGTACCGATGACCTCGATGATCGGATCGTTCTCGAGGACGCACACCAGATAGTCCCGGATCACGCGCGAATCCTCGACCACGAGCACCTTGATCATAGCTGGCCCTCCCGGCGTCGATTCACAGCAGCCTCCGGACGATCTCGAGCAGGTTGCTCTGATCGAAATCGCTCTTCACGAGATACGCGTTGGCGCCGACCTCGATGCCGTATTCGCGGTCCTGCTGCGAGGCGAGCGCCGTGACCAGCACGACCGGCAGGTCGCCGAGTTTCTGGTCGGCGCGGATCTTGGCGGTGAGCTCGAAGCCGTTGAGGCGTGGCATGTCCACGTCCGAGACGACCAGATCGAAGGGCTCGGTCTTGAGCCCGGTCAGCGCGTCCAGGCCATCGACCGCGGTCACCACCTCGTAGCCGGCGCCCTCGAGGATGCCCTTGAGCAGTGTCCGGGAGGTGATCGAATCCTCGGCGATGAGGAGGCGACCACGCGGCGCCGGTGCGGCGTCACCCGGGGTGTCCGCCGCCGCCGCCGCGCCGGCCGTGCTCGCAGCGTGCACGAGGTCGCCAGCGCTGAGGATGGGGATGACCGCGCCGCCGGCCGCAATGGTGGCGCCGGCGACGTTGCGGACCCGCATGAGCTGCGGGCCCAGGGTCTTGACCATCACCTCCTGTTCGCCCTGCACCTCGTCGACGACGAAGCCGATCTGGCGG
>CAZSVU010000264.1:0-12167 GCA_964610275.1 uncultured Polyangiaceae bacterium | reverse complement strand
TGCAAGTCGCCTACTGGGAGGGCAAATCGCTGGAGGCGGTCGGGAATCGAGACGCTGCCGAGGCAGCCTACCGGCGGGCGATCAAGTTCGGGGGCTCTTCACCCGAGGTCGTGGACGCCTACGTGGCCTTGGCGATGGTGCTCAATCAGAAGGGACAAGAGGAAGACGCACGACGCACCCTGGATGAGGCACAGCGGCGGCTGCCGGACTCGCCGCGCATTCACAAGGCGCTCGGCGAGCTGGCGCTGACCCTGGGCCGCTACGAGACGGCGCTGGAGGAGCTCCGGACGGCTCTCAAGCTGGACCCAGACGATGTGGGTGTGAAGTTCCGTCTCGGGGTCACCCTGCGACGCGATCGCCAGTTTGACGAGGCGTTGAAGGTCTTCGACGAGGTGTCGAATGTGGACCGTGACTACCCAGGTTTGGCCCTGGAGCGCGGGCTGCTCTTCGAAGAGTCCGGCCGGTCCGAGGACGCCCTCAAGTCGTACGAGAGCGCTCTCGCGAAGGCGCCGAACGACCCCGATCTCATGCTGCGTGTGGGTTGCGGGAAGATCGCCGCCGGACGCACCGAACGTGCGCTCGACCTGTTGCGCAAGGTGCTCGCCCAGCGACCCCACTCGGCCGAGACCAATCACTGCCTGGGGCGGGCTCTGCTGTTGGAAAAGAACCTCGCCGAGGCGCTCAAGAAGCTCGAGCGCGCAGCTGCCCTGGACCCGCATCGAGCGGAGTACCACCTGTACGTCGGTTGGGCAGCCAACGAGGCGGGCGATAGCTTCAAGGCCCAGAAGGCGCTCGCCCGTGCACTCGAGTTGGACAAGGGCCTGGCCGACGCATACTGGCAGCGGGGGATATTGGCGTACCGGCAGGGACGGGTGGCGGATGCCGTCAACGATCTCAGGAAGGCACTGGAGCTCCGACCGAGTCGCCATGAGGCGCACGCAGCACTTGCCCAGGCGTACTACGACCTCGGACAGGAAGGTCAGTCCATCACCGAGTGGCGCGCCGCCATCGACGCACAGCCCGACAATTCGGTCTGGCGCTATCGGTTCGGGAAAATCCTCGCGGCGAACAACAACCACGAGGCCGCGCAGGTGCAGCTCGGCAAGGCGCTCGAGTTGGCGGAGAAGGAGAAGGCTCAGCCGCGGTGGGTCGTGCAGGCGCACCTACTGTTGGCGCGGTCGATGGGTATGCGGCCCGAGGCCGCGCCGCACTGGCAGGCGTTTCTCAAGGATGGACCGGTGGATTCACCCTACCGCGCCGAGGCCGAAGCCGCGCTCCGTACCCTGGGCAAGCCCTGGACCGGAAACTGAGCCGAGCTCAGTTCTCCATGAAGCTCTTGAGTTGCTTGGAGCGGCTGGGATGGCGCAGCTTACGTAGCGCTTTCGCTTCGATCTGGCGGATGCGTTCGCGCGTGACCTCGAAGTCCTGACCCACCTCCTCCAAGGTGTGATCGCTCTTCTCGCCGATGCCGAAGCGCATACGAAGTACCTTCTCTTCGCGAGGTGTCAACGTCTTCAGGACCTTCCGCGTTTGCTCGCTCAGGTTCATGTTGATGACGGCCTCGGCGGGGCTCACGACGCTCTTGTCCTCGATGAAGTCTCCCAGATGACTATCCTCTTCTTCGCCGATGGGTGTCTCGAGGCTGATGGGTTCCTTCGCAATCTTGAGGACCTTGCGCACCTTGTCGAGCGGTAGCTCCATCTTCTCCGCGATCTCTTCGGGTGTCGGCTCGCGGCCGTACTCCTGAACGAGGTAGCGCGAGGTGCGGATGAGCTTGTTGATCGTCTCGATCATGTGCACGGGAATGCGGATGGTGCGGGCCTGGTCCGCGATGGCACGCGTGATGGCCTGGCGAATCCACCAAGTCGCATAGGTGCTGAACTTGTAGCCTCGCTTGTACTCGAACTTGTCCACCGCTTTCATCAAGCCGATGTTGCCTTCCTGAATCAGGTCCAGGAACTGCAAACCGCGGTTGGTGTACTTCTTGGCGATCGACACCACGAGCCGCAAGTTCGCCTCCACGAGCTCCGCCTTGGCCTTCTCGGCCTTGCGTTCGCCGGCGAGAATCGCCTCGTAGGTGCGCAGCATCTCCGGGACGTCGATCTTCAGCTCTTCCTCGACCTTCTTGACGCCCTTCTGAGAACTCCTCAGCGCCTGGTCGATCTCTTCGAGGTAGGAGGCACGCACCCCGAGTCGTTCGGCGACGGAGTGCTCGGCGTCGCGGTCGTCCTTCGCTTCGCGCAGCATCTTGCGGAGCTCGGTCTTGCTGGCGCCGGTGACGCGTTCGACCTCGTTGGCGCGGGATTGCGCGCGCTGAACTCGCTCGATCATCGCCTTGAGCTTCGAGACGATACGATCGATGGTCTTCTTGTTCAGACGCATTTCCTGCAGCGTCTTGACGAGCTCCTTCTTGTTCTCCGCCGTCTCCTTGTCCATCTGCCGTCGGCGCACTTCGACAGCGCCCTTGCGCTCCTCGGCGCTTTCGGCATTCTTCTTGTCGAGGCGCTTGACGCGATCGATCAACCGGATGATCCGGCGGTCGGCTTCCTCCTCGTCGAACTCGTGTTCCTCGTCCTCGGCATCACGGACGATGTCCTTTACGCGGATCTTGTGATTGCGGAGCCGCTCGCCGATCTCGATGATCTCGCGCACTGCCACTGGACTGTTGAGGATGGCAGCCAGAACGCTGTTCTCTCCCTGCTCGATGCGCTTGGCGATTTCGACTTCGCCTTCGCGTGTGAGCAGCGCCACGCTGCCCATCTTGCGCAGATACATCCGGACGGGGTCGTTGCTCTTGTAGTAGTCGTCGTCCGGGGTCTTCGAGGGAGGCGGAGCCGACGCCGTGGTGGGCTGGGCCGAGGATTCGGGAACGTCATCCAGGTTTTTCGACCCGCCCTTGTGTGGACCGGAGAGTTCGTCATCCTCAGGTGGAAGGCGCGATACGTTCACGTGGGCGTCCCCGACGACCTCGATGTCGTCGCCGTTCAGCGCGCTGAGCACCTCGTCCACCTGCTCGGGGCTGGCATCGTCGGGTAGCGCGTCGGCGACGTCGTCGTAGGTGAGGAAGCCTTTGGCCTTGGCCGGGCCCGAGTCGGGCGCGGACTCGCCCCGCAGCGCGAGGTCCGCCTCGACTGATGCTGCAGACTTCTTGGTCTTGGTCCGGGTCGGAGCGGCGCCGTCGATCACGTCGGTATCGCTCTCGCCTGCACCTTCGGCCTCGGCTGGGGGGGCCTTGGCAGCCTCGGCCTTGGCAGCCTTGGCGGCCTTGGCGGCTTCGGCCTTGGCAGCCTTGGCAGCCTTGGCGGCTTCGGCCTTGGCCTTGGCGGCTTCGGCCTTGGCGGCCTTGGCGGCTTCGGCCTTGGCGGCCTTGACGGCTTCGGCCCTCGCCTTGGCCTCCGCCTTGGCGTTGGCGGTCCTGGCCGCCTGAGCCTTGCCCTTGGGGTCGACCTTCGCGGTCGATGATCGGGCGGGCTTCGTCGTCGCTGAGGATCGCGCTCCCTTCGATGATCCGGACGCGACGGCGGGGCGCCTAGCGGGCTTGTTGGGCGTTGCAGCCTTGGACCCCCTCGTCCCCTTTGTCGTCAGCGAGGCTGAGGTCTTCTTGCCAGCTCTCGGCCCCTTCGCCGCCGTGGAGGGCCTGGTGGCTCTTGTTCCAACCCCTCGGGTTGCTTTGGCCGTCCGAGACGCACTCTTCGAGCTACCTTTCGAAGCGGAGGTCTTCCGGGACGGGGCCGAGCTGGTCTTCTTCGCAGACGAGCGATCCGTTTTTCTTGCTCCCACCGCTACCTCATCTCAAAGGCCATGCCGCTTGCGCGCACGACGCTCGTGTTCGCGCAGCAAGGCGATTTCCTTGTCGAAGTCCCCAGACGCTGCGGCGCGCTGTAGCTCCTCCACCTCGGGACTCGAACACCTGAGCTGGAGCCGTTTCAGCTTGTTGACGTTGTCCAGCAGCTTGCTCCTCGCGTCGTCGAGCCGCTCATACAGAGGGGCGGCGAGCCGGGCCGCCGCGAATGGATGGATCGACGGGGGCAGCTTCGCAAGCAATTGTTCGAGATCTAATCCCTTTTCACCCACACGAGCTTGACGCAGCGCATCAATTGCCTCCGCCGCCTCAGACCCTAGAACCTCCCCGGCTTCAACCGGCGCGTCCGAGTCCAGCAGGTCCGGGCAGTCCAAGAAACAGCCGAAGATCTCCAGTTCGACCGCTCCGGATTGATCCCGAGACCGGGCCTGATTCGGGGCTTGCGCACGTCGGGCCGCGGTCGGCTCTCGGGCCAGATCAGCCTGATCCAGGGCCCGCCGGACCGTTGCGCTGAGCTCCCGAAATGTCCGCGGGTCGGCCACGCCGAGCCGCTCAGCCAGGCGCTCGGCTTGTTGCGTCGCGAGCGTTCGCAGGGTCGGGTCAGGCTCCTCGGCGAGCAACTGCGCCGCCTCGCGGACCTTCGCTGCGCGCGCCTGAGCGTCGTCCACCGGACACCCGCTGTCGAGTGTGGCGTCGATCAGGTACTCGAGCAGAGGCCGCGCGAGCTGCGCTCGAGCACGAACCGCATCGGAGCCGGCGGTTCGCACCAGCTCGTCGGGATCATTTCCTTCCGGGAGCGTCGCGACCTTGGCGGCCAGCGAGGCCTCGTTGCAGGCGGCGCGGCTCGCACCCACCGCGCGGCGTCCCGCGGCGTCGGGATCGAACATGAACGTGACCCGGGGTGCAAACCGACGGATGAGGCGAGCCTGTTCGGTGGTGAAGGCGGTACCCAGGGGAGCGACGGCGTTTTTCACGCCGTGTGCGTGCAGGCTGACGACGTCGAAGTTGCCTTCCACCAGGAGGCATTCGTCGGCGTCTCGGATCCACCGTCTCGCCTGGTGGAGACCAAACACGGTCTCTCGTTTGCGGTACACTGGCGATTCGGGTGAATTGACATACTTGGCTGCGGCCTCACCGCCGCTGGTTCCGAGCGGAGCCACCCCGACCCGATGCAACTCGTCCGCCGTGGGTTCGGGCAGCGCGCGCCCGCTGAACGCGATCACGCGTCCGTGCAGATCCGTCACCGCGAACATCAGTCGGTGGCGAAACCGATCGTAGTGCCCGACACTCGTCCGGCGCGGGCTGACCACGCCTACGGCTTCGGCCGCCTGGATGCTGATCCCGCAATCGCGGAGGTGCAGGGTCAAGCCATCCCAACCGTACGGCGCGTAGCCGACGCGAAAAGCCTGCAACGCGTCGGCGATCGGTCCCGTGGGGGAGTCGGAGGTGAGCCCGCGCCGCGCGAGCTCCGCCTGGGCGTGACCGCAGCAGGGGTGCTCCCGCAGCATGCGCTCGAAATATGCTGCCGCCGCGGCGCAAGCCTCATACAAGGCTCGACGTCGTTCGTGTCTTTCCCGCTCTTCCAGCGGAACGGCGAAGGGAATGCCGGCGCGCTCTGCCAGTACCTCCACCGCCTCGGTCAGCGTCAGGCCGTCGAGCTGCTGCAGATACGACAATGCGTCCCCCTGGGCGCCGCATCCGCTGCAGAAGTAGAACCCCAGCGTCGGATTCAGGTGGAAGCTGGGGGTCGTTCCGGGATGAAACGGACAACTCCCCACGTAGCCCAAGCCTACCTTCTTGAGCTTGACCGTCTCCTTGACCAGATCCAATAGACGCGTCTGATCCCGGACTCGCTCGATCGTTTCCCGCTCAATCACCCGTGGTCTCTCCTGCGAGGTCAGCTTGCCCATTGGAGCCCGGAGAGGAAGCGTTTTTACTGGGGTGGCGGTTTGCGGTGCCGGACTCGCTCCCGCCCCCGAGCCTGACACGGGAGCGAGGTGTCGCCACATCTCGGGTCAGGAGGGACGCGAGTTGCGGATTGCCACGGAAAAGGTCGTAGCCTCCGGCCACGCCTGAGGTCGCGTGTTGGAAGGCCGGTCGTCCAGTATGTGCCGTCCGGCGGGGGAGAGCGGTGACGGCCGAATCGGGTGATCGCCACCAGGGGAGCCAGGGCACAGACCCGACCGGGACGCGCGCGGCGGAGGGAGCAGCGGTCGGGCAGTCGCGAGGTTGGACCGCCGCGTTGGCAGCCTGAGCGACCCGTGGTAGACGCCGGCGCGGTTGCGGCGGTGCCCGTTTGCGTTCGAGAGACACCCCGCGCAGGTCGCCGTCGCGTTGCGGCGCTGGCCCGCGGAAGCTGCGCAGGAGATCAGAGATGGCGGAGACGAGTCCGACGAGAAGTAATCCCGACCCTGCCACGGGGAAGGTGACGCAGGTGATCGGACCGGTGGTGGACGTGGAATTCCCGCCCGGCAAGCTGCCGACCATTCTCAATGCGCTGACGGTCTCGAATCCGAACATCTCGGACGAAGCCGACAACCTCGTGCTGGAGGTGGCGCAACATCTGGGTGAGTCGGTGGTGCGCAGCATCGCCATGGACGCGACAGAGGGGCTGGTGCGAGGCGCCAACGTGAAGGATACCGGGGGCCCCATCAGCATGCCGGTCGGTCCGGGCACGCTGGGCAGGATCATGAACGTGGTCGGGAAGCCGGTCGACGAGAAGGGTCCGGTCGAGACGGAGCTGAGGGCGCCGATTCATCGCCCCGCTCCAGCCTTCGTGGACCAGAGCACCGACGTCGAAATCTTCGAAACGGGCATCAAGGTCGTGGACCTGCTCGCGCCGTATCGGAAGGGCGGCAAGATCGGTTTGTTCGGCGGCGCCGGCGTGGGCAAGACCGTGCTGATCATGGAGCTCATCAACAACGTGGCCAAGGCTCACGGCGGTGTGAGTTGCTTCGCCGGGGTGGGGGAGCGAACTCGAGAGGGGAACGACCTGTATCTCGAGATGAGTGATTCGAAGCTCGAGAGCGGTGCGTCGGTGCTCAGCAAGACAGCGCTCGTGTACGGGCAGATGAACGAGCCGCCCGGCGCGCGCGCGCGGGTCGCCCTGAGCGCCCTGACCGTGGCGGAGTATTTCCGGGACCAAGAAGGTCAAGACGTCCTGCTGTTCATCGACAACATCTTCCGGTTCACGCAGGCCGGAAGCGAGGTCAGCGCCCTCTTGGGCCGCATGCCGAGCGCGGTCGGCTACCAACCGACGCTGGCCACGGAAATGGGAAATCTGCAGGAGCGCATCACCTCCACGACCAAGGGCAGCGTCACCAGCGTGCAGGCGATCTACGTGCCCGCCGACGATCTCACGGATCCGGCGCCGGCGACGGCCTTTGCTCACCTCGACGCGACCACCGTGCTCTCCCGCGCCATTTCCGAACTCGGCATTTATCCGGCGGTCGATCCCCTCGACTCCACCAGCACCATGCTGGACCCGCGGGTGGTGGGTGACGAGCACTACAAGGTCGCGCGTGGCGTCCAGGAGACGCTGCAGGGGTACAAGGATCTGCAGGACATCATCGCCATCCTCGGCATGGACGAACTCAGCGAAGACGACAAGCTCGTCGTGGCGCGTGCACGCAAGATGCAGCGCTTCCTGTCGCAGCCATTCTTCGTGGCCAGCCAGTTCACGGGCGTGGATGGACGCTACGTTTCGCTCAAGGACACCATCTCGGGATTTCAGGAGATCCTCTCCGGAGATCTCGACGACCTGCCCGAGCAGGCGTTCTACATGGTGGGCACCATCGAGGAGGCCAAGGCCAAGTCGGCCCAGCTGCGCGAGGTGTCCTGAGGTCGCCGGCAGGTGAAGTCGGCAGCCGGCGACGCAGGGGAAGAAGATGCCTGACCGCGACATCACCCTGGAAATCGTGACCCCGGACGGAGAATGCCTCCGCACCGAAGTCCAGAGCCTGACCGCGCCGAGCGTCGATGGTGAATTCGGGGTCATGCCCGGGCACCGTCCGCTGCTCGCGGCGCTGGCGACGGGGATCGTCTCCTTCCAGAAAGCGGGGGAGGCTCACCGAGTGGCCGTGGGCGCTGGATTCATCGAAGTCCACGAGGACCGCGCGGTCTTGCTCACCGATCGCTACATCGAGAAGGCCGACGTGGATCCGGTTCGAGCGCGTCTGGAGCTGAAGGAAGCGGACGAGGCACTCGAGCGACACCAAGCCAGTCCCGACGGGGACGAATACGGGGCGGCTTTGCTCCAGGAGCTCTGGGCTGCCGTGCAGTTGGAGCTGTACGGTGATCCGCCCCCCGCGCGGAATCGCACCGCGACCGAGTTGCAGATCGCCACGCGGCAGGATTTCGTGAGCACGGGTCTACGTTCCGAGGCGATCGAAGCGCCGTCGGAGCTCGAGCGCAGCGACGTGCCGCGCCGGTGAGCCCCCGGGCGCCGTCGGAGCCTGAGCGAGGCGCGGGCTGTTTTCGGTCCCAGTGCGCCCGTCGGGCGGCCGCGTCCCGCGCCTCGAGGGGAGGCGCCCCGGCGGCTGAGGAGCGCCCTGAATTTCCATGCCAAACTGCCGTAAGGCTTGACATATCAAATCGCCGGCCCGTACGGGAAATGGGCCAGGAAACGGCTTGCCTTTGGGGCCGAATCGAGCCAGCCTGATAAATACGCCGCAGTCTATTTGGACTCCCGTTTCTCGCGTCCCGCCCGCATGAACTCCCCCTCAGCGCAGCCGCACGAAGACGACGAGCGCTACCGCTCGGGCGACGTGATCGATCGGAAGTACAAGCTGGTGCGGCCGATCGGTCACGGCGCGATGGGAGTGGTGTGGGTGGCGCACAACGAGGTGCTCCAGGTCCACGTCGCCATCAAGCTGATGCGTTTGCGGCAGGAGGGGCCGGCCCCGGAGACCTTGGCCGCCCGGCTGCTCCAAGAGGCCCGCGCGGCCGCCCAACTCGCCCATCCCGCCATCTGCCGGGTGTTCGATTTCGGGCAGACCGAGCACGGGGACCCGTTCGTCGTCATCGAGCTCTTGCACGGTGAGACCATCGGCGACCTGCTCGACCGCGAGGAGCGCCCCAGCGCGGTGCAGTGCGTGCAGATGATCCTACCCGTGGCCGAGGGGTTGGCTGCCGCTCACTCCAAGGGGATCGTTCATCGCGACGTCAAGCCCGAGAACATCTTCATCTCGCGCGACGAGACCACACGCTTGCAGCCCAAGCTGCTGGATTTCGGCATTGCCCGTTTCGCCGAAGTCGAAACCGGTCTCACCATGGCCGGGACGCTGCTCGGAACCCCGGACTACATGTCCCCGGAGCAAGCTCGCGGGGAAGAGGGCATCGATGCGCGAACGGACATCTGGAGCTTGGGCGTGGTGCTCTACGAGATCATGACCGGGCACCTACCGTTCGAGCGCGACAACTACAACGCGCTGCTGTTTGCCATCGCGCACGACGCACCTCCGACGACGACTTCGCACGGGGCTGGGGACAAGAAACTGTGGCGTGTCATCGAGCGGGCACTGTGCAAAGAAGCCTCCGAGCGGTGGCAGTCGATGCGAGAGTTCGGGGTGGCTCTGGCCCGGTGGCTCTACGAGACGGGGGAGCGCGTGGACGCTTGTGGCGCGTCGCTGCGCGAGACCTGGCTCGAGACGGGCCTCGCCGGTGATCAGGCTGATCTGCTTTCGCGCCGCCCGCCCCCCTCGGCGCACGGCGCGGGCCCCGATGTCGATACGCTGCCGCCCGATGGCACGGCCAGCCAGCCCACTCGCCCGGATGCCGGGAGGGCTCGTCGTCCTGCGCCCGGGACCGAGGCAGGGACCTCGCTTGCCCCACGCGACCCCGACTTGGGACGGTCCTCCGCACGCCGACGGCCCGTGGTGATTGTGGGTATTGCGTCGGCGGTGATCGGTCTGGCGCTCGGCACGGCGCTGCTGATCGGGACCGGGGCGGGCAAGTGGGTGAGGTCAGGCGCCGCACACCCGGATCCAGATTCGAGCGCTGCCCCGGCGCAGGCCGGCGAGACCGAGCGCCTGCCGGGTGCGTACGGTTCGGCTGAGCGCGCCCCGGCCGACTCGCCGGGCGCGGTCGGTTCAGCTGCCCTCGCCGGCTCGGCCGAGCCAGCCAGCAGTGCCAGTGTCGGCCACGGCAAGAACCGGTATGTACGTCCCCGGCCGCGCAGGATAAAAAAGAAGTCTGCTCCGACAGACTATGACTTTGGGTTCTGACGCGCGCGAACTTGACCGCGGCCGCGGGGTGAAGCACCGCCGGCGAGCACCGGGCATTGCGAAGCGGGCCAACGGAGTTAGGGTCTTGACGGCACTGGTCATGGCGGGGGCGTTGGCTCTGAGCCCCGCGGTGGCGGCGCAGACCGAGGCACCGCGTGACGAGGCGACGCGGTTGGCAGCACGCCAGTTGGCCCAAGAGGGGCTGGAGTTGCTGCAAGCGGGGAAGTTTGCCGAGGCCCAGGACAAGCTCCAACGCGCCTATGAGATCGTGCCGGCACCGACCGTGGCGCTGCTCGAAGGTCGCGCACTGGAGGGCATGGGCAAATTGATCGAAGCGGCAGAGCGATTCGAGCGCGTTCGGCGCACCGAGTTGGAGGCCGATTCCCCCGACGCGTTCGAGCGCGCGTCCAAGGAAGCGGAGGCGGATCTCAAGCGAATTCGCCCGCTGATCCCCCAAATCACCTTGATGCTCGAAGGCATCGGTCACCAGACTCCGGGGTTCGAGTTGCGCGTGGACGGCGTGCTGGTGCCGGCGGCCCTGCTGGGTGCCAAGCGGCCCGTGAATCCCGGGGAGCACGAAGTCGTCGCCATTCTCGACGGCAAGGTCGTGCAGACGAAGACCATCTCGATCCAGGCAGGTCAGCACGAGCCAGTGCTGATCGATCTGTCCAAGCCCGAGCAGGGTCCCGAGCAGAAGCCCGAGCCCCCACCGGTCGAGCCGGACGAACCCAGCGACTTTCCGTACCGACCGGCGGCCTACGGTAGCTTCGCGGTGGGTGGCGCTGGAATCATGACGGGCGTGGTGTCGCTGGTGATCATGCTCAAGACCCAATCCACGCTCGACGAGAACTGCACGCCGGAGGGCAGCGGGCACGTCTGCCCACCGGCGTACGAGGACGACCTCGACCGATTTCGGATGGCGCGGACTCTCACCACCGTCGGTTTCGTCGTGGGCGCGGTGGGTCTGGGCGCAGGGGTCACACTGCTGCACCTGGAGCCCGAGGCACCCGGCCCGGCGAAGGCGCCGGCAGTGTCCGCATGGGTCGGCCCGGGGAGCGTCGGGATCAGCGGTACGTTCTGACCGTGCCCGGTCGCCTCCAGGCGCCGGGAGCAGCGGAAGTCCCGCTGCCCGTGCTCCCCGACACCGATCGAGGCGGTTACAGTATAGGTGCAACGTCCCGCATCGAGACCGCTTCTCGGTTCTGAGCGCCGCAGGACGTCGCACCCGGGCACCCTGCGGGCCAGGCGGTCCGTTGCGCTGAAACGCGCGCCGCCTGACCGACGCCTTAGAAAATCCTGGGGCGGGGCTGCCACGTACTACTCGAGAGCCTATTACGATAGGATGCGTACCGATCGCCCTCTAAAGGCGCGATCCGTGAACGTCGTATGCCGCAACTGTCGGACACCGATCTGCTGCTGGACGGACCCTACGCCCAAGGGGATGTGGTCGACGCCCGGTACAAGCTGGTGCGGCCTCTCGGCGAGGGTGGGATGGGGGTGGTGTGGGTGGTGCACGACCAGCTGCTCGAAGTGCACGTGGCCCTCAAGCTCATGGCGCTTCGCCATCGCGGTCAGCGCCAGGAGACCTTGGCGGCGCGGCTCCTGCAAGAGGCTCGGGCCGCGGCACGCTTGGGGCACCCCGCCATCTGTCGCGTGCTCAACTTCGGCACCACTCAGTTCGGCGATCCCTACATTGCCACCGAGCTTCTGGATGGTGAGCCACTCGCGGATCTGATGTCCCGCGTCCAGCGCATGTCGGCCGTCGACGCCATTCGCACCTTGTTGCCGATCATGGATGCGCTGGCCTCGGCCCACGCACGTGGCATCGTGCACCGCGACGTCAAGCCGGAGAACATCTTCCTCGCCAAGGGCGATTCCGGGCGACCGCAGCCCAAGCTGCTCGACTTTGGCATTGCCCGGGTGGTCGACGGCGGCAGCAAGATAACTCTGGAGGGCTCGCTGCTGGGGACGCCTGACTACATGTCCCCGGAGCAGGCGCGTGGCAAGACGGACTCGGACGGACGCACCGACGTCTGGAGCACGTGCGTGGTGCTTTACGAGATGATGACCGGCCAGGTTCCTTTCGTGGGCGAGAACTACAACGGCGTGCTGTGGTCGGTGATGAACGAGGACCCCACGCC
>CAZSVU010000263.1:7548-12198 GCA_964610275.1 uncultured Polyangiaceae bacterium | reverse complement strand
CACCCCGCCGCCGCCGACGCCCACCCCGCCGCCGCCGACGCCCACCCCGCCGCCGCCGACGCCCACCCCGCCGCCGACGCCCACCGCGCCGCCGCCGACGCCCTGCGTACCGCCGCCGACACCCGTGCCGCCGCCGACACCCGTGCCGCCGCCAGTGCACATACCGGAAATGCAGCTCTGACCTGCGGGGCAGACGACGTTACAGGCGCCACAGTTGTAGATGTCGCTCAGCACGCTCACGCAGGCACCACTGCAGTTGGTCTGCCCGGCCGGGCAGGAGCAGGCGCCGTTCACGCAACTCTGACCCGCGCCGCAGGCAATGCTGCAGCCGCCACAGTTGTAGATGTCGCTCAGCACGTTCACACAGGCACCACTGCAGTTGGTCAAGCCGGCGGCACAGGTGAGCGAGCACGCGCTCAGCGAGCAGACCTGCCCGGCAGGGCATGCGAGCCCGCAGCCCCCGCAGTTGGTCACGCTGGACGTGATGTCGACGCACTGGTTGCTGCAGTTGGTATACCCGCCGGGGCAGGTGCACGCGCCGGAGAAGCACCCCTGCTGTGGCCCACAGATCGTCCCGCAGGTGCCACAGTTGTTGGGATCCGCCTGCACGTTGGTGCATTGCCCGGCACAATCGCTCAGGCCCGACATGCAGGCGCACAGCCCGGCAAGGCAGGCCCTTCCCGGATCGCACTGAGTCCCGCACGTGCCGCAGTTCGCGTTGTCGGTCGCTGGCGTGACACACAGGCCGTTGCAGGTGATCTGGTCCGCAGCGCACTGGCCCGGGACCGATCCGTCTCCGCCCGTGCCGCCGCCGACACCCCCAGGAATGATGAGGCCGTCGGTTGCGCTGGGACTGCTGTCACTGCAACCCCAATGCACGAACGCCACCGCGACCACTGCACCCAGTAGAAGAATGTTGCGCTTCATTTTCGGTACTTCTCTCCAGAAAGCTGCTTGTGGGGACTCGGCGCGAGTCACACCACGCCGGCCGATTCCGCCACTTGGAAGTCTAGTTGGGATGCCAATCTCGGACAAGCTGCGCCCGGGGCCGATCACTGGGCGCGCGCGCACGGATCGACCGGCGACCGGCGAGCCCGGTCACGGCCAGCGCCACCGACCGTTGCAGCGTGAGCCGATTGATTCACTCACACTCCGAATACCTCGCCCTCTCACCCACCTAGTGGGCGCGTGTGCGCGTGGTGCCTGACGACTGGCCGCCGCATCCATTCAGCCAAGTCGTGCACCCATGGAAATGTTCACCTGAACACTCCACGAAACGGTGCCTCCCTTCGGGACGGTCCATGCACCGGGACGACGTCTTCGTCTGCACCCCATGGTTACATCGCAAGCGCACGTCCGTCGGGGTTTTCCGCATGCTCGGTTACAATGGCAGCGCGGGTTGATTGTCCCCGAGGGGCGCTGGAGCCCGAACGAACCTCGCCGCGAAGGTTCGCGCTTCCGGGTGTGGCCTCACCGCCGGAAGCCAAAGCGTGCGCGCCTGCGATCCGGCGTGCGCGGACCGACGACTCGAATCCGTCGTCTCAATGCAACTGTCGCACTCGCCACCACCACGGTGTCGATGGTTGGAGTGGCAACGCGGAGCTGGCTGCGTACGGTCCGGAACGTTGACGACGCCCGATCAGAACGTGAGGCCCGAGCTCGGCGTGACCGGCTGAATGGTGCCGTCGGAGTTGAAGTACATCTTGTCGACCGCCACCTGCCGCCGATAGGTGCCGCCGTTCGGACCGTTGCTGAGGTGATAGACGAGGTACCACTGCCCGGCGAACTCGGCCACGCCCGGGTGGCTGGTGGCGAGGTCCTCTCCTGGGTTGTTGGGCAGCGTATCCATGATGCGACCTCGGTACTGGAACGGACCCATGGGGTTGTTGCCGGTCGCGTAGTCAATGGTCGCGGGATTCTGGTTGGCCGCGTAGATCATGTAGTACGTCCCCTCGCGCTTGATCATGAACGGGGCTTCAAAGATCCCTCCATCACCGGGCGCCCCGGTGATCTGGAGGTACTCGAGCGGGCCGGCGAGCGAGATCATGTCGTCGTTGAGGGGGACGCCGACCAGGCGCCAGAACCCCCCGTAGTAGAGGTAGGCTTGCCCGTCATCGTCGACGAAAGCAGCCGGGTCGATGGTGTAGGGAGTCTCGCCTGGATCGCTGTAGTTCCAGTTATCCACCTCGATCTGGTCGGTGACGAGCGGCCCACCGATGGCGTCGGTGTACGGCCCCGTCGGGTTGCTCGCAACCGCCACGCCGATGGTCATGGCGCCGCCGGCTTGGTTGACCGGAACGTACCAGTAGAAGTTGCCGTTTCGCTCGATCAGGTGGCTGGCCCAGGCGTTGGCGTTCACCCACGAGAAGTCGCTCAATCTCAATGCAGGGCCGCCGTTGTACGTCCAGTTGACCATGTCGGTCGAAGACAGGATGTACCACTCGTTCAGGTTGAAGCCACCGGTGCCTTCGTCGTGCCCGCACGCGATGTAGAAAGTGCAGTTGTGGACCATCGGCGCCGGATCGGCGGTGTGGATATCGGTGAAGAGAGGATTGGTGCCGCTCGTTCCAGGAGTGGGGGGCTGACACTCCCCTCCGCCGGTCCCGCTGCCACCACTGCCCGGGTCGCCGCCCGTGCCTGGGTCTCCACCGCTGCCCGGATCGCCGCCCGTCCCAGGGTCTCCGCCGCTGCCGGGATCGCCGCCACTGCCCGTTCCGCCGCTGCCTGGATTTCCGCCCGTGCCCGTTCCGCCGCTACCAGGGTCTCCGCCGCTGCCCGGATCGCCGCCCGTGCCCATGCCACCGCTCCCCGGTGCTCCGCCCGTTCCGGCCCCTCCTGCGCCGGGCGATCCGCCACTACCACCACCAGTGCATAGCCCGGCCACGCAACTTTGCCCCGTGGCGCAAGCATTGCCACAGACACCGCAGTGGAGCACGTTGGTCAGAGTGTCGGTGCACTGACCGTCGCACGGTGACAGCCCGCTGGGGCACAGGCAGACTCCGCCCGCGCAGGTCTGTCCAGCCGGGCAAGCGTTGCCACATGCGCCACAGTGCAGGGGACTCACGCTGAGGTCCACGCAAGCCTCCGCGCACAACGTGAGGCCGGTCGGGCAGGCCCCGGTCGTGCACTGGGCCAGTGAGCACACCTGCCCTGCCGGGCATGCGTTCCCGCAGCTACCGCAGTTGGTCGAGTCTGCCGCGAGGTCCACGCAGGCGGCGCCGCAGAGAGCCAGTCCACCCTGGCACTGGCAAGCTCCGTTGAGGCATGACTGACCGGCGGCGCAGACGTTGCCACAGGCGCCACAGTTGCTCTCGTCGGCGAGGATTTCGACGCACAGCCCAGCGCAATCTCCAAAGCCCGCAGGACACACGCAACCGCCGCCGATGCATCCCATTCCAGACGGGCAGGGACTGCCACAGGCGCCACAGTTGGCGGGGTCAGATAGCAAATCCACACAGGTGCCGGCGCACTCGGAGAACCCGACGGGACACTCGGATGGCGCAATGCCGCCACCCACGGATCCCACCGGGGCACCTGCCGTGCCGCCAGTAGCCGAGGTGCTCTCGGCTCCACCTTTGTCACTGCACGCCGAGCCGAGCCCTGCCGTCCCCAAAACGATCGCTACCAGGCCAATCCGCCGTCTCATACCGGATATCTCCCGCGCACGGGCGCGCCAACTGCCACTAGTTAGGACGCTTACCGCCCGCCTGGCGTGTCATCGATTTGGCGCGCGCCCGCGGCGGCCATGCTCCCAGCGCGGGGCTCGGACGTGGCTCGTGCGATCCGGGCTCATGACCCGGAAGGCGGTTCGGCCGACGGGCGGGTGCGCATTCCGTGCCAGGTAGACACCGCGCAACCTGCCATCGTGTCCGGCTGTCCAGTGCAGGCTACTTGCGTCGCCAGACCGTGGCGGATGGGTCGATCTTGCGAACGACCGTGGCTCGATCATCGTCCATCGATCGTACTCGGTGTCGAGCGCCGACTACATCACCGTCGTGCAGCCATAGGTGCACTCCTGCATGAGTTCGTTGTTCGGGTCGTCAGTGCCGATGTTGCCGAGCTCCGCGCCGGCGCAGAGCAGACTACTGAGCCCGAGTGAATACACTTCCGTGGTGGCTCCCAGGTGGGCAGTCGCAACACAATCGTAGCCATCATCTGCTCGGTCGAAGATCACCGTGCAGCTGTAGGTTCGCGTCTTGGTGACGTTCTCGAGCGTTATCACGTCGCCGTCTTGGGCCACGTAGAGGATCTGGTCACCAGGCTCCGGGCAGTGGACGACGCAGGCGCCATCCACGCACTCCCCTCCGCAGTCGACGGTTGTGGAGAGCACCTGACCGGTGGGCTCCATGAGGCAGGGGACGCCGATGATCTTCGGGATCGGTGCCGACGATCCCGTAACGGGAACCGCGCCGTAGCACCCGAGCTCGCACTGGTACTCGATGAGATTGCCGTCGGCGTCACAGGTGTCCGTGAACGACCCGCCGGTGGCGTCAACCGTGGTCTGAACCGTGTAGGGATACTGCGTTGTGGCGGCATCCGCGTCCGGGTCCACGCACGTGGGCACGCTGCCACCACTCCCCACGGCTCCACCCAGACCCACGGCTCCACCCAGACCCACGGCTCCACCCAGACCCACGGCTCCACCCAGAC
>CAZSVU010000263.1:3477-7448 GCA_964610275.1 uncultured Polyangiaceae bacterium | reverse complement strand
CCTCGGCTCCGCCCAGACCCTCGGCTCCGCCCAGACCCTCGGCTCCGCCCAGACCCTCGGCTCCACCCAATCCCTCGGCTCCACCCAATCCCTCGGCTCCACCTAGACCCACGGCTCCACCCAGACCGTCGCTGCCTCCGACGCCGGTCGCACCCCCCAGTCCGACTTCACCGCCCGAACCAGTACCACCACCGGTTCCTCCTCCACCGTCGGCACCGCCAGAGCCGCCCGCTGCGTCGGCTGCACCGCCAACGGCATTCGCTCCGGCACCCTCGCTCTCTGGCCTTCCCGCGTTTCCACCATCGGTGCTTGTGCTGGTCCCACTGTCGAAGTCACTGCCACATCCAACGATGAGCACGGCGCCGAACCAGCTGCTCAATGCCCAACTGCCAAGTGTTCTCACGTGAGCCTCCGATTGCGATGGCGACGATACGCTGCAAACCGTGTGCCAGTGCCTGGAATGTCCGGGGGCCGCCAAACGCACAAGAAGTCG
This sequence comes from uncultured Polyangiaceae bacterium, assembly GCA_964610275.1. GTDB lineage: Bacteria > Myxococcota_A > Polyangia > Polyangiales > Polyangiaceae > JAFGBI01. The sequence goes on along the minus strand of CAZSVU010000263.1, from coordinate 6,955 downwards.
CTGGCAATACCGCTGCACCACGCCCACGCGGTCGCTCTCTGGGTGAGACACTTTGAGGCACACCGGACATTGTGGCCAGCTGTGCCAATCTTCGACGAGGAGCCGCAGCCCGGTCAGTCCGGCCGCCGCGACCAAGCCGGCAGTTTCTCCGGCGGCGGCAACTGCACCCCGTCGTTGAGCACGGCCAGAATGGTCTGCGCCAGCTTCTGCGTAGCCTTCTGGCAAGCCACGCTGCCGCCCCCCAAGTACATGCCTCCGCAGTCCTCTCGCTGAGACGATCGAGCCCGCTCGACGTCCTCGTCGGTCAGCAGCGCGTCCTGCACGGCGGAGTCGAGATACTTCCAAACGATGGGGGCATACTGGGGCTTCTTGGGTCGGTGGACTCTGAACTCGTCCTCGGCGAGCGTGGCACAGGTCCCATCCAAGCGCAGCACGTCGTAGTTGTCGGGTGCATTCATGTCGAAGCCGTCCTGGGGCACGTACGGACGGTGTTGCAGCAACACGACCTCTTCGGAATACACCAGCCTGGGATCTCCAACCGGTCCGCCGAGTTGGTTCACCGCTGCGACGTCTCGCACCTTGACGAACACGTGCTCCCAAGGAGCGCTCCGCCTGAACATTGCCAGCGCAACACTCAGGTACTTGTCGCGGCAGATCTCGCTCACGAACTCGGGCGGCGGAAAGCATCGCTCCCCTGCCGTTGCACATTCCTTGGGCAGGGTCGGCGTCCGCGGCGCGGCGTCATTCTTGCTCTGCTCGATTCGAGACACGCGTGCCTGCTTCCGGCGCGACGGAGTCCGCTCTTCCGGGGTCACCTCGCTCTGGGCAGAGACTGCCGGGGGCGTTTCTGAGCAGGCCGCCGCCAGCAGGGAAACGGCGCATGCGACAGCAAAGGCGTCGACGCGCATCATCCAGATGCAAGCGCGCGGGAGCGGGCTGCGTCAAGTCCAGGTTGGCTGACTGTGGACAGTCAGGTCGAGACGAACAGCGGGCGACCGCCGACAACGGCAATGTTTCACCAGACTGTCTGACCCCGGCAGTATTGCTGTCGTCTGGCTGGATTTCATTCAGTGAAAGGTAAAAGTTACACTGAAAAACCCCACGCGATCGCGGCCTCACAGGGAGAATCCCGTTTCCCGAGTCGACCCATTCCTACGTCGCAGACGTGACGAGGACGGCGCTATTCGGAAGTTCTCGGCCGCCCCGGGCCGAACGAGATGACGAGCAGCGGCACGCCAACGCAAAGCGCGATGTCCGCGACGTTGAACACGGGCCAGTGGTGGAGGTGGATGAAGTCCACCACGTAGCCGCGAATCATCCGTTCGGTGAGGTTCCCCAGCGCACCGCCGAGCACCAGTACGCCCGCGGCACGCTCCACCACGTTACCGAAGCGCCAGCGCCGAGCCCACACGAGCAGCAGGGCGACGACGGCTAGCCCTTGGAGGGCCAGAATCACAACCCAGCGAGTGGGTTCATCCATGAGATCCCCAACCAGGCTGAAGGCGGTGTCGGTGTTTCGAACCAGACGCAGCTCCAGCACGTCGGGTACCAACGTCACCGCCCGGGAGGTCGTGAGATGGGTCTCGGCGAGCTGCTTGGAGGTGTGATCACAGCCCACCACTCCAAGCAGCAGCAGCACGAGCAGCAGGCGAATGGGGACACGCACACCACTCCCAACGCCAGGGCCCCAGAGTTGATTCCCCAGCCACGCGCACCGAAACCGGACCGCACCGCTGCCGTCCGGGCAGCGGGCGCCGGTGCTCAAACGTCAGACTGGCTTGACGTTCTCGGCTCGAGGTCCCTTGGGGCCGCGTCCTTCGGTGAAGGTCACCCGCTGTCCTTCGCGCAACTCCTCATACGTCACCCCCTCGAGGCTCGACATGTGGAAGAAGACGTCAGGTCCGGTTCCCGTGTCGATGAATCCGAACCCTTTTTCAGTCAGCCGCTTGATCGTTCCTTCTGCCACTTTGCCAAACTCCTGATGAAGTGACTCTGCGTTGCGGGTCGAAACTCACCGACCGTTGCACGAGAATCCACCGTACGTCGAAATGCGCCTCTACGCACATCCGGGTTCGGGCGTCTACTGCCCGTTTGTGACCCGGTGAAGCAGCTGCCGCAGAGTCGTCTCGCGGCACCGCGGAGCGGAGCATGGGATCGCGAGAAAAGACCTTAGATTACCCTACGATGCAGGAGGCAGGGCGAGCCTGCTCATGGGCCGTGTGGGGATTCGGGAGCGAGCGGCTCGGTGGAGCGAACATCCCTTCCAACATCGTCCCGAGACGCGCTGCCCTCGCACCTGGCTGACCGATCTGGCCACACGCCGGGGTGGACACTCGGGTGGGCGGACGCCTCAGCGGTGGCCGACCTCGCCCGCATCGGCCCCGACCTGAGACGGCGCTCGCGCGACTCGAGAAGCAAAATTGGATGCCTGGTGCGTGCGGCGAAGAAAACAGCACGTGCGTCGTGGACACGTGAACGCGCGGAACAGAAGACAGCGAAGCGCGGAGCAGACATGTGAGCGCTCACTCGTTTCGCTTCAGTTGAACAATCACGCTCTCATCAGCGGGAGGGACGCGCATAATCACAGGGGCAGGGGGGATTTTTGTGGCACCGGCAGAAGTTGCCCACGCGCCCGCTTTGTTCTGTGCGCGAGTGTGACGTTCGTGTGACCCTTGGAGGAGGAGTTGCCGGGCAGCAATCGCGCATCCGCTCGATTGAACTCCCAAAGCGAAGACAGGCGTGGTCCCTGCTCACGGAGAGGCGAGCATGAAGGGAAGTATCTTCCTAAGTTCGGGCTTTGTGGTTCTGGCGGCTTTCGCGGTCGGCTGCAGCGCGGAACCGATCGAATCAGACGACGGATTCTCGGATCCGGGCGGTTGCGCACCGGGGCAGACACTGTGCGCGCTGGGATGCGTGGCAACCGACAGCAACAACGCGCATTGCGGCCAGTGCGACAACGCCTGCGGCACCGGCAGCAGCTGCATCGGCGGGCAGTGCGTGTGCCAGGCGGGTCTCACCAACTGCAACGGCCAGTGTGTGATGACCTCCACCGACGCGGCCAACTGTGGCGGCTGTGGAATGCTGTGCCCGAGCGGGCAGGTCTGCGCAGCCGGCTTGTGCACCGCGACGTGCCCGACTGGCACGACCCAATGTGGTTCGAGTTGCGTGGATGTGAGCCTCAACCCGCTGCACTGCGGAGCCTGCGACATCGTCTGCGGGGGCGGACAGTCCTGCACCGGCGGTAGCTGCGCGTGTGCTGCAGGCCAACTCCTGTGCGGGGCAAGTTGTGTGAACACCTACGCCGATCCGGCGAATTGTGGGGCGTGCGGCTATCAGTGTCCTGCCGGTGCCACCTGCTCGAACGGCACTTGCGTCGGCGGACCCACGGGCAGCGGTGGAGCCGTAGGCAGCGGCGGGGCCGTGGGCAGCGGCGGGGCCGTGGGCAGCGGCGGGGCCGTGGGCAGCGGCGGGGCCGTGG
>CAZSVU010000263.1:0-3377 GCA_964610275.1 uncultured Polyangiaceae bacterium | reverse complement strand
GCAGCGGCGGGGCCGTAGGCAGCGGCGGGGCCGTGGGTAGTGGCGGCGCGTTCGGCAGCGGTGGCGCCGTGGGCAGCGGCGGGGCCACGGGCAGTGGTGGGGCCTCGAGCGAGACGTGTCCGACCGAGGAGGAAGAGCTCTTCAGCTTCTTCTTGATCAGCCACGAGGCGGTCATCCGCGAGTCCGGCAACCCCGACGGCTTCGGAGGCGATCTCGGCGGTCTCTCGGGCGCTGACGCCATCTGCCAGGCGGTGGCTGAGTACTCGTCGCCCTGCCAGACGAGCAAGACCTGGGTGGCCTTCCTCAGCACGAGCACGGTGGATGCCATCGACCGCATCGGTCAGGGTCCCTGGCACGACCGACTGGGGCGGTTGTTCGCCAACAACAGCCAGGAACTGCTCAACGACCGGCCCGTCAACGCACATCCCAGCATCATCGACGACTTCCCCAACGAGTACGGCGTTCCAAACCTCAACCCCGACGGCACCGGGGAAGTGGACAACCACGAGATCCTGACCGGATCCGGGACAAACGGCCGCAAGTACGCCAATGACGGTACGGAGATGAGCGCATGCGGTGACTACTCCGAGCAATGGGCCCTCGAGAAGGCCACCTGCTGGGATTGGACCACCAGCGATCCGCAGGGGTGCCCCCGAGTCGGCCACTCCTGGCCTGCCATGAGCGGGTACAATTGGATTTCGGTGTGGAATGAGGGCGGCTGCGCACCGGGAGGCACGCTCGTCCAAAGCATGGTCATGCCCGAAGGTGACCGAAGAGTAGGCTCCTACGGCGGCTACGGCGGCTGGTACTGTTTTGCCGTCCGGCCCTGAAATCCAACTACCGTGCCTGCCGTCCGGATCCAACCGAAGTAGGGTGACTAGTGCTGTGTCTCACAAGTCGCAATCGTTGTCCTCCGCCGGGCCGAACGCGAGGGTGGCGGCCCGGCGGAGGACAGCTCCGCTGCGATCTAGCCAGAGCACCCTGTCTTTCATGCGGCACCTTCGGTGCCGATGTGCCCTATCTCGACAGCCACCTGGGAGTCCCACAATCATGCGGTACGGCGCGTTCATGGATTGTTGCTTCCGAGACAGGGCACTAGTCGTCTTTCGAGTTCAAGCAGGAGTGAGGTAGTCGTGTCGTCCAACAGAGCATCTCTTCGTCAACTCGCTTCCACCGGGATCATCGGTGCAACCGTTTCCGCACTCGCGGCGCTCACCCTGGTGGCGTGCGGCTCAGAGGACTCCAAGACAGATGGCGGGGCCGGCTCTGACGGCGCTGACACTGGGGGCGGGCCCGGTAGCGGAGGAGGCGGTCCGGGCAGCGGGGGTAGCTCCAGCGGGGGCGGCGGCAGCACGGTCGAGGAGCCGCGAGTCGGCAATTTCGACGTCGCACTGAACGCAGCCAATCCCACGACGGGCAGGGCCGCCTACACCTCGGTGTTCGGAGTGGTCCGGGACGCTCCGATCAATCAAGCCACGGTCTTGGATCTGGAAGAGTCACTCAACGGCTGCGATCTACTCACGCCACGTGCTCCCTTCTGCGATCCACAGTGCGACGTGAGCTCGACCTGTGTCGCGGACGGGGTGTGTCAGCCCAACCCCGCGGCTCACAGCGTGGGGACCGTGACGTTCACCGGCCTGGAGAGCGCCGCCGGTGGCCCGATCACCATCAGCCCCATGACCGGCAGCAATACGTACACACCCTCGGGCACGGTGACGCTGTCGTACCCGCCCGCGGCCGAAGGGGCGGCCATTCAGGTCGCCACCGAAGGTGGCGACTATGCTCCGTTCACCATCTCCGGAACCGGGATCGCACCACTGACGATGCTCAATCCGCAGTTGGTCGACATGCCGCCGGATCAGGACCTGGCGCTGCAGTGGACCCCGCCCGGGTCGGGTGCCGATACGCGCATCGAAATCGAGATCGACATCAGCCATCACGGCGGCGCCAGAGGTCTCATCCGATGTTTCGTCGATGACACCGGCTCGTTTTCGGTCCCGCAATCCCTGGTCTCCGGCCTCATCAATCTCGGCGTGGCGGGCTTCCCAACGGTGCTGATCACCCGCCGTTCTCGCGGATCCGTCGATCTCGACCACGGCCGCGTGGATCTGGACGTGTTCGCGAGCATCACCCTCGATCTGAACATCCCCGGCTACATTTCGTGCAACGCCGACGCCGACTGCGTGGCACTGGGGATGACGACGTGCGACCAGGACCGTACTTGCTCGTGAGCGAGCCAGCGCGCGCGGCCAACCGCGTGCCAAGTCGGGGCTGACCCGACCGCGCCGCGTTGGCTCGGGCCGCCTCCTGTCAGCCCGGGCAGGCCCAGGTGGGGCCGGCGAGCGGTTGGCTCACGCTGCTCACCTGCTGCCCCAGGACCTGGATCTCCGCGGGATCCGCGCTGCCGAATCCACTGTCTTCGAGCATGCCGAGGTAGGTAATTTGCGACGGATCGCAACCCACGACCTGCGCCTCGATGGTGTCCAGAGCGACGGCATTGCGAGCTGCCAGGATGAGCCGCATGTTCTTGCGGTCCTGCTCGTAGTCACCGCCGGGAACGTACGAGGGTTCCGGGCCGTGCGCCATCCCTCGCAGACCGTCCATGACCACAAAGTCGGCGGGCTTGATGCTGTAGTAATCGTGAATCCACCGCGCCAAGGGATCCCGATCGTGCGAGATGATGTTCATGTCTCGCGCGCAGCCGCTGCCGCCATACTCGCCCGCGGGGGTAGCGCCGAGCCCGAGGTTCTTCACGCCACCGGTGATGCCGGCCTGCCAGTGTGTCTTCAAGCAGGGCAAGCTGATGATCACGTCCGCGTTGTAGTAGATTTCGTTCACGCAGTACTGGGTTCCGTTGACCGCAGGTCTCTGCACGAGTCCGTCCCGGCTGCGCGTGGTGCAGCTAGCACCTTCGAGCGCGATGAGCTGCGTGACACCCACATCCGCGAAGTTCGCCGGCGTGTACCCCATGGCTACATAAGCATCTTCTGTGTCGTCGGCCGAGCCCTCCATGACCAGAATCTGGCCGCTGGGGTTCCGAGCACGCACCAAGGTCGCCACGGCGTGGGTGATGCGCCAGTCCGTGGTGACGCCGTTGGCTTCCGCAGGCAGCTGGGTCCAACCACTGGTAATGGTCAACAGGTTCGGCTTGAGCACCACGGTCTGGCCGTCGGTGATGAAGTCCAGACCGCCCGCCAGGGTCACGGCTTCGGTAACCAGCGTCAGGATCTCCGCCTGGGTGATGGATCCGGCGTCAGCCACCTGGGCCTGAACGATGGCGACCACCTCTCGGTCGTCCGGAGCGCCGGCGTATCCTGCTGTTCCACCGACGCCCTGGTCGCCACCGACGCCCTGGTCGCCACCGACGCCCTGGTCGC
>CAZSVU010000262.1:0-12227 GCA_964610275.1 uncultured Polyangiaceae bacterium | reverse complement strand
TCAACTCAGCGACGTTGCTCCATCTTCTTCACACTGCCCGGCCCAAACTCCGAGCAAGGGTGGGCGGGGGCGAGCGCCCGGTGGGGGCGGCGCTCAGCGCTTCACCGACACCACGGCGCTCCGGTGGGCCGCGACCGGCACGTGAGCGAGGTTGCTCATTTTGGACTCCTCGAGCCAACCCGACAGCTCCGGCACTGAATAGCAGCGGCCTTCGGTGGCGTGCATCAAGAACACCGAGTACTCGGCCACCGCCAACGGGCCCGTCCTGTCGTCGTTGAGGTGGGCGTCGAAGATGACGAGCCGTCCGCCGGTTGGCAGAGCCTGCGCCGATTTTGCGAGCAGCTGCCGGACCCTGACCTCTCCCCAGTCGTGCAAGACGTTCGAGATGAGGTGGACGTCGTAGCCGTCGGGATAGGGCTGCTGCAGCATGTCCCCGGCAATGGTGTCGACGCGGTCTGCGTACCCGCGCCGCTCGATGTGTCCCGCGGCAACTCGGTCCATGGGAGCGCGCTCAAGCACGGTCGCCTGCAGACCCGGATTGGCCTGCACCAGTGCACACGAGTACACGCCCGAGCCACCGGCCACGTCCAACAAGCGCGAGTGTCCCGCAAGGGGAACGGCTCCAGCCAGAGCGGGTGCGAGGTAGCTCCCGCGACAGTCCATGGCTGCCGTGAACTCGGCCGCAAAGCACTCGTCTTTCATCGCCTCGACCCAGTCGAGCGCTTTCTGGCCGCTGTTCCACGAGGCCGGCTTTCCCGTGCGCACCACCTCGAGCATCTCGCCGACCTGGGACCGGCCTTTCAGCGATGCATAGTAGGGGCCCAGGTAGAACGGAGAGCCGCGTACCAGATGCTGCTGCGCGAGAGCAGTGCAGGTGGTGACCGCCGCTCGGTCCACTAGATCGAGTGCCGCGCACAGCGTGATCAGAACGTCCAGCGGGCGCTCGGCCACTCCCAGGCGATTCGCCAGCTCGGTCACGGTGCCGGGCTGTCGGTTGATTTCGGTGAACAGATCGAGCTCGGCAACGGCGACAATCAAGAGATCTGCCACGCACACGCGGTCGCGGTGTTCATATAGCGCGGTGGGGTCGGTGGTCGGGGGGTCAGGCAGCATGATGCCTGGAGGCTAGAGGAAACCGGCTTCCGGTTGTAGCAAACCCGTGCCTGGCCGAGGCAGGACGCTGCGGTCATCCGCGGCTGGCCCAAGCCGGTCGAAGTGTGAGATGGTTGTCGTCGAAGGGTGATGGTCATGAGGCAGAGCCATAGAGCGATGGGCGGGCTGCTCCTGGCGAGTGCGATCGTGCTGCTCGGCTGCAGCGAGGAGAGCTCGGTCGAGTCGTCAGACGGCGGCAGTGCCGGGGCAGCGACCGGGGTTGGTGGCGCGGAGCCGAGCGGTGGCAGTGCCGGGGCAGCGACCGGGGTCGGCGGCGCGGAGCCGAGCGGCGGCAGCGCCGGGGCGACGACGGGAGTCGGTGGCGCGGAGCCGAGCGGCGGCAGTGCCGGGGCAGCGACCGGGGCCGGCGGTACGGGACCGAGCGGCGGCACCGCCGGGACGCCGGCGGGAGCGGGTGGTGTTGCGCCGAGCGGCGGCACCGCCGGGGCAACTGTGGGTGCCGGTGGTGCTGAGCCCAATGGCGGCAGCGCCGGATTCGCTACAGGAGCGGGGGGGACCGAGCCCAGCGGCGGCAGTGCCGGGACAGCCGCCGGCGGAGCGGGCGGGCAGAGCGGCGTTCCCGGCGGCCCCGTGGAGCTCAGCGGAGTGACGAACGCGCGCCAGACCGGCGGACTGACCACAGCGGACGGCCAGCGAGTGCGCGACGACGTGATCATTCGCTCGGGTCATCTAGGTACGCTGGATAGCACCGGATGCGCCCAGTTCGAGGCGCTGGGGATCAACACGGTCATCGATCTGCGAGAGGCGGCCAATGCGGCTCAGACGCCCGATGCCGAGTGCGCGACGAGTACGGCTGTCTACTTCAATGCCGACCTTCCGCGGCTGCTGCCACCTTCGGAGCAGGTCTATCTGGATACGCTCGACGCCACTGAGCCCGTACTGGACGAGATCTTCGCGCAGCTGGCCGCGGCAGATGCACTGCCCGTGATCATCCACTGCGTCATCGGGCGCGATCGCGCGAGCCTGGTGGTGGCGTTGGTCTTGCTCGCGCTCGGCGTGCCGCAGGATCAGGTGCTGGCTGACTTCGAGCACAACCAAGACGCGAGCGTCACCGTGGATCCGGCGTGGCTCAACGGCGTGCTTCAGCGAATCGATGCGGCCGGTGGGATCGAAACCTACCTCGGCCTGCACGGGGTCACGAGCGAGCAACTCACGGATCTGCGGGCGATGGCGCTCGAGTAGGCGAGAGACCGCGCCGGCGCGGCGCCGACGACATTCGGCGTTTGCGGGTCGGCCCTTTCCGCCGCGAGGTCCAGAGCACCTCCACAGCGTCAGTTCACCCCTGAGCGGCGTCGGTTTCCTTCAGGGCTGCCCGAACCTCGACGAGCTGACGAGCCGCAAGGAGCCGGGTGCGGACCGATTCCGAACGGAGTGTCCGGGAGATGTCGGCCAGGAACTCCAGCTGTGCCTGGTCGTCCGCGACGGGTGTCAGCGTGAGCACCACGATGGTGGCTGGTTGACCGTCGAGGCCACCGAAGTCCACGCCAGCGTGACTGATGCCGAGGGCGATGATGGGACGTGTGAGACCGGGCATGCGTGCATGCGGCACCGCGACGCCAGCTGCGAGACCGGTCGCCATGGTGTGCTCCCGCTCCAATACGGCCTCGGCGATGGCGGTCGAATCCAGACCATGCGCCTGCGCGACAGCGCGCGAAAGCTCCACGATCGCCGCATCGGCAGTTGTCCCTTCGAGATCGGCCACGAAGCACCGCGCGTCCAGATGCGAGGTGAAGTGGCGCCGAACTCGAAGCTTGAGAGCTCGTTGCATCAAGGGTCCGGCCGCCATGCTCGTGGCGAGTGACATCACCACCAGGGCCACGAACAGGCGGTCGCCGACCAACCCCAGCTTCAGGGCGAGCACCCCGAGCACGAGCTGCATCGCCCCGCGTGAGTTGATGGCGAATCCGACCGCCCAGGCCTCTCGGCTCTGCAGTCTGCCGAGTCGCGCGCCAAGCCAGCCGCCGCCGACCTTTCCCACCGTGGCCACTCCGGTCAACACCAGCGCGAGCGCGAGGTCGAAGTGGGCCACGAAGTCGACGCGCAATCCAATCGAGGCGAAGAAGAGCGGCGCAAAGATCGAGGCGACGAAGCGCTCCAGCGCGGCGCGGGTGCTCTGACGCAGGTGTCGCGAGTCGCCGATCGCAACGCCGAACAGGAACGCGCCGAACACGGCGTGGGTGCCGATCCACTCGGTGAAGGCTCCACAGAGCAACGCCGCCGTGGCGATGAACGCGAGCATGCTTTCTGGGCCAGCGGCGATCGCTTCGAGCCACGGTAGGGCGCGGTGCAGCAGCCAGCGACCCACCGTCAGGATGCCGACCGCGAAGGTCAGCGCGCAGCCCAGCGTCAAGGAGAGTGATGGGTCGGCCGCTCCCGCTCCCATGAGTGAGAGCACCACGGCGAAGGCAAGCCAACCGAGGAGGTCCTGGGCGACGGCTGTGGCCACCACCAGCAGTCCGAGGTCGGTGCGCAGCAAGTTCAGGTCCATCAGCGTTTTGACGACCACCGGTAGTGCAGAAATGCTGAGGGACGTGCCCAGGAAGAGCGCAAAGACGTGTGCGTCGACCCCCGGGCTGGCCCCGAGCCAATCCGGCCAGGCCATGCCGGTGCCGGCCCCCACCCCAAACGGGACCAGCACGCCGAGTACCGTCACGAGCACGGCGGCGCGTCCCTGCCGCCACACGGCCGAGAGCTCGATTTCCAGACCAGCCGCGAGCACGAAGAGGACCAACGCGACGTTCGCGAACCCATTCAGGATGTCGGCGGTCGTCCCGGCGACGGGAAACAGGTAGGCGGCCGACCCGGGGGCGATGCGACCCAGCACCGTCGGACCGAGCAGCACGCCTGCGAGCAACTCGCCCAGCACCGCCGGCTGATTCCCCCGCCGCGCCAGCTCGCCCAACAGACGGGCTGCGCCCACCACCACTGCGATCGCCAGCAGCAATCGCGTCACCTCGCCGGAGGACAGGAAGTTCAAGGTGGGCGTCCGTTTCGTCGATGTGCCGTGGCTGGACCTGATCGCGACCACAGTCGCGACCGATCCTCCGACGCGCCGACCCGAAGCAGCGGACACGACTGCGCACCATACGGCGCGCGCTCAGTGCTCAGTGCGCTGAGAGGAAACCGTAGAGCAGGATGAAGATCAATGGGATCAGCAACCACAGCAATGGTTTCAGTGGGCTGTCCAGCTTCTCCGGTTCGTCCCTGCCCGCGCCCTCGGCGCCCCCTTTGGAGGTCCTCGACGAGGCGGAGGGCACGGGATGGGAAGGATTGGACGGTGTTCGCGCGGACTTGGGCGTTCGGTGTGTTTGCTTGGCCATGGATGGGCTCCGCGAGTGTGGCGACGTCGCCGGGCCTCACTCGGGCTGACTCACGCAGGATGGCCGCTCTTGCATCCGAGCGGCACCGGCGCCGGAGACGTCACGGTGGAGAGTGTGGGCAGGTGCGCCCGCGGGCGCAAGCCGCCTGACGCTGCACCACACCGCACCCGTGGGGATGCGCTGATGCTTCGTGTCGTAACGGTCGGCGACTCTCCCGCGCGGGACGACAGCGCGTACGCCTCTCCAACTACTGAACGCGCCCGATCAGGAAGGAAGAGAGGAGGCTACGGCTCGACGAAGCGAGCCCGTGGCTGCAATCGGTCTAGCTCGGGGCCAGGAATCCCCGTCGTGCCTCTTCCACTCGCTCCCGCACGATACAGCCTTCGAGGTGGTCATTGACCAAGCCCATGGCCTGCATGAAGGCGTACGCGGTGGTGGGCCCGACGAAGGTCCACCCACGGCGCTTGAGGTCCTGGCTGAGCGCCCGCGACTCGGGCGTTTGTGTGAGTTGGGTCAGCACCCGGTGAGTGACCCGCTTCGGACGAGCTGAAGCCGCCGGCTCCCAGCGCCAGAAGTACGCTGCCAGAGATCCGAACTCCTCGCTGAGCTCGACCGCCCGGCGTGCGTTGTTGATGGTCGATTCGATCTTGCCCCGGTGCCGCACGATGCCCGCGTCCCCGAGTAGGCGCTCCACGCTACGCGAGCCATAGCGGGCCACCCGCGTGAAGTCGAAGTCCGCGAAGGCGCGCCGGAAGTTGTGCCGCTTGCGCAGAATGGTCAGCCAGCTCAGACCCGACTGGAATCCCTCCAGACAGATCTTCTCGAAGAGGCGCTGGTCGTCAGCCACCGGAACACCCCACTCGCGGTCGTGGTACCGGACGTAGTCCGGGGCGCTCACCGCCCACCAGCAACGCAGCGCACCGTCGTCTCCCTGGTGGAGTCCCTTGGCTGGCATGGCCATGAGCCTAGGACGCTCTTCGGCCTGTCCCAACCCGGAGCTGGGCGACCCGACCCCGTGTACTGCGTTGTCAGTATGGGGGCAGAGTACCGGTCGGGGGTGCGCCCGGCGGCGGGGCCGCTGGTGGCGGCTGCGCGGGTGGGGCTGCCGGAGGGGGTTGAGCGGGCGGCGCCGTTGGAGGTGGTGGTGCGGGCTGTGCCGCCGGGGGTGGCGGTGCCGGTGGGGCCGCGGGTGGTGGCCCTGCCGGAGGCGCTGCTGGGGGCTGCGCGGGCGGTGGTGCCGGTGGTGCCGCGGCGGGTGGTGCGCCCGGAGCGGCACCCTGCGGCGGCTGTGCGCCCGGCGCATCCAGGGCTTCGGGCGGCATCCAGCGCTTGGACTGCGGGCAGGTGCGGAAGCGTGTCTCGATGTCTTCGCACGACTCCTTGAGCAGGCGCTTCTCGGCCGGGAGCACCGCCGGCACGATGTCGTCCCAGCGCCACACCAGCGAGACCCCGGCCCACAGCACACGTGTCCCCTTGAAGGCCGTGCCAATGGTTCCGTACGTGCCGCCGATCCTGAAGTCGAAACCGTCGCTGGCCTTCAGGGCGATGTCGAACCCGGCGCGTGCGCTCACCGTGGTGGAGAACTCGATGTCCACGCCTTCGTCGACGATGTAGTTGACGACCTCTTGGTCGAGGTCCAAGTTTTGTGGTACCTCGCAGGTCCCCGCTTGGATTTCGGCCTCGGTGCAGTACTGGCTCATCACCACCTGCGGATCGAGGGAAACCTCGTTGATGCGCGTGTCCAGGTTGAAGCCGGGCGACAGTTCGAGCCACGGCGTCATGGTGATCCCCTTGGCCGGGGAGATCGGCAGGCCGAACCCGGTCACCAGCGGCAAGGAGAGGTAGTTGAGCGTGCCGCCGATCAGCGCCGCCGGAGCCCCTCCGAGGAAGAAGCCAATCGCAAACTTCGGCGTGCCATTGTCGAAGCGCTCGGTGACCGGGATGCTGAACAGGGCCACCGCGGTGCCACTCAATCCGTGCGCCACGGGGTCGGTCTCCATCTCCCGGAAGTTCAGATAGTGCATCCCGAATTGGGCACTGAGGTTCCCGCTCGTCGAGGTGAAGTTGGCGTTGTAGCTCCCGATGAAGAAGCGCCCCCCGTCGATGAACCCCGGGCGTGCGGCGAGCACCACGCTGGAAGCCCGCGTGTCCCACGTCGAGATGCTGGGGCCATGGGTGCCGGGCTTTGCGGCCGCGTGCGCAGCCAGAGCCAATACGCCCAGGGCCACTGAGGCGGTCGCGCATCGAGACCGGTAGATCGTTCGGTTCGCCATCATCTTCCTCGCGAGTTTCCCTGCCGACTGGCAGGAATCGACCACTACAAACCCCAGACTTTTACTATGTCCAGGCGGCAAGTGGAAGCCTGGCGGAGCTTTGGGGGGTGGCGACCGGTTCGTGGGCTACGGGGTTCTGGAGCGGCACGCTTCGGGACGTTTCCCGGGTACCCTCTGCCTGTGGCATCCTCGCCCCACGATGAGCCGTAGAGCGAAGATCATATGCACCCTGGGCCCGACCGTGGACGGTCGCGCACAGCTGGAAGCCCTGGTCGAAGCTGGGATGGACGTGGCCCGCCTCAACTTCTCCCATGGCACCCATGACGAGCACGAGCACCGTTTTCGCGAACTGCGCGAGGTCGCGGACCGGGTGGGGCGGCCGGTGGCGATCTTGCAGGATCTCTGCGGGCTGAAGATCCGCGTGGGGGCGTTCAAGGGCGAGCCGCCAGCAGCGCGGATTGGAGACGAGGTGATTCTGCTGGAGGGCGCGACGTCGTCGTACCCCGAGATCGCCATTCAGCACGAAGGTTTCGCTCGAGGAGTGACGCCTGGCGATCGGATCCAGCTCGATGACGGGCGTGTCGGCCTGCGGGTGACGAAAGTCGACGGCGCACGCATCGTCTGCGCAGTGGAGATCCCCGGGCGGCTGCGGGATCGCGTGGGTGTGCATCTGCCTGCACGCAGTCTGGCCCCGGGAGCCTTGACCCAGAAAGACGAGGCCGATCTCGCCTTTGGCCTGAAGTTGGGTGTCGACTACGTCGCCATCTCGTTCGTACGGGCAGCCGCCGATCTGCAGACCGCCCGCGCCCTGTGTGAGAAGCTGGGGCGAGCGGTTCCACTGGTGGCGAAGATCGAGACGCCCCCCGCCATCGAAGATCTCGAGGCGGTGGTCGGCGCGGCGGACGCCGTCATGGTGGCGCGTGGTGACCTCGGCGTGGAATTTTCACCCGAGGCGGTACCGGTGCTGCAGCGACGCATTATCAAGGTCGGCCGAGCGCTGCATCGGCCCGTCATCGTCGCAACCGAGATGTTGCAGTCGATGGTCGAGGGCACGCGACCCACCCGGGCAGAAGCCAACGACGTGGCCAATGCCGTTTTTGGCTGTGCTGACGCGGTGATGTTGTCGGCTGAGACCGCAACGGGCGCTCACCCAGCGCTCGCGGTGGAGATGATGTCCCGCATCGTGGTCGAAGCCGAGCGGTCGATTGTGGACGAGGTGTCGCGGCCGGGGACTGCCCCGCGGGGATCCATCGAGGAAGCCATTGCATTCAACGCGGCGGACGTAGCGGACGAGATTGGGGCCAAGGCGCTGGTGGCCTACACCTCCACCGGTGCAACGGGCCGGTTGGTGTCTCAGGCGCGTCCGAGGGTTCCGCTAGTTGCGTTTTCGCCGAGTCAGCAGGTCTGCCGGCAGATGGCGCTCTGGTGGGGCGTGCTACCCCGCGAGGCCCCGATGTTGGATCACCCGGACGCCATGGTGGATTTCGCCAATGATGCGCTCTTGGCGCAGGGAGTCGTGGCTCCGGGGGACACCTTCGTGGTCGTGTTTGGTGCGCCGGTCGGATTCAAGAGTCCCACCAATTCGCTGCGCGTGCGGGTGGCGGGCTGACCCGACGCAGCCGGTCTCGATGGGGCGGGGCACGTCGCCCCGAGCGCGGCTATACTCCGGCCATGAGAGTCATCGTGGACGTGTGCCTCATCCCGCTCGGGGTCGGGGTGAGCGTTTCGAAGTACGTGGCGGAGTGCGAGCGCGTCCTCAGGGACGCTGGCTTCAGCCCACGACTGCATGCCTACGGAACCAACGTCGAGGGCGAATGGGACGACGTCTTCGCGGCAGTCAAGCGTTGTCACGAGGTGGTTCACGAGTTGGGTGCACCTCGCATCTCCACCAGCATCCGGGTCGGAACCCGCACCGATCGACACCAGACGGGAGAGGACAAGATCCGCAGCGTGGAAGCGAAGCTCGGCGCGCCCGAGAGCTAGCCCAGAGTTTTGCGCGGTCAACCGTTTCTCGGCCGTGGGGCCGCGGGATCGCCAGTGGCTCGGAGCCGGGTTCGCGATTCGGGCGAGCACTGGTGAGCGTCTCCGGTCATAACCCGATTGGAGTAGGGTATGAACGCACGAATCGGGTTGCATTTTTCCGCGAAAGCTCGCACGAATACGTACCCAATTCCGTAGGCTCGCCCGGCGAGGGATCCCGCGCCGTCTGGCAACCCGCGGAGACCGCTCACCCCACGGGTAGCCATGGCAATCGTGAACTTTTCCCCGCGCGCCGCGACGCTCGCCAAGGTCGAGAAGATCGGGCAGCTCTCCGGTGAGAACGTACAGCTCTGCATGCAGTGTGGCACCTGTAGCGCCGTCTGTCCCATGGCCGAATCCATGGGCAAGTCGACGCGTCAGGTGATGCACCTGCTGCAACTCGGATTGTCCGATGAGGTGCTCGAGGCCCGCGTCGGCGAGTACTGCGCCGCTTGCCACACGTGCACGGTGCGATGCCCGCGAGGCATCGACGTCGCACGCGTGTTCGAGGCGGTGCGGCTCTTGCCACTTCGACAGAACCAGGATCTCGTGCGACCTGGCGAACTCGACCGAGACACGGTCAAGCAGGCGCCGCAGATCGCGCTGGTGAGCGCGTTCAGAAAGCTAACGGCATGACCACTCCGAGCAAAGTCAGCTACTACCCTGGCTGCACGCTGAAGACCAAGGCACGAAACCTGGAGGAGTCAGCGCTGAGTGCGCTGGCGGCTCTGGGAATCGAGGTCGAGGAGCTGCCCCGGTGGAACTGCTGCGGTGCGGTCTTCTCGCTCGCCGACGACGACTTGATTCGACACGTGGCTCCGGTACGAGACCTCATCCGCGTGACCCAGCAGGGCGCGACGCAGGTCGTGACCATCTGCTCGCAGTGTTACAACACGCTGGCGCGGGCCAACCTGCTCATGCGTGAGAACGAGGAGAAGCGCAAGACGCTCAACATGTTCATGGATGAGGAGCCGGACTACTCCGGCGAAGTGGAGGTCCTTCACTACCTGAGCCTGCTGAGAGACCGAGTCGGCTGGGATGCGCTGCGCGAGAAGGTGAAGGTCCCGCTGGATGGGCTCAAGGTAGCGACGTTCTATGGTTGCACGCTGTTGCGACCACAGGCGGTCGCGGTGGATGGCCCGAACCCGCGGTTGTTCGAAGACTTCTTGCGCGCGCTCGGCGCCACGCCCGTGCCCTTTGCTGCTGCACAGGAGTGCTGCGGCGCCTACCAGGGATTGGTGCACCCGATCGAAGGCGCGCGACGGGCCGCCACCGTGCTCGAGGCGGCGCAGAGCGCCGGGGCGGAGGCACTCGTCCTCAGCTGTCCGCTCTGTGACTACAACCTGGGTACCCGCCAGCCCGAGGTGCGTGCGCAGCACCCGAGCGTCGAGCCGATCCCCAGTTTCTACTTCACTCAGCTCCTGGCCGTGGCCCTCGGCCTCGAGCCTGCGGTGTGTCACTTCGAGCTCAACGGCGAGGGCGCATTGAAGCTGCTCGAGGCCAAGGAGTACGTCGCCGCGGCCCCGGCCTGAGCCCAGGGCACCGGTCGGCGTCTCAGCACCACGGTTTCTGTCATATCAGGCGAGGAAGATTCAGTCATGTCAGCAGCCCAGACCATCGGGACTCCACCAGTGAAGCAGATTCCAATCTTCATCATGGGCAAGCGCTACGAGGTGCCGGCAGAGCTCACCATCATGAAGGCCATGGAGCACGCCGGCTACCAGTTCATCCGCGGCTGCGGCTGCCGGGGTGGCGTCTGCGGGGCCTGCGCGACCGTCTATCGGAAGACCGGGGACTACAAGATCTACTCCGGTCTGGCCTGCCAGACGGTGATCGAGCCCAATATGCATCTGGCGCAACTGCCGTTCTTCCCGGCGCTGCGTGCGATTTACGACTACGCGGCGATCGAGGCGACGGCCGAAGCGATCTATGCGCTCTACCCGGAGTTGTTCCGCTGTGTGGCGTGCAATGCCTGCACCAAGATCTGTCCGATGGATGTGCAGGTACTCGACTACGTCTCGGCGTTGAAGCGGGGCGACATCGCCGCGGCCGCAACCATTTCATTCGACTGCATCCAGTGCGGTCTCTGCGCCAGCCGCTGCTTCGGCGAGATCCCCCAGTACCACATCGCGCAGCTCGCCCGTCGGCTCCACGGCGGCAAGGTCAAGCCCCGGTCGCCCCATCTGGCCGAGATCGTCGACACCATTGCGGCGGGCAAGTACGACGAGCTCTTGGCAGGCTTGAAGACGCTGGACCAGCAACAGCTCACGGACGCCTACACCAAGAGAGAGATGGAGCCGGCGATGAGCCAAGAAGGGTGGACGCCTTCGAATCGGGAAGGGCTGCTCGCGTAGAACGCGG
Source organism: uncultured Polyangiaceae bacterium (assembly GCA_964610275.1). Lineage (GTDB taxonomy): Bacteria > Myxococcota_A > Polyangia > Polyangiales > Polyangiaceae > JAFGBI01. The sequence goes on along the minus strand of CAZSVU010000262.1, from coordinate 1,081 downwards.
GGCGCAGAGCGAGGTAAGCACAATGTATACGCCAGAACTCGAGGAGCTGATCAAGGTCGTCGAAAAGACGCGCCCCGAACGGGTCGAGCGCAAGCGCAGGGATGAGGAAGTGCCGTTCCTCAGCCTGGATGAGCGCAAGGAGATGCTGAAGCGCCACCCGGACTTCAAACAGGAGGGGCGTCGGCCCCTCGCAGTGGGTCCCAGCAAGGGCTACAAGATCGCCCATGAAATGGCGGACCTGCTCGAAGCGAGCAGCCGCGTTGCGCCGGAGCTGATCGATCTCAGCAAGCCCGCCTACGAGACCGATGTGCTCATCATCGGCGCGGGCGGTGCGGGCACCTCGGCTGCGCTGCTTGCGCAGGAACTGGGCGCCAAGGTGATTCTCACCACCAAGCTCCGCCACGGCGACGCGAACACCATGATGGCCGAAGGCGGAATCCAGGCGGCCAGCAAGGGTGAGAAGGACTCGCCGTACCTACACTACCTCGACGTGATGGGCGGCGGGCACTTCACCAACGTCCCCGACCTGGTTGAGGGACTGGTCAAGAACGCTCCGGATGCCATCCGTTGGCTCGAGGGGCTCGGCACCAACTTCACGAAGGATGCCCGAGGCCGGCTGGCGACGATTCACGGCGGAGGAACGTCGCGCAAGCGCATGCACTATGCTGCCGACATCACCGGCGCCGAGATCATGCGCACCGTCCGCGACGAGTCGCGCAATCGACCCGATGACATCACCGTGCTCGAGTTTTTCCCCGCGGTGGAGTTGGTGCTCAACGAGCATGGCCACGCCGCGGGCGCGGTGCTCTACAACCTGGAGACGCAAGAGTACTTGCTGGTCAAGGCCAAGGCCGTGATCCTGGCGACTGGAGGTTGTGGTCGGCTGCACGTGCAGGGCTTCATGACCACCAACCACTACGGCGCCACGGCGGACGGCATCGTCCTGGGCTACCGCGCGGGGGTGCCGGTGAGCTTCCTGCACACGGTGCAGTACCACCCCACCGGAATCGTGTTCCCCGAGCAGGCCGAGGGCATTCTCATCACCGAGAAGTTCCGCGGCTCGGCTGCCAACCTGGTCAAC
>CAZSVU010000261.1:0-12276 GCA_964610275.1 uncultured Polyangiaceae bacterium | reverse complement strand
GCGCGCCGGGTGGTCGTGCTGGGCGCAGGCACACGAGACGAGCGGCGGGGCAAATGGGCGCTGCAGCGATTCAGCCTGCCGTCGCGGTGATCCGCGCCCGCAACCCTTCCAGGCGCTGGTTCGCCTCCTCGAGAGCGGCTTGGTAGCCTTCGGACCCGAGCATGCTCTGCTGGAACCGGCCGCGCTCGCCCAGGAGCTTTCCCGCGACCATGAGCCACTCGATGGCGCCGCTGGTGTCGCAGTAGGCGAGGGTGCGCAGCGGATCGCTTCCAGGCCAGAAGGCGGGATGGTCAGGGTCGTACACGACCAGGTTGGCGAGCTCACCGGAGCGCAAGCAGCCGCAGCGAATGGCTGGGTGCAGCCTTCCGGGAACGGACCAGACCGAGCCCAGCAACTCGGGCGCGCTTTCGCTCGATTCTGAGGCTCTTGCCAGCTCCCGTCGTCGGGCGTCCACTCGGGCAGCGTCGTCGAGCGTGCCGCTGGTCCGGAAGGCGCTGTACGCATGCGAATGAGTGGTGCGAAGGCTCTGCATCGCGGCGGCCACCCGCAGCTCTTTCTGCACGTTCATCGAATCGTTGCAGGGTGCACAGTCCGTGCCCACCACCCACGGAATGCCGGCTCGTTGCCAGCGCGGCAGGTCCGCGGGAAACCCGAAACGCGCCTGGGAGGACGGGCAGAAGCCGAGCACGTGTTTTCGTGGATCGAGCATGCTCAGATCCTCATCCGAAACGAACAGACCGTGCACCAGGAGGAGGCGAGGGGCCTCCGCGAGCACGCCGGTGCGTCCGAGCTCGGCGATGGGAGACCGGCCGTGACGCGCGGTGCTGCGCTCGTACTCCTCGAACGATTGGGCGACATGCGCGTGGATGGGCAGGGAGTGCCGCGAGGCCAGCTCGCACGCCTTCTGCCACAGCGACGCCGAGACCGTGTCGGTCGCGTGGGGTCCGAGTGCGGCAAACACCCCGGCGGTCGCAAACGTCTCGTCCTCGGCAAGGCGTGCGGTCGCCTCCAACTGGGATTCCCAGTCCTCGCGTCCCGGACCCTCGAGGTCCTGAAGCGTGGGGGCCACCACGCCGGCCAGACCCGTGTCCCGCAGCGCCTCGGCGATCGCCAGTCCCCCATAGTAGTGGTCCCACACCATCCCGACCCCGAACAACAGGTTCTCGTACGCCCCCAGTCGGGCGAAGGCGCGGATGTCGTCCGTGCTGAGTTCGCGCTCCAACCGGTAGTACAGGTCCTCGACGACGTTTCCGCCGAAGAGCGACTCCGGGCCGAGCCCGCGGAAGGCCGCCATGCTGAGGTGCGTGTGCGCATTGATGAACGCGGGAGCGACCACGCGGTTGCCGAGATCGAAGTAGGTGTCGGAGTCGGAGCGTGAATCCGGCTCGGGGCGGGCACCTTCGCGGACCTCGACCAAGCGGTTACCCGATACGCGCAGGAGTGCTGGTGCGACCCTGAGAGGCTCCCCGGCGCCACCCAGCACGACGCGGTCGGCGTAGAGGGCAGTGCCGGGCACGGTACCGGTCATGCGCTACTGCTCCGCGGGCGCTGCCGGTGCCGGCGGTTGCTCCGTTGGCCGTTTCGGAGTCGGTGGCTGCTCCTGGGGCTGCCTTGGAGTCGGCGGCTGCCCGGTGGGCTGCTTCGGACCGGGTGGCTCCGCTGGGTTTGACTTTGGAGCCTCCGGCTGCTCCGGCGGCTGCTCTGGTGCCGGCGCTCGGTCCTCGGGGTCGTTCGGCGTCGACGGCTGTTTGGGGGCGGGGACACCACCCAGGTTTTTACAGCAGCGGAAGCCGAGGTGGTAGTTGCGATGGCTGTTGATGTCCATCACGGCCGTGACATGCCAGTCGGGGGCTCGCCAGCGGCAGTCGTCGATGTGCGCCTCGTAGGTCGAGAAGATGAACCAGCTGCCCTTCATCTCGGTCTGGCCCATGCCGCCGGTGCTCGTGAGCTCCGCGGGCGACATGGGGAAGCTCATGTGCTCGGCAGCATTGCCGTGCAGGTCGTACACCCCGAACGGGCTCACGCAATCCGGGAAGGCGCCGGCCGGGTAGGTGTTCGACCCGCACTCCATCCACCCGATTTCGGTGCAGGTGTCGCTCTTCCGGCTGCCGGTCGCGCACTTTGCGTGGTCCTTGGTCTTGCCATAGGACCAGACGATCTCTCGGTCCAGGTTGTGGAAGTAGCGCATGTCTTTGCGCTCCTTGCCCCACAAGTACTCCTCCTCTGGCTTGCGCAGACTGCCGGCGCAAGCGCCCTCCCATTCGTGCGCGTCACACAAGCGCTTGCCCACAGCCCGGCAAAGTTGGGCGGCCTCGCGGGCTGTGACCCAAGTTACGGGATAGTCGCAGGCGATGTTGGGAAACTCGAATTGGTCGATGCAAGCCGGGGCGTCGGCTGCGGTTTGACCTCGAGCACGGTCGTAGATCGGGACCATGTTCTTCGCGTCGCATTGCTCGTTCCACTGGGGCTCGAGACCTGCCCGCTGGCGGATGGCGCGGCATTCGGCCCGGGTCATGGGGTGCTGGGAAGCCTCGGGGTTGCCCTGAGCGAGCCACCGGGACCCTCCGATGATTTTCTCCACCGCTGCCACCTGGTCGTCGGAATACCGCAGCCGCAGCCGTAGCTTTGCGAGCAGCTTCGTGCGCTGTTCGGCCAGGGTGGGAGCCAATGCGTCGTCGGCTGCCGTCCAGGGGGGCTCCGGCGGCTCCGGGGGAGGAATGCGGGCTACCGCGCTCGCCACCGGTGTCTGCCAGGCGGGTGTGACCACGCGCGCCGCCGCGTAGGGCCGGCGATGGTAGAACTCACTCAGGCGCCACCCCACGGCCCCACCCATGCCGAAATTGGCGGCGGCCACGATGAGCAGGACCCGCGTACTCTTGCGCACGGCCCGACCCTCGCCTGACTCGGCTCAGAGGTCCAGTTTCCGACGGGAAGGGGGCCGAAAGTACCGCCGGCGCGGGGTCTGTGCGTTTCTCTCGAGTGCCGGGCGCTCAGTACAGCTCGCCGCGGACGTAGTCGAGCAGATCCGTACTGCCCACTGTCGGAGTAATGGAGGCAGGCAGGCTACGCAGGTACCAGTGCATGGTGTAGGTGGTTGAACCGCCCGCCGGGATGCTGACGTACGCGCCCTGCTGCTCGAACTCGATGTACTGGTGGTTGGGGTTGGCGTAGATCTCCTGCTCCGCTTCGTCCGGAGCGAATTCGCTGACGGCGATGTCCGGGAACTGTTTGATGAGGATGGGGGTGACACCAGCGGGGCAACTTCGCTCCAGGCCGGTGCCGCAGTCGACGTGGGCCGCCCAGCCCTCACTGCCGTCTGCGCCGATCTTGCTGTCCTGAGTGACGCCGGACGCGCTGTACTGGTACCAGTCCGCTCCGGCGCTCGTGGTCAGAGGCAGTGGGGCCATGGTTCCGGGCCAGGTGAATGGGTCACCGCTGGGGTAGAAGCTCAGCCCACCGGGGTTCATTCGCGTGATTTCCCAGGGAGCCATGCTGACCGGGCTGCCGGTGTCGTTGACGATGTCATACTCGATGGTCACGATGCCCGTTTCAGCGTTGGCGGAGAAGCGCTTGACGACATACACGCCGAGGGCCGCGTTGGTGGATCCCACCATTTCGACCACGTTGCCAGAGACCGTCGCCGTGTAGAGTTGGCTGTCGATTTCCACCGGTGGAGGCCACCCACTGCCGTTTTCGAACTGGCTCTGAGGTGCGGGCCAGAAGGTGGAGCCAGTGGCCAGTGGTTCGCTGCCGTCAATCAGCACGTCGGTGCCATTGATGCTGAACGTGATGATGCGTGCGCCACCGCTAGCGTCGACCTCGAACACGATGGCGTCGCCGTCGGGATTGGTGAAGCTGAGTGAGTAGAGGTTTCCATTCGCGGTGGGCACCACCGTGGGCTCGAAGGGATCGCCGGTGTCGCCGCCGGTGCCTGCGCCGGCAGACCCGCCGACGCCATCGCCCCCGGTGCCTGCGCCGCCCACGCCAACACCAGCAGCCCCACCCAGACCGTCGCCGCCGGTGCCCACGCCACCGACGCCGTCGCCACCAGTTCCCACGCCGCCGACGCCGTCGCCACCAATTCCCACGCCGCCGACGCCGACGCCACCCGTGCCGACGCCGCCCGTGCCGACGCCGCCCGTGCCGACGCCACCCGTGCCGAGCCCACCCGTGCCCAGGCCACCGGTGCCGATGCCGCCCGTGCCCAGGCCACCGGTGCCGACTCCGCCGGTGCCGACTCCGCCGGTACCCTGCCCGCCGATACCGACTCCGCCGGTGCCGACTCCGCCGGTGCCCACGCCCCCTGTGGCGCTGCCTCCGGTGCTTCCGTCGACCCCACCGATGCCGGGAGCGTACCCGGCACCGCCGCCGGTGTCCGAGCCGCTACTGCCGCCATCGTCGGCCGAACAGGCCGCTGCCCACATTCCGAGCGCACCGATCACCAGCCACCGGCCGGCAAGCCATTCGTCCTTCGCCATGTTCTTCTCCGGGCCAAGCCCTGGGGGTCTAAATCCAGCGCGTACAAGCGTGCCACGCAAACCCGCTCCGGGACAACCCAGGCCGGTCGCTCCACCCAGCCTGCACCTCTGCACCCTATATACTGCCCACCGTGGCGACCTCTCCGCAGCTGCTCGATCGCTTCCAGGTCCCGGTGGCCGAGTGGTTCCGAGCAGCATTTTCTGATCCGACCCTGGCCCAGAAGCAGGGATGGGGGCCGATCCTGGATGGAGAGTCCGTGGCTCTCTTGGCGCCCACCGGATCCGGCAAGACGCTGGCTGCCTTCCTCGCTGCCCTGGACCGGCTGATGTTCAGCGCAGAGCCGCCGCCCGGCGAGCGCTTGCGTGTCCTGTACGTCTCTCCGCTCAAGGCGCTCGGCGTGGACATCGAGAGGAACTTGAGGAGTCCGATTGCCGGTATCGCCGAAGTCGCAGCATTACGCCGTCGACACGGGCTCGACGACCGCGCGGCACGCAACCTGCTCGCCTACGTTCGCGACCAGGACGCAGCGACCGGTGCCGTACCGCACGATCGCCAGGTGGTGATCGAGCGCTACACGGACGAGCTCGGGGACTATCGCGTCTGCCTGCTCTCGCCGTTTGGCGCGCGTGTGCACGCCCCTTGGTCGATGGCCGTCCGCGCTCGTTTGGCCGAACGGATTTCGGGTGACCTGCAGTCCATCTACACCGACGACGGCATGGCATTTCGCTTGCCGGCGAGTGATCAGCCCCTCCCGGCCGAGGTGTTCCTGCCCGCCCCGGAGGAGGTGAGCGACCTGATTCAGGAGGGACTCGGCGACACGTCGCTCTTCGCAGCGCGATTTCGCGAGAACGCGGCGCGGGCGCTACTGCTGCCGCGTCGGCGCCCCGGCCAACGCACGCCGCTGTGGGCTCAGCGCAAGCGAGCCGCAGAGCTATTGCGCGTCGCCACCCGGTTTCGGTCCTTTCCCATGGTTCTCGAAACGTACCGCGAGTGCCTCCAAGACGTGTTCGACCTGCCGGCGCTGGTCGAGCTGCTGCGCCAGATTCGAGCCCAGTACGTGGAGGTGCGTACCGTGGACACGCAGGTGCCGTCTCCGTTCGCTGCCTCGCTGGTCTTCTCGTATGTGGCGAATTTCATCTACGATGGTGACGCCCCTTCGGCTGAGCGCCGCACCCAGGCGCTCGGCCTGGACCAGGCACAGCTCCGCGAGCTCCTCGGTGAGGCCGAGCTCCGGGAGTTGCTCGACCCCGAGGTGATCGACGACGTCGAACGGAACCTGCAACGGCTGGGGCGCAGACGCGCACGGCACCCGGACGAGGTGCACGATGCTCTGCTCGCGCTGGGCGACTTGGACGAGCGCGAGGTGACGGCCCGATGCGTGCCCGGCGCAGACGCGAGCGGGTGGCTTCGTGGGCTCGTGCAGGACCAGCGGATCATCAGCGCGACCATCGGTGACGCCTCGCGCTACGCAGCCGTGGAAGACGCATCCCGGCTGCGGGATGGCGTGGGAGCGCGCGTGCCGGCCGAGTTGCCCCACGCCCTACTCGAACCGGTCGCCGATCCGCTCATCGACATCGTCGCGCGGTACGCGCGCACCCACGTACCGTTTCGTATCGCGGACCTGGCGGGGCGCTATCGACTTCCCGAGGCGCAGGTCCAGGACGTGCTGGAGCAGCTCGAGGCTGCCGGACGGGTCGTATCCGGCAGCTTCTTGCCGAATGGTCGAGGGCAGGAGTGGTGCGCGCCGGAAGTTCTGCGACTGCTCAAGCAGCGCACGCTGGTGCGGCTGCGCAAGGAAATCGAGCCGGTCAGCCCGATTGCTCTCGCACGCTTCCTGCTCGACTGGCAGCACGTCACCCGTCCACTCCAAGATCGGGACGGGCTCTTGGCCGTGGTGGCTCAGCTGCAAGGCGCTGCCCTGCCAGGCTCGACTCTGCTCGATGACGTGCTCCCGGCACGGGTGCGTGGCTTCAGCGTTCTCGACCTGGACGCGCTCGCGACCGAGGGAACGGTGGTCTGGCGCGGGTTCGGGCCGATTGGGTCCGCGGACGGGCGTATCGCACTGTACCTGGCCGAGGGGTTCGCCGAGCTCGCACCCGAGCCGTTGCCCGTGAGCGGCAAGCTGGCGGGTCGCCTCCAGGAGCTTCTGGCCGATCGTGGCGCCTCCTTTTTCCCGGAGCTCGTCACGGCCACAGGCGCATTCGCGCCCGACTTGGTCGAGGCGCTTTGGGACTTGGTTTGGGCCGGACACGTCACCAACGACACGCTCGCGCCGCTGAGAAGCCGCTACGCGGGGGAACGACCAACCCGACCGCACGGGCGCAGGCGTGTCGGGCCTCGGGGATTGCCGCCCGGTACCGAAGGCAGATGGTCACTTCTGAGCCGACGTTACCCACGCCAATGCGCTGCCACCGCCCACCGGGTCGCACTGGCCAAGATGCTGCTGGCCCGGCACGGAGTGATCACGCGCGAGGCCGTGGCGTCCGAAGGGATCACCGGGGGGTTCGCCGGCGTCTACCCGGTCCTGCGCGCTCTGGAAGAGTCAGGCCAAGTGCGGCGTGGACACTTCGTGAGTGGTCTCGGTGCAGCCCACACTAGCGCGGCCCTCTGAGCTTCTGCGAGCCCTCACCCTGAGGGCGGCTCGCAGAAGCGTTCGAGGATCGTGCTCGCTGATTTAGCGTGCAGAACTCCGGTGTCGTCCCCTGCGACTACTTCGGTGGCGCGAGAACGGTACCAAGTTCGTTCCAGGGAATGGCGGTGCAGTCCTGGCGGCGCTCACGTGTACTACCCCCGTACGCCAGCCAGGCGCGCAGGGGCAGTGCGGGGTTCGTGGGGATGGCCGTCGCCGAGAGTCTGCGGAGTGCGTCGAAGAAGTCTCTGGCCAAGGTTGCTCCGGACTTCACCTCGATCAGGTGGACCGCGTCGACGGTCTCGATCACCAGGTCGACCTCCAGCTTCTTGGCGTCGCGGTAGTGATGGAAGCGGTCGACTCGGCCCCGCTGGCTGGTGAGCTTGGCGAGCTCCGAGTAGACCCAGGACTCGAACAGCGCTCCGCGCAGAGGATGGTGCCTCAGCTGATCCGGCGAGGCGATTCCGAGCAGGTGCGCTGCGAGTCCGGTGTCCAGGAAGTGAAGCTTGGGAGCACGCACGAGTTGCTTGCGCGTGCTCTGGTGCCAGGCGGGAATGAGCGCTAGTACGTAGCTCGTCTCGAGCACCGACAGCCAGCTTCGGGCGGTGTGATGGGAAACGCCAGCGTCGGCCCCGAGTGTGGAGAGGTTGAGCGTGGTGGCGGTTCGTCCTGCAGCCAGGCGAAGGAAGGTGGTGAACGTATGCAAGTCGCCAACATTCAGGACTTGGCGGACGTCCCGTTGGACGTAGGTACCGACGTAATCCGACAGCCATCTGTCAGCCGGAATGTGCTGGTCGTGAATACGAGGGTAGCCACCGCGCCAGATGCAGTCCCAGAGATCCTGCGGGGGATCGGCGAAGCGTCCCACCTCGTCGTGGCTGCAGGGTAGAAGCGTGAGTAGTGCGGTTCGTCCGGCCAATGACTGACCGATCTTCTCTGATAGCGCGAAGTGCTGGGAACCGGTCAGGATGAACCGACCTGGATCCGGGCGTGCGTCCACCTCGCCCTGCAGGTACCGAAGCAGACTCGGGACATTCTGGACTTCGTCCAGAACCGCACCGCCTTGAACTGAGGACAGGAATCCGCGAGGATCGTCCGTGGCGAATTGCTGCCGGTCGGGTGCTTCCAGCGAGACGTACGCGTGCTCTGGAAACGCCGTGCGACAAAGCGTCGTCTTTCCGGACTGGCGTGGTCCGACCACGCTCACCACCGGGTACTGGGTAGCCAGCTCCCGGACGGTGGATTCCGCGTTGCGGAGAATCACGGACTAATCCTACCTTGATTGGCATGGATTGGAAGTATCAGTTCCAATCTATGCCAATCAAGGGGCTGGCCAAGCGACCAGTCTCCGCAGCTGTCCGCCCTGGGGAGAATGCTCTGCGCCGCCATTGGGCCGGCGCACCCCATAGAGCAGGTTGGACGAAGGTGAGTGGACTCTGGCGCTCGCGCGGGGCTGTGGGGAGAGGAGCCGGGACACGGTCTGGTGACGCGCCCCGCGAGGGGGGGCTGGGGGATGCAGCCGGGACACGGTCTGGTGACGCGCGCCGCGAGCCAACGCTCGCGGGGGGTAGGTTTGCGGTGATCCACGCGAGCCGGGCTGTTAGTGACCTGGCACCCCGTGGAAGAGCACCCTGTCCTCCCTCCCGATCCCAGTGGACCGCCGCCGCCCGAGCGGATCGAGTCGCCGCTCAAGTTGTGGCATGCGCTCTCCCACCGGGACTTTCGCCTCTACTGGACCGGGCAGAGCGTCTCACTCGTGGGCGTGTGGATGCAGAACGCCGCGCTCGCCTGGGTGGTGGTTGGGCTGACCGGATCTGCGACCAAGATCGCGGCGGTCTCCTTCACGTCGTCGGTTCCGGTGGTGCTGCTGTCCCTCTTTGCGGGCGTGCTGGCGGATCGGTACTCGCGACGACGGTTGATGATCGGCTGCCACGTGGCATTCGTCCTGTTGGCGACGGCCGCTGGGCTCTTGATCCATTTGGGACAGCTCACGCTATCGCTGGTCTACGGACTGGCCCTGCTGCTGGGCGTGGTGGCTGCCATCGAGTTGCCGTCGCAGCGAGCCTTGCTGCGTCAGCTGGTGCCTCCCGAGGCGATCCAACCTGCGGTGGCGCTGCAAGGTGCGTCGTTTCACGGCTCTCGTCTGATCGGCCCCGCCCTCGCGGGTGTGGTGATGGCCGTGGTTTCGATCGCTGCGGTGTTCGTCATCAACGCCGCGAGCTACGTGGCCGTGGTGGTGAGTCTCCTGCTCATCCGCCCACGACGAGCGGCGCGCAGCGCGCAGGGCGGGTGGGCCGCACTGCGCGAGGGGCTCGGCTATGTTCGGCGCGAGCGCCGGGTGGCCGCGCTGCTCGGATTCGTGGGGCTCACCACCTCGTGCGTGTTTCCGTATCTGGCGGTGTTCACGCCACTCGTGGTCAAGGAGATGTTCGGCGGGGATGCCACTGCCTTTGGTCTGCTGATGTCGTCTTCTGGATTTGGCGCTTTGGTCGGGTCGCTGGCGCTGGTGCGGGTGCGTGAGCGCTGGCGTGCTCGTGCCATCCTGGTGGGCTGCCTGGTGTCCGGATCCATGCTGGTCTGGATCAGCTTCATCCGCAGTCCGTGGCCGGCTTGTGTGCTGGTGGCGATCATGACGTTTTCGGTGTCTCTGGCCTTGGGACTCTGCAACACCATTCTGCAACTGACCGTTCCCGAGAGCCTGTTGGGGCGGGTGATGTCGCTGCACACGCTGATGTTCGCCGGCTTGATGCCCACGGCCTCGCTCCTCTGGGGTGGAGTCATCGGGATCCTCGGACTGGCACCGACCATCCTCGTCATGGGGGGGGGGTACTTGGTGCTCGCCCTCCCTTGGCTCGCAGTGGCCAGGGTCGGACGGAGCGTGGCGGGCGAGGTCGACAGCGCCTCGTAGCGTTCCTTCGAGCCCTGCAGTCCCGGACGGGCCGCGAGTGTGGTACGTCCGGTGTGCCATGCGAGCCGTGTTTCAGCGGGTGACCCGAGCCCAGGTGTCCGTGGAAGAAGAGGTGGTCGGAAGCATCGACGCTGGGGGGTGCGTGTTCGTCGGCGTGGGACGCGACGACGATGAACGCGATGCCGACACGCTTGCCGGCAAGGTGGCCGGACTGCGCGTATTCGAGGACGCCGATGGCAAGATGAACCAGAGCGTGCTCGATCTGGGCGGCGCTCTGCTCGCCATCTCGCAATTCACTCTCCATGGGGACGTGCGGCGGGGCAAGCGCCCGAGCTTCACCGAGGCCATGGAGCCAGTTCGCGCAAACCAGCTCTTTGAGACGTTCTGTGGGAAGTGTCGCGAGCGAGGGCTGCAGGTGGAAACCGGAACGTTCCGCGCTCACATGGTGGTCGAGCTCGTCAACGACGGCCCGGTGACCATACTGCTCGACACCAAGAAGCAGTTTTGAATCGTGCGCGTTAGCTGGCGGTGGGGCCTGCCACCAGTATCTTGAGCGTTCCCCGCTCGCCGGCGTGCACCAAAGCCTCCGCCACCTGCGCAAGGGGGTAGCGTCGATCGATGAGTGGCGTCGGGTCGACCTTGCCCGTCGCCAACAGCTCGATGGCTCGTGCGAGGTTGCCACACCGAGATCCGAGCACACGCAGCTCGTTGATGACGATGGGCGAGAGGTCACACTCGGTCGGGCCGGCCACGGTCGTCTTCAGCACCACGGTTCCGCGTGGGCGACAGAGCTCGAGCGCTCGGCTCAATCCCGACGCGGTTCCGGTTGCCTCGACCACGCCGTCATAGAGCCCGCTCTGCGGGTTGAGTTGAGTCGAGAGCAGGGTCGGGATTCCGGCTCTGGCCGCGAGCTCCAGCTTCCTTGGATGGTGTCCTGCCAGGGTGGTGGCCACGCCCTCGGCAGCCAGGACCCAGGCGATCAGCAAACCGAGCTTGCCATCACCGAGCACCAGCACCCGATCCGACCGTCTCGGTTGGAGATCATCCAGCACGTGTACTGCTGCCGCCAGCGGCTCGGCGAACACTGCCTGGGAGTCGGTTACGTGCTCCGGGACTGCCACCAAGCACCGCTCCGGGATCACCAGCTTCTCCGCCAGGGCGCCATCGCGGTCAGCGATCCCCAGCACCGATCGGCGTTGGCAATGGTGCCCGTCGGAGCTTCGACAATCGGGGCAATCTCCGCAGGTCGCGTTGATGTCGGCCACCACCCGACGACCGAGCCACTCCCGAGCGTCGCATTCCACGACTTGGCCCACGAATTCGTGACCCAGCACGCCCTGGTGTTGGAGGTACCCACGAGCCAGCTGCAGATCGGTATCGCAGATCCCTGCGAGCCGCATGGCAATCAGTGCCTCTCCCGGGCGCCGTGCTGGCGGGGGGTGATCTCCCACCTGGCGAATGCCGCCGTTCGCGTCGCGAATCAGGGCCTGCATGTCGCGCATCCTCACGCAGCCGGTTCGAACTGTCGGTAACGGTTCGCGCGCCGATGGGCTGCCAGCTGGATTGCCAGAAAACCGGTGCCGTCTGCACAGGGTTCGGCGCTCCTAACCGGCCCATGGCAGAGGGGCCACGCGCAGTCGGCGCAGACGCTCCAATCTGCATCGACCGTGCGCGCGCAAGACTGCGTCTCAATCGACTTCATTCGCACCGATGCTCGGCGGAGACGCGTAGCAAGCGCCGCTGAGATTGGTGGTGAGCTCTGCCAAGTTCACGCCGGCGCCGGCAGCCGGGCTCGACGCATCGACGCCGATGTTTTCGCTATCCGGGTCGCTCAGCCCCGGATCTGCCCCTACGATTGCCCCGCTCTCAGGAGCAGGCAGATCCGTCGGTGCGGATTGCGTGGGCGCGTCGTGGGCGAACCACAGGTTGCTCTCGAACGTGAAGCTGGGCGCGTCGGTGTTCGGGCCCACGTTGACCGTGGTCGAAAGAGCGCTGCGATCGTAGTAGACGAGGTTGTTGCTGAAGCGTCCGCCCTGCGCCGGCAGGAACGTGGTGTTGGCGTCGGTCACCCGCTCCTGAAGGATCCGCGAACGTCTCGATGGTCCCGCACTCGACCTCACCCCGCGAGCGGGGCCCCTTCACCCCTTTTCAGTACGCAGCTGCGACTTCGCACGGGTTTCCTCTCAGGTCACCGCAACAACGGACGCGGCTGGTGGGGGTTGGTTGTTCGGGGTGCTCGGCGCAGATTGCCGCAGGAAGT
>CAZSVU010000260.1:0-12285 GCA_964610275.1 uncultured Polyangiaceae bacterium | reverse complement strand
GTGCGAGAGGGGCGCCGAGGCGCCGCCCACGCGCTCGTTGACCGGTATGGTGGGTTCGTGCAGGGGCTACTGCTCAAAGTCGTGGGTTTCGATCCCGAAGTGCCGGATCTCATGCAGGACGTGCTGCTCAGCGCGCTGCAACGGATCGGAGAGCTCAGGGAGCCCGATGCGCTCAAGGCTTGGCTGGGCTCCATCACGGTGTTCACGGCGCGGGCGTTTCTCCGTAAGCGCAGATTTCGGCGTCGGTTGGTGTGGAGCATGCCACCGGAGAGTCTTCCCGAGGGGAGCGTGCACCCTCCCAACCTCGAGGCGAATCAGATCTTGCGCCGCACCTACAAAGCCCTGGATGAGCTGCCCGCGGATGAACGCATTGCCTTTTCGTTGCGGTTCATGGAGGGCATGACGCTGGGCGAAGCCGCAGCGCTGTGTGGCGTATCTTTGGCGACGATCAAGCGACGCATCAAGCGGGGAGAGGAGCGGTTTCTGGCCGCCGCCCGCAGGGACCCCATACTCGAAGAACGGCTCGAGCAGGGCGGACGTTGGAGGGACCGATGACTGCGCGCGAAGAGTTCTGGAACGAGCTGCGGGCTGCCCATGACACGGTGGCGAGCGATGTCGACTATGTTGCCGAGGTCAAGCGGCGCCTGCCCTCGACTCCGCCTGCTCGAAAGCCGAGGCGTCATCTGGCGTGGTCGATTGCAGCCGCAGCGTTGGTCGGGGCAACGGTTGTTCTGCTCTTGCTGTTGCCGCGCAGCGAATCCATTGCAGGGACGTTTACGGTTGGGACCGAGAAGGCGCCCGGAACCGTGGGCGCGTGGATTGCGGCCCCGGATACGCAGGCGCTTCCGTTGGTGTTCTCCGATGGAACGCAGGTCACTTTGCACCAGGGCTCCCGGGCTCGAGTCGTCCAAGCGAATGCGCAAGGTGCGCACATGATCATCGAAAAGGGAGGGGGTGAAGCGCACGTCCGGCATCGCGATGGCAGCCAGTGGCTCGTGGATGTGGGGCCCTTCCATTTGCGGGTCGTGGGAACCCGTTTCGACGTGAATTGGGACGCCACACAGGAGCTTTTTCGGCTGCAGCTGTTCGAGGGCAAGGTGCGCGTGTCCGGGGCTTTCTTGAAAGAGCCGCTTTCGGTCAGCGAAGGTCAGTTCTTGACGGCCGACTGTCGACAGCAGCGTTCCGAGCTAGGGTCGGGCGCGCCGCCGAGTTCACGCGAGGCCACGGTCGGGCACGCACCGCCGGCACCCAGCGCCGTGCCGAGTCAGAGTAGTGACGGCGATGCGGTTGGCGCGGGTCATGGGACCAAGTCACCCGGAACCGAGTCCAAGGCGGATGGTGACAACGCGTCGAGCTGGCAGAGCCTCGCGGCTAGCGGCCGCTACCGGGAAGCGTTTGCCCTGCTCCAGCAGGAGGGCTTTGCCGGTGCCTGTGCCGCGGCCAGCGCGCAGGAATGCGTGCAGCTTGGTGACGTCGCGCGACTGTCGGGGCATCCTGCCGAGGCGCGTCGGGCCTACCTCGACGCTCGACGAGCCGGGGGCGGGGCCATGGCTGCGTATGGCCTCGGCTTGACCACGTTCGACCAGGAACGGAACTACGCGCAGGCGGCCCAGTGGTTCCGCACCTACCTCAGAGAACGACCTGGAGGAGCGCTCCGGCGCGAGGCGCTCGGGCGACTGATGGAGGCGCTTCGGCGCGGTGGCGACCAGGCTGGGGCTCGGACGATCGCTGCCAAGTACCTCAACGAATTCCCGAACGGCACCCACGCATCGCTGGCTCGGAGACTGACCGAGCGGTGACTCGCGTTGCGCTTCGCCTCTTTGCAGTGCTGGTGTTGGCCACCATCCGTGCATCCGGCGAGGAGCCTCCGGTCGGCTCCAGTCCGGCGGGAGACGAGGCAGGCCGCGCTCGCGTACTGATCTTCTCCTCCCATGCATCGGATCCTCTGGTGTTGCGGGTGGCGGCGGAGGTGGAGAGTCAGGGGTTCGTCATCGTTCAGGTGACCCCGGCGCCGCGCACGCTCGACGAGGCACAGATGGAGGCTATGGCCCGAGCCTCGAACGCCGTGGCTGCGGTGCGCCTCACCGTTTCTGAGGCAGAGATCAAGGTCTGGATCGCGGACCTGCCTCGACAGCGCTCGTTCGAGCACGTCATTCCCGTCGGAGAGGACGCTACCGTCGCGTCGCTCCGGGTGGGCGAGACGCTGCGGTCGCGCTTGACGGATCTGCTGGCGCTGGCGCCCGCCCCGGTGCCGCCGCAATTGCAGCGCTCACGCCCGCCTCCTCCTCCGACAACGCCCCAGTCCCGCCACGGGACCGGAATTGTTGCGGGCATCGCGCGCAGTCGAGGATGGCCGGATTTCTCCTGGCACGCAGGGGCCACCTGGCGATGGCCGGTGGACAGGGCCCATGGCATCGAGGCACTGGTCCTGCTGCCCGTGGGATCCGCCGACGTGCCCGCCGTGCCGGAAGGGGAGGCGCGCGTCACGTTCGGGCTGCTGACCGCGGGCTGGCGCTGGCAGCCGACGAAGCCGAGCGAGGTGCCCATCGTGCCGAGTTTCGGGGTTGGCCCCGGTGCGGTCCTGGTGCGGGCAACTGGCGTTGCCGGGCAAGGGCAGTCAGCGGAGCAGCATTCGCGTCTCGCCTTTGCCCCCTACGTACGACTCGGGCTGGCGCTGGCAGCCAGCCGGCACGTGTACGTGCGCGGTGACCTGTGGGCGGCGACCACGGTCCCTGCGACCCGTGTGCTCATCGATGACGATACGATCGGCACCTGGGGGCGAGTGGTGGGTCTGGGTAGCGTCGGCCTGGAGATCTGCTGGCCATGAGCGTGGCGCGCTTCCGGGTGCGGCGCTTCGTCGCCGATGGGGTGAGCGCCCACGGGGCGGGACTGCTCGTTGCGTCCCTGCTGGTCTCGGGCTGCGGCGAGTATTCGGTGAGAGTGCTCCAAACCACCGTCCCGGAAAGCAGTGGCGGCTCCGGCGGCGTCTCGGTCGACACCGGGGAGGCCGGCTCCGCCATTGCCGGTGCTACAGGCACCGTCAGCAGCGGTCTTTGCACGCAAGAGCCGTGTGACCAGTGGGGCGCTCTGGGCAATGGCACCTTCAGAAACCCCATCCTGTGGTCCGACTTCAGCAACTTGGATGCCACCCGCGTGGGCACGGACTTCTACCTGGTCGCTTCGACCTATCACTTCATGGGCATCCCCGTGCTGCATTCGCGCGACCTGGTGAACTGGCGCCTGATCGCCCGCGTTCACGACCGATTGAACGTGGATCCGCGCTATGACACGCCCGGACAAGCGTACCAGCACGGAACGTGGTCAGCCGCGCTGCGCTACCACGAGGACGAATTCCTTCTCTACTCGGCCACGCCGGAAGAAGGGGTCTTGCTGGCGAGCTCGGTTTCCGCGGCCGGTCCGTGGTCAGATTGGCAGGTCATGCACGCCGTTTCCGGATGGCAGGATCCGGCGCCGTTCTGGGACGACGTGCCTGGCGTGGGCGGCGACGGTCCCGACGGCAGGCAGGCGTATCTCGTGCGCAGTCAGTTCGGCGCCAGCCTGATTCAGCTGCACCGGATGAGCTGGGACGGGCGCACGCTGGTCGACCCGGTGGGCGTGGAATTGGCCACTGGCTCGAGTTTCGCTGGGCCGAAGTTGTACAAGCGCAACGGGTACTACTACATCTTCACGCCTCAGGGGGCGATCAGCTCCGGCGAGCAGGCCGTGCTCCGCGCCAGCGCGATCGGCGGACCCTACGAGCGACGAGTGCTGCTCGAACAGGGCAGTACCGACGTCCCGGGACCGCACGGGGGAGCGTGGGTCGATCTCCCCAGCGGGGAAGCGTGGTTCTTCCACAACCAGCAAGCCGGTGGGTCGGGTCGTCTGGTCCACCTGCAGCCGGCAGCCTGGAGCTCCGACGACTGGCCGAGCATCGGAGTGGACTGGGACGAGAACGGTGTGGGCGAACCCGTGCGCGACGTCGACATGCCCGACGTCGGCACTGTCGCACCTCCCGGAGTCCCCGCCAGCTCCGATGAGTTCTCGTCGACCGAGCTCGGCCTGCAGTGGATGTGGAACCACAATCCCGACCCCAGCGCCTGGTCACTGAGCGAGCGCCCCAGATGGCTACGCCTGCGGGCTCAGCCGCTGGCGGCGTCGTCAGGAGAGACCGCCCTCGGCGAGGCCGTGCCCTTCAGCGAAGACCACTTGCTCTTCGCCCACAACACCCTGGTGCAGCGTGCCATGGGGCAGGCCTCTACGGGGCAGGCGTTGCTCGACACCAGCGGCATGGTCGAGGGGCAGCGCGCCGGCTTGGCCCTGTTTGGCAAGCAGTCGGCGTGGGTTGGGGTGGTGGTGACGGACGGAGTGCGACGCATCACCGCGCAGGTCGACGGAACCTGGTTCGAGGGCCCCGAGCTCCAAGAGGACAGCATCCATCTTCAGGCGCGCATCACCACCACGGTGGACGCCATCGTCGCCTACTCGCTCGATGGTACGACCTACACGGAGCTCGGAGTTCCACTGCACACGACGCGGAGCTATTACCAGGGCGTGAAGTACGCGCTCTTCACCTACCTACCGAGCACATTCTCGCCCGCGGGAGCCGCGGACTTCGATCATTTCCGCCTGGCGCACGACGGCCCGCGCCAACGATAGCCGCAGCCGCCTACAGAGCGGCTGTGCGTCCTGAATGCGTCATGCGTTGCGAGATCGCTGAACATCGGTCGCCTTTGCGTCATGAAAACGCGGACCACGTCGATATCAGAGTCAGCGGAACCTGGCAGTAGATGGGCGAGTAGTGGGGGAGGCGCTCCCGTGGGGGCTAGCGGCGCTTTTTCTTCTTGGCTGAGCCCGTTCCCGCGGAGCCCTGGGCCTTTCGGCCGCTCTTGCGCTTGGCAGGCTTCTGGCTCGTGGAGCCCGGGGTGCGGTTCGGGAGGGCGGTGGCGTACGGCGCACTTGACTCGGCGGCAGCCGTGGGCGCGACACCGGGTACAAACCGGGTACTGGTTTGCGTGCACTGCAGGAGCTTGCAGGTGGCTCCCTGGGCTGTGGGAACGCCTTCAAGTGCTTGGGACTGCTAGGACGGCTTGACTGGGGGTCAAGGGGTCGGCAGGCGCGAATCTGCCCGCCCCGACCATCTTGTCCAAGTGCTCCCACCGGCGAGCGACGAGTGCCAGAGCTCGGCCGCACGGATCATAGCGAATCAATCACCGAGCGCAGGATGGCATTCGCGTCTTCGACGATGGGTGAGCCGTGGCCAGGGATGAGGCGAACGACTTCGCCCGTCTGAGCCCAGCGGTCGAGAAAATCTCGGAAGGACCGCTTGCTTCTCGTCAAGAGCATCATCGCCCGGCCGATGACCGTGACCCGAGGTCCGCCAGTCGAGCCGAGCAGGCGCCCGTAGAACCACCACCAGACGCCCTTCTGATGGGGCAGGTTGAATAGACTGTCGGCAAAGACCAAGGTCACACCGTCGGCGCTCCGAACGATCAGTGCGCCTTCGACGTGGCGTTCGGAATCGAAATGGTCGAGCCGTACCGTCTCCTCGGGGTCGAGCGAACCGAAATCATCGTAGGTGCCGTCGACGGCCTGCACCTTCTGCTCAACCATCCTGCGCGCCTTGTTCGGGCAGATCACCTTGAGCGCCGGATAGCGTGCCCTGTAGCGTGCCGCATCCAGGCAGTGCCATCCATTCGGCACGATCAGAAACGACGGCTTGCCGAGCGACTCGAGTTCCGCCATGTGCGTGTCGTCCATCGCGACGGCGCTGTGCAGGGCGAGCTCGCCCGCCGGCGTACGCGCGACCGTCATGCAGCATCTGAGCCCCATGTTTGGAAGCGCGCCCTCGACTCTCCACAGGTTCTCGGCGAGCTGCTCCAAGTCGCCGTGCGGGAGGACTTTCCAGTCCGTGTCTAGCGCGCGGGGCATATCGGCGTTCCTCACCCATCCATGTCAAGAATGCTGGTGGCGCGCAATCCTGAATGCGCAGGGCGATCGCCCGCGCGTGCGCCAGTCGACCCCCCGTCGCTGCAGGGCCGACGTTCACCAACCGCCCCGTCGCAGTCTTCGCGAAACCGATAGTCGCCCGCGGCCGGAACCGCGTGTCGTGCTCCCGCCGCATGAGCATGGTCTTCCACCAGCTTGGGAATGGCCCACGGATCCCCGTCTCTCCATAGATCCTTGAAATTACTCTTGACGTATGTGGATTTTCAAGGATTTACTGGTCGTATGCTCCCGCGCGAGCGTTACCTGACGGCGCTCCGCCAAGGCCTTCAGCGCAACCCGGCCGTCGCATTACTCGGTCCGCGCCAGAGCGGGAAGACCACCCTGGCGCGAGCGCTCGCAGCCGAGACAGGGGCGGAGTACTTTGACCTCGAGAGTCCGACGGATGCGGCGCGGTTGGCCACCCCCCAGTTGACTCTCGAACGCCTTTCGGGCCTGGTCGTGATCGACGAGGCTCAGCGACGCCCGGACCTGTTCGAAGTGCTGCGAGTGTTGATCGACCGCCCCGACGGCACGGCGAAATTCCTACTGCTGGGAAGTGCCGCGCCACGGCTGGTGAGTGGGCTTTCCGAATCGCTGGCGGGACGGATTGGCTTCGTCGATCTGTCGGGTTTCGACCTGTCGGAGACGGGGCCGTCGCACTTCCGGACGCTCTGGCACCGTGGAGGCTTGCCTCGGTCCTACCTCGCGGACGACGCTACTGCGTCGTTCGAGTGGCGACAGGACTTCATCCGGACATTCCTCGAGCGAGATGTGCCGCAGCTGGGGGTGCGCATCCCCGCCGAGCAACTTCGGCGCTTCTGGACCATGCTCGCCCACTACCATGGTCAGGTGCTCAACTCGGCGGAGTTGGCCCGCTCGCTCGCAGTGTCCGAAGGAACGGTCCGGAACTACCTTGACCTGCTCTCTGGCGCCTATGTCGTGCGACAGCTGCAGCCGTGGTTCGAGAATCTGAAGAAGCGGCAGGTCAAGTCCCCCAAGGTGTACATCCGAGACTCGGGACTTCTGCACGCGCTACTCAGGCTGACCAGCGAAGGCGAGCTCGAGTCCCATCCGAAGATCGGAGCATCCTGGGAGGGATATGTCATCGAGCAGTTGCTCAGCCAAGTTGGAGCTCGGAACGCCTATTTCTGGGGCACCCACGCCGGGGCTGAGCTGGACTTGTTCGTCACCACCCCGGGCAAGCGGATCGGATTCGAGGTGAAGCACGCTGACGCCCCCCGAACCACGAAGTCCATGCATGTGGCCATTTCAGATCTCCAACTCGACCATCTCTTCGTCGTCTACCCCGGAGATGTGCGCTACCCGCTGCTGCCCAACGCGACGGCGATGCCGATCGCCGACGTCGCCCGCGCTTCCGAGGTCGTCGACGAGGTCTAGCGCAAGCACAGGGACAGGAGAGGACGCCATCGAATCGGGTGCCGGGCGCACTTGACTCGGCCGTCGGCGTGGACGCGACACCGGGTACGAATCGGGTCCTCGGTTGCGTGCTCTGCAGCGAGCTGCACGCGGCTTCCTGGGCTGCGGGAACTGCTTCAAGTGCTTGGAACTGCTGGGACGGCTTGACTGGGGGTCAAGGGGTCGGAAGGCACGAATCTGGCCGCTCCGGCCATTTTGTGTGGGGTTTCCAACGTTGCGCGACGAGAGCCTGGGAGCTCGGTCGCGCGGATCAGAGCGAATCGATCACGGAACGCAGGACGGCATTCGCGTCGTCGACGATGGGTGAGCCGTGGCCAGGAATGAGTCGAACGACCTCGCCCGTTTGCGCCCAGCGCTCGAGGAAACCTCGGAAGGATCCCTTGGGGACCAGGACGGCCTCCGACACAGAGTGCGCTCGCCAAACTCGTGGTCAGGATGGCGTTGTCCAATTCGGGCTGGGGCTACACCAGGCTTCGCGGGGCTTTTCGCAACCTCGAGCACGAGCGCTGGGGCACGCGGTTCGCGGTGTTGACTGGGCGTATACAGAGTTTGTGCGGTGGGAACGTTGCGCGACACGGACTCCAGACGTCGGCATGCGCTAGAGTACTTGGGTGTCCGGATGCCGGCAGCGGCGGCGGGCTGACACGGTGGCGTTGCGGCCAAGGGGAAGTCCAGTCATGCATCTGATGGTACGCATTGCCTTCGGCGCGATCGCGCTGGGCGTCCTGGTCGCAGCGTGCGGGGACGCAAGCGGGGACGGCAGTACTCCGGAAAGCGGTGGCGCGGGCGGCGGCACCGGCGGACTCACCGGCGGCTCGGGCGGCTCGGCCGGCGCGGACGGTGGTGCGGCCGGCGCGGACGGTGGCGCGGCCGGCGCGGACGGTGGCATGGCCGGCGCGGATGGCGGCACGGCCGGCGCGGATGGCGGCACCGGTGGATTCACCGGCGGCACGGGCGGCACGGGCGGACAGTGGCCGGCGTGCGAGTCCGACTCGGATTGCGTGCTCATCTCCACGTGCTGCACCTGCATGACTGCACCCCTGGGGACCCCAGAGCCCGCAGGCTGCAACATCCTGTGCGATACAGATCTGTGCACTGCGCAGGGAGTCAGCCGGAATGACGTGGCGTGCGAGCGCGGCTTCTGCGGTGTGGTGGGGGCCGATGGCACCTGCAACTCGGAAGACGTGACCTGCGCTGCCAACCCGCCTTCCTGCCCCGCGGACTATTTGCCTTCGGTCGTCGACGGGTGTTGGGGGCCGTGTGTCATCCAGTTCAGTCATCGCGGGCCTTCCTCCTCCGCCGTGGACAGCGGGAACAGCTGGAAGTTCAGCTGGACGACCTGATCGGGCTGCTCCTCGGTGGCGGAGAGCTCGAGCCGCTCCCTCCGAAAGCGCTGGACGCGATCCTTGACGCGCCGCAGGCCGTCACGCCCCAGACACAACGTCAGCGACGACACGTCACGCTGCGTCGCGGGGATCCGATCCAAGGAGGTGGCTGCCAGCTGCAGCATGGTGCGGTGATAGGCTGCGACGTTGCGACCGGTCGTCTCTGGCCCGGTCGAGACCAGCGTCTCGCCTTGCCGAAGCGCACCGTCCGCGTCGCGCACCAGCAGGCCGAGCAGGAGTAGCGTTTCCAGCGCCTCCCTGGCTTCGCCAGGCGTGATGTTCGGCACCAGCGTTCGTGCGATCCACGCCGGATCCTCGCGGAAGCTCCGGCTCACCACGAGTTCGCGAATCGCCGGCAAGTACCACGTCGAGTGGTAGGCGGCGTGGTGTGCCTCGAGGGACCGGGTGCGTCGGTAACGTCGAACCCCAATCACCTGTGCATGCGCCTCGCGGCGCGCTTCGGGGGTCCGACCATGGGCCGAGCGCACTAGCGCGAGAAAGTAGCGGCGGGCGTCGTCTTCCAGACCCGACGCCCGCGCGAACCGCCCAGCCGTCTCCTGGCTGAGGTTGCGCGAGCCGTCGAGGACCAGCTTGAAGAAGTTGGAGGACTTCAATCCGATGCGACGGGACAGCGCGCGGTAGGAAAGACCGCGACGGGCCTTGCCTTCGAGGTAGTAGTCGCGAAGGAAGGCTCGGTAGTCTAGGTAGTCGAAGACGTCGATTCGCGATGGCATCTTGCATGCGGGCAACGTGGCGTTGACCGAACGTCAACAGTTTGTCCGGTGGTGAGGTTGCAGGCAATGGACAATTGAGGCTAGTGCGTGTCCAACTCGCTGATACCAACCGCGAGCACGCCATTCCGATTGGCAAGGAGCTCCGCGCGCGCTGGATGCAAGACCAGCTAGGCGCGGTGGGGAAGGCTCGGATCCATGCTCATGGCGCCAGCAGATCCCACGATCGCCAGTTGACGGCTTCGCGGTTGCTGCTGAGTACGAACCAGAGGGGAACGATGCCGCTGGGGGGGTCGAGGTCGGGGCTGGCCACCGGGATGCGCCAGCGGTCGCTCGGGAGCAGCGTGGGCAGCAATTCACGTATCGGCTCCACGTTCTGCTTCGCGTCGAACGGCAACACTTTGGTCGACATCCGCTCCCGTGCATGCGCGGCAACCCGCCTGGAACGCGCAGTCGTGCCCGGAGCCACGGCTGGCCGCTACTCCGGCACTAGCCAATGACACGCCACGTCGCACCCGGACTGGCCGTCGCAATCCTCGTGGGCAGCCTGAACGCGGCCATCCCCGCAATAGGGGGCAATACGGCAGCCCGTGGTGCAGAGGTCCGGGCCGTAGGGATCGGGCTGGTTGTCGTCGCCGTGGTCGCACTCCTCGGGTCCGTTGACCACGCCGTCACCGCAGTAGTCTGGCAAGGTGCAGTCGGGGGTACAGGTGCCGTAGCTGCCGTCGTTCACGCCGTTGTCGCATTCTTCGTTGCTCTCGCGGATCCCGTTGCCGCACTTGAACTGGCAGCGCAGGTCGCACTGGCTGGTGGGGCTGCCGTTCTCGGCGCCGTCATCACACTGCTCGCCCGGATCCACGGTACCGTTGCCGCAGTCCACGGATGGCGGGTTGTAGCCGGAGCAATCCGTACGGCAGGCGCCCGGCACGGTATCGCTGTTGTCCGGCCCGTCATCGCAGGCTTCGCCGTGCTGGGTGTCCACCGCCCGGTCCCCGCAGAAGGGGGCAGGACGGCACCACGTGGTACACAGATCCGGTCCGTACCCGGAACTGGTGTTCTCGGCGCCATCATCGCACTGCTCGCCCTCGCTGGCGTCCACGGTCCCGTCTCCGCAGTAGGACGCCAACGTGCAGTCCGGTGCGCAGGTTCCGTAGCTGCCATCGTTGGCGCCGTCGTCGCACGCTTCCGGGCCGTTCACGGTACCGTCGCCACAATACGGACCTGGCGTACAGTCTGAACGGCACCCCTCGTACCCCCCGGTGTTGTTGGCGGCGCCGAGATCACAGAGCTCGCCCGCGTCGAGAACTCCGTTCCCACACTTCGGTTGGCAACTGAGGTCACATTCGCTCTGGGGAGTCCCATTGGCGAGCCCGTCGTCGCACGCTTCAGGTCCGTTCTGGAATCCATCCCCGCAGTAGGGTCCCACCTGGCAGAGCTCGGTGCAGCTGCCCGGTCCGTACGCGTCCGCCGCGTTGTCCGGACCGTTGTCGCAGACTTCACCGTAGCCGGTATCGAGCTCTCCGTCGCCGCAGTAGTGGGGCAGCGTACAGCCCGGCGCACAGCCGCTCTGCCGGTTGTCGTAGACCACCGTGTTCACTCCGTCGTCACAGGCTTCGCCGAACTGAGTGTCCACGTTCCCGTCCCCACAGATCGGGGCCAGAGAGCAATCCGGGTTGCAGCCGCCGTACACTCCCGTGTTGCGCGAGACGCCGGTGGCAGGATCCGTACCCAGATCGCAGGCCTCGTTGGCCGTCACGACGCCGTCGCCACAGTCCGGTCCGCAGGTACTCCGCCCGGCGGCGAAGTTCGAAAGCGTCAGCCAGTAGTTCGAGTCGCAGCACCACCGCTCGGCCTGGAACAACGCGACTTCGTAGACGTTGCCCACGGTGAGCCCATAGGTGGCGTTGGTCTGACCATCTGCGCCCAGCGTGAGGGTGACGCTGCCCTCGAGCCGGCCATGCACGCCACCGAGATCCACCGCGAGCCGTCCGTTGACGAACACCCACACGTCGTCGTCGCCGCTGAACTCGAGCCGCTCGCCGCCCTGATACTCGAACCAGTAGCGAAGCTCGCTGGTAAACAGGTAGTTGTGGTTCAGCCACTCCTCGCCAAACCCCCAACCGGCGCCAGCCATGCACGTCCGCTGGATGGGCGGTGTGGTCCCGTCGTTGTCGTCGTCCCACTGGATCTCGTAGGTGACCGGGTCGCCGCTGTTGGCATCGAGGCGCGGGACGTCCTCCAGCGGGTAGAAGCCGCAGCGCTCGAACCAGGGGTCGTCCGTGTCGCTGTTCATGGAATAGGCCCCCCCGGCGTCCTGGCGCACCAGGGTGAGGGTCTCGTAGAAGGTGAGGTTGGCGCCGTCGACGTCGCGGAACCACTCATCGAAATTCGTCTTGCCCGAGGTGGTCTCCATCGGGGCCGCATTGGTGCCTGCGTAGACGGGCTTGCGATCCGTCCCGAGCAGATTCTCCACGATCCCGGTTGGTGTGCCACAGCACCAGTCGCCGAAGTCGGGATGGGCGTCGGAGAAGTCCCGATACACGATGGGCAGGTCGAGCGTGGCGGGCGGATCATCGTAGACCGAAGTGCACACGTACCCCGGTTCCACCTCGAGGCAGTCGGCGCTGCAACCATCGCCGCTCATCGTGTTGCCGTCGTCGCACACCTCTCCGGTTCCGCGCAGGAGGATGCCGTCGCCGCAGACCGAAGTGCACTCACCCACCGGACTGGTACTCGTTCCACAGCGC
>CAZSVU010000259.1:0-12330 GCA_964610275.1 uncultured Polyangiaceae bacterium | reverse complement strand
CACCAGGGTTGTCGTAGTACCAGCCGCCCTGCTCCCCGCACTGATCGGGGGCGTCCACGTAGTAGGTCGTGATGACCGCGCCGGAAGCGTCGCAGATGCCCAGGTTGACCTCGCGAGTGTTCAGGGTTTCGCCGTCGGGAACGGGTGGGATTTGCAGATCGCAGGGGATGGCCGCGGCACTGCGGATTTCCGAGAGCCCTTCGAGCACGGAATCCCTCTCTCCGTCCACCAGGTAGGCGGCGTCAGTGCCGCCCGCAGCGGCAATCTCATTCAGGCTGTCCAGCGCCAGGCCGATGCCCAGCACGTACGTTGGAATACCTCGGCCACCGTCCAGGCATTCCCGGGCGGCGTCCGCCGCGTCTGGAACCGAGGGCGAGCACTGATTCGAGCTTGGTGCCTCGGGTACCCCGTCAGTGACGAGCAGGATGACGGTCGCGTGGCCCGGGTTCTGGTCGCGCCACTCGTTGGTGTGAATGCAGGCGCCGCGGATTGCCGCTCCCGTGGGCGTCTCGCCCGTGGGCTCCACCGAATAGAGGCTGTCCAGCACCGCTTCCGCGTGGCCGGGGAGCACGCCGATCTCGACGCTCTCTTCGCTGTATTCGTCGGGATCACAGGACGTGCTCCCGACGTCCATGAATCCAAAGTAGCCGATCCCGACACCGATTCCCGCGCTCTGGTTGTCGTTCAGAAACTCGTCCAAAGCCTGGCGAGTCGGGTCGATGCGAGGATCCGGGCCGCCACGGCAGCACTGCCCGGGCTGTCCGGTCGTTTCCACCGGGCAGGACATGGAGCAGGACTGGTCGAACATGATGTAGATGTCCAAGGGGATGGTCTCGCCAGCGTAGATCTCGCCGACACAGCCTTCGTCGTCCGGCCCCGGCATGCATTCGGTGGCGCTGCCACCGTCCGGACCCAGACCGGGCTGGTAGCTGCTGGACCCGGCTTGTTCCTCGATCTCACCGACGCCGAACGGGCCATCGCCGTCGCCGTCGCTCGACCCGCACGACACGGCCAAACCGAGCAACATCACGCCACTGAGCACGCCAACGGGTCTGATCATGTCCACTCCGGTCTTTGGCCAACGCCACCGCACCGCGTGCCTGAAAGCCGGGCACCGGCCGCATCCAGGCTCACAGAAAATAAGTCGTGGGAGGCGAGCTGGACAGGCAGCCAATCGCGTGCGACACGCATTTGTGCGCGACTCGTGGCCAGATGGTCTTCGTGGTCACCCAGTGCGAGCGCTCTGGTGAACAGCGCTACTGGAACTCCGCCGTCAGTGTCAGGTCTGCGTTGGAAGAAACCGACCTTACGGCGGTCGCCTCACCGTCACTCCACCCCCGGAATGCGACCCCCTCTTCCCCCACTGCTTCCAGTGTCACCGGATTGCCGACGAACAGCCCGATGCGGGTTGGGGTTGCCGGCAGAGGGACACCGTCCAGCAGGATCCGACCCCCTGTCGCGGACGTGGTCAGCTCGTAGGTACCGGAGAAGCCGAAGAAGGCGGTGAAGTTCTGCCGCATGAGCTCCGGGCGCGATCGGGCGAAGCTGCGAATCTCGTCCAGCTCGTCGTACCAGTCTGCCGGATCGAGATCCCAGCGAGCGAAGAACCGAGGGATCTCATTTTCGATGGGAGCGGCCAGCGCTTCGATCCGGGCGAGTACACGCTCCGTCTCGAAGTTGGTGGCCAGCCAGACCGCGCAGTGGTTGACCAAGCGCACGCGGAAATCCGGGTTCTCCAACAGCGCGCGCAGCAGGAAGGTGGACCACTCCGGATTGGGCCAGGAGTCATTGATGGTGGTCGCGAACGTGATCATGTCGACGTTCGGATCGTGGAAGGCGAAGTCGAGGTCGTAGAGCACCCAGCGCCAGCGACCGTCGGGGCCGTGCTCCTTCCACCACTTGACGTTGTTACCGGGCCAATCCTGATTCACCAAATAGAGCTCGGTGCAGGTGTAATCAATGAAGTTGTCGACATCGACCTGCGTCCGGACGTGCGCGTAGTGCTCTGGAAGAGCGGCGCCGTTGCGCTCCAGGTACGCTACCAGCTCCTCATACTCTGCCGCCGTCCCTGCTTGAGGTTCGAGCCCGGGCTTGAGCAGATCGAGCTGATCCTCGGTGAGGCCGAAGTTGGTGTAGAAGTAGTCTTCGTTCAGCTTCTCCCGCAGATTGTGTAGACCCCAGTACTCGCCGTTGATGTATGCGACCGTGGGGCGGTACTGCTGATGGCTCAGCCCCATGCCCTCGGTCAGGGAGCTCGCCAGGGCATCCCGGATCATGCTGTTGCCGAAATCGTTGCCGCTGTTGCGCAGGACCAGCGCGTTGAACCAGCTGAGGTCGGGTCGGTTGGGGAAGATGGCGGTTTCGAGCTGGGCGAGCCCGTATTCGCCGCGGAAGTGCAGCGACAGCGACTTCATGTCGTATCCACGGCTGTAGTTACCGAAGATGCGCAGGCCCACGCCCGTTTCGAATGCGATTCTGCCGCCAGGCTCCAGGAACGTCACGTGAGCCGGGACTTCGGTGTCCTGCCAGAAATTGGCGCCATGAAACGGAAACTCGGTGCCCGCACCTGGGCCCATCTCGTAGATCCCGGACGCGGGGTCGAACAGCAGGGGTGGATCGACTCCGAGTGACACGACCGGAAGCGAGTGCTCCGTCGCCACGACGTAGCTGTGCGTGACGGTCTCGCTGGGCAGGTAGCCATCCGCCACGGCGAAGGCTCGAGCCACCGTGGCGGTGTCGATGCGTAGCGGCTCCTCGTAGACGGGAGACTCGAGCGTCGGATTCGAGCCATCCAACGTGTAGTGCACGGTGGCATCGGCTGGAGCTGCGAGCGACAGAGTGACCGGTTCTGCGTAGCTGCCGCTGGCGAGCCTCCAGCTCGGGACCTCGGTGACGCCGGCGTACGCTGGGGGTTGGTTGGCGGCTCCGGGCGTTGGCACGGCAAAAGCGCCCCAATGCGCTGGGGCGTCCGGGTTTCGTCCGAAGCTCACGTCGGACTTGAGGCGGGGCACGCGGTGAACGTCGACGAGCTGCCCCGCGGGATCCGAGAGCAACACGGATTCACCATCGCCAGAGAGTCGAAATCCTGCGTGGAGGAAGTGGCCCGTGTGGCTGAAGACGAGGTCGGTCACGTACACGCTCGTCCACTGGTCCCGGGCGACACCGCGCAGCTCGATGGCGTTCAGGATCGAAAGATCCAGCAACCCTGGCGATCCCCGTATCGGCAGCTCGTAGCAGTAGCGCTCGATGCCGTTGCCGATCAGGAGCACACGGTAGCCATCCCCGCACTCCAGTCCCAGCTGGCAGAAGAGCACGTCGATTTGTGCTCCTTCGGCCAGGGTCATCTCCAAGCCGGCGTGGTTGTACGCAGAAAGGTCGAGCGAGGCTTCCGAGCTCCAGCCGGCCAGCCCCATGTGGATCATGGCCACGCCCCACCCCAGAGTGTCGCGATTGCTGGCCAAGTAGAGGTCCGCCGAAATGGCCCACTGCCCGCTTTCTTGACCGAACACCTCGTCCTGGAACCGATTGGGCACGATGGTGCTGTCGCCGGGCGTTTCGTAATCGCCGTCCGACCAGGTCCAGACAAACTCGGTGAGCCCATGACGCGGAGGCGGGGGCGCGGGTGGAAGGGTTCGCACGTCCTTGCCGGAGGCCAGGACCACCCGGTACTCACCAGCACCGAGGGTGCCCTCTCCGAACGTCCACTTCTGGCTATTGCCTGGGTCGTCCGAGAGTGAGTATCCCTCCAGGGAAACCGCTTCGCTGGACCCGTTGTAGAGCTCGATCCAGTCTGGCGTCTCGCCCTCCTCGTCGATGAGGCCGTAGGCGTTCGAGGTCACCACCTCGTTGATGCGCAGCTCCGGCAGCGCCGCCACCGCGCGTGGCAGGTTGCGTGGGGTCGGTGGGTCCGGGGTACGGGGATCGGCGCTCCTCACGACCCCTGGCGGATCGGCGCACCCGAGCAAGACCACCAGTGCAGTCGCAAGACAGCCCAGGGTACGTGCGACGGACATGCTGACTGTAATACTCCAGCAACGGATCTAGCACGATCGCAGCGTGGCGGCCGTGGTCGGCGCTGACAGGGAGTGGGCCGAGGTGATTCGCAGTGTGATACCGCGTCGCTCCGTGCTGCGCGCGATCCGCGATTCGCGCTGGGCACGCGACGGGTCGGTGCGCCCGCGTGCGAGAGCCGTGACTTGACCGGATGTCATTATGGGCATATGCTCTTTTCAGATCAGTCGCCATGAAAGCGGCTTCAACCAGGGCAGCTGACCTTCCTCGCGCCGTTAGCCCTTTCTCGAAATCAGCTTTCGGCACCATGGGGCGGACAGCAACAGATCGCCACACGCGTATTCTTTGCATCTGTGGTCGGCCGTTGTCTGGGAAGACCACGGTCGCCCGCCTGCTCAGCGCGAAGTTCGGCTGGCGCGTCATCGAAGCCGACGGGGTTGGCCGCGAAGCCACCGCGGGCAGCGCGGACAACGTACTGGTCGATTGGGACGTCGACGACCTGGGGTATCCGTCCGAGTATCCCTACCAGAATGCGCTGCGCGTGGAGTGGGAGCGGCCGGATTGCTTCCTGAGTTGTCTCGATGCGCAACTCGAAGGGCAGCAGGGTCCCGTCCTGCTGGTTGGACTGCGCAGCGCCCGGATGTTGCGCGCGCTGCGACGCGCGCGCCCTCGGCGCGTGCAGATGTTGTACGTTGCCGCTGGGTTGCGAACGTGCGCGTCTCGCTACGCCGCGCAAACTCGTCGCTGCAAGAGCGGCTATTCGAAGCTGATTGGCTTCGCGGTGGAGTGCGATCAGGCACGGCTGCGCCACGCAGCACAGGTGGTGCTGCCCAACTCGTCCTCGCTTTCGGCACTGGAGGACCGCCTGCTCTCTCGGGTCCTGCGGGACGGTCGGATCAGTCGAGGTCCGGTCGAACGCTGCTCGATGTGTGGCGTTTTCGCCCAGGTGCACTTTCGCGTCGGCAGCGGACGGGAGCCCGTCTGTCGTGCCTGCTACGAAGTGCGTTTCAACAGTGAACCCTGCCGCCTGTGTGGGGCGCTTCGCCCGGTTCATCAGCGGGATGAGGCGGGCAGACCGATCTGCAAGAACTGCTACCAGTTGTTCGGAAATGTGCGAGATTGTGCTTGCTGCGGCGAGCGGCGTCCGGTTCACAGTCGAAGCGAACAGGGTGAGCCTCTCTGTAGACGCTGCAGCAAGCGACTGGCCCGGCTCGGATAGGAGGGGCCCGGGCGCGTCAGCGGTGCTTCCGGCGACGCTCCCCGGGGGGGTCGCAGCAGAGGCCACGGCCACGCCTGGAAGAAGACGCGGTCAACGGCGGCTGAGTCACGCCCCCGGCGATGCGCAGGGCCTTTCCTCGTACCAGCGCCTCGGCCACCTTGCCTCGCGCCGACTTGAGTATTCTCCCCGCTGTGGCGCGAGAGACCCCCATCTTCTCGCCGACCTCCTGCTGCGAAAGGTCTTCGAGATCTGCGAGTCGGAGCGCTTCGGTTTCGTCGAACCCCAGCACGACTTCATCGAGCTCATGGAGCGGGATGCCACGCGGTTTGAAGTAGACGGCTTCGGGGGCCTGGCACACCAGGCGGGGTTTGAGCGGTCTGGCCATGCGTGAGAGCAGGATTCTAGTACGGGACCGCCGCCCGAATGTCGATAAAATCGACTGGCCGAATAGGGATTTCGCAAGCACCGGCCGACGTCGCCGGCAGCGGTGGCCGATCAGCTGGCAACGTGGTTGGGCTTCTCGAGCTCGTCGATCACCGCACGCAGCTTCTGCGCACGAGTCTTGGCGCGCTCTTCGCGCTTGCGCCGGAGCTCAGAGACGGAGTCCTCGAGCTCCAGAATGCGCGTCACCAACGGATTGGCGCCCGCGGGTGACCCGCTCCTATCCCCGAGGGCCGCCAGGTGCTCTCGCGTGAGCCTGACATCCTCTTCCAGGCGTGCTTCCTCGGCGGTGATGTCCCTGCGCGACCGGTCGCCAGCTTCTACCTCTGCCTCTCTTGACGCATGCTTGAAACCGGGCGTGAGTTCGGTGTCTTAGCCGACTGTGCAAGGAGAGAAGGATGCGAACTGCGAGGCTTCTGTCGATTGGCTTGGTGTTGGGCTCGGCGGTACTCGGATGTGGCGGGGGCTCAGGGAAGGCGACGGCCGCTGGTGGAGAATCCGGAGGCGGGGGCGAAGCCGCGGACGCCGGAGGCACGGGCAACGAGGCCGCAGCCGGTGGTGACACCGGGTCGCCAAGCGGAGGGGCATCCAGTGGTGGCTCTGGGGGATCCGCCGGGCAGAGCAGCGCAGGTGAGGGGGGCGCCGCCGAGGTGGGGGGAGCTTCCGGAGCGGCAGGTGTGAGTGCGGAGGCCGGTGCGGCGGGTTCTGCTGGCGCGGACGCTGACGCCGGTGCCGGCGGAGTGGTCGCGAGCGCCGGCACGGCGGGAGCGGTCGCCGAGGCCGGTGCGGCGGGAGTGGTCGCGGAGGCCGGTGCGGCCGGCGCGGCCGATTCTGGTGGGTCGGCGGGCGAAGCGGGCAGCATGGGCACGGCTGGCGGTGGTGCGGGCGGCGCGTCCGGAGCCGCGGGTGGTGCCGGTTGCCCGAACGACGCGGACTGCGACACGGTGCTCGATGCGGACGACAATTGTCCGACCACGCCCGGCCTGAACCAGACCGACTCCGACGGCGACCTCTGGGGGGACCTGTGCGATCCCTATGCCGACATCGTCGTGTTCGAGAAGGAAGATTTTGCCGATCCGACCTACGCCGGCAATCAGGACTGCCTCACGCCAGCGGTGTGCGTGACTCGTGACGACACCGATGGGCTGTTCAACGCGGTCACACAGTCCAGCTGGGAGAGTGGCGGTCCTGTTGGCACCGAGTGGGCGGAAGGCACGACCGGCGAGACGCTGATCTACGGAGCCTGGGAGCTCGCGGCAGGCGATCCGAGCAATCAGCTACTGAGACGGCTCTCGGTGCAACTTCCCGCCAGCGGTGATGCGTTCAATCTGATCTTCACCCGCTGGGCGCCGGGGGCGCAGGGCGGAGGGTTCCGCTATGTGCGCGCGCAGACGACGAGCTTCACCAAGGAGGACTACGCAGATTGGACGCTTCCAGAGCACCAAGACTGCATCGCCCCACACGTCTGCCTGACCCGGAAGGACAACCAATCGCTCTTCAACATCCAGGCCGAAGCGGGGTACGCTGCCTCCTCTCCCGCCGGGACGGGGTGGGCCATGGGCGCCACGCAGGACGTGGCCCCCGGTAGCTACCAACCGTTCACCACGGCCGTCGGCAACAATCCCCAATCGGCGGTGGGCCAAGTGATGTCGCTCAACGTGACGGGCACGGACGTCTACTACGATGTGGTGATCACCAGCTTCAGTGGTGGCAACACGGGCGGTGGCTTCTCCTGGGTGCGCTCGCGCGCCCTGGTGACCGGCTGCACGGACCCGGGCGACCCGAGATACGACGCGCGGGCCAACGTGGACGATGGCTACTACTGCGGCGACTGGACTCGTTTCGTCAAACCGCCGCAAGCCGATCCCACCTTGGCCGCCAACCAGGACTGCCTCACCTCCAACGTCTGCATCACCCGGGGCAACAACGGCGGCCTGTTCAACGCCGTGGCGGAGAGCAGCTACACGGCCCCCGGCCCGAGTGACACGGAATGGACTCTGGGTGGGTATACCGCCGCGGTGACCACCGGCGACTACCAGCCCTGGGCCGACGCGCTGGGTGGCGGTGCGGGCGACGTGCTGCCGTACGCCCCCTCTTCACTGCACCTGATCACCGACGTCGAGTACCATGACGTCGTCGTGCTCCAGTGGTCGGCTGGGAGCGCGGGCGGGGGCTTCATGTGGGTACGGCGTCCGGCCGCGCCGCCGCCGTCTTGACCCTGCGCCGTCCTGCGAGTGTGGTGTCGCAAGCTCGTGCCGCTACGTGCAGTCCGTCAGCACCGTGACGCCCCGGGCTTCGAGTTCGGCGATGCGGCTGGCCTCGGCGGCGCAATCGATCGGGTTGCCGGTGAGGGAGACCCACGCGCCGGAGGTGAGGCCCTCGTTGGCCACCAGCGCAGAAAGGCTCGTGATGGCGTTGTCGTTCAAGGAGAGGATCTCGAGCGCGGTCAAGCCCGAGAGCGGGGCGAGATTGCTGACCTGGTTGTCGTCCAAACTCAGCCCGCCCAATTCGCTGAGACCGCTCAGGGGGCTCAAGTCCGAGATCCGGTTGCGTTGCAGTGCGAGCGTCGCCAGAGAAGTCACTTCGCTGAGCGGTGTGAGGTCCGCGATTTCGTTGTCCTGCAAGCGAAGCCACCGGAGCGAGGGGGAGCCCGACAAGGGGGTCAGATCGTCGATGCGGTTCTGGCCCAGATTGAGGTCCACCAGTTGGGTGAGGGACCCCACCCCGGTCAGATCCTCGATCAGGTTGTCCCGAAGATCCAGCCGACTGAGTCGTTCCATTCGCGAGAGGGCAGCGAGGTTGGTGATCGTGTTGGACGAAAGATAGAGCTCCGAGAGCAGCGTCAGACCGGCCAGGGGCGTGAGATCGACGATGTCGTTGTTCCGGAGATCGAGGCGGACGAGCCCGGTCAGTGCCGACAGAGGGCCGAGGTCGCCCACGGCGGCGTTCGCAATGGTGAGGGACGACAGCCCCTGCAAACACTCCATCCCGCTCAGATCGCTGACCGTGTCGGACGCCAGCGAGTTGAAGGTGCAGAGCCTGCTGACGTCTTCGAAGGTCACAGCCGCGTCCGGGATGCCGACGCCGTCACGTACGAGATCCTCGACATACCGATCGCCGAACTCGATATGCCCTTCGCATCCTGGGGGAACGACCACGGCAGCGCCAGCGTGGCCAGCCGCACCGCCTGCGCCAGCCGCACCGGCCGTGTTCGCCGGGTCGGCGGGGACACCTCCCTGTCCCCCTGCCCCCGCGTCTTCCGGGCGATCGATGGCCACGATCATCGAGCAGGCCGCCAGGTGGATCCCTATGCAGCAATGCAGCGCGTTGCGCCAGGACTGTTTGTTGGGTTGGGCCACAGGGACTCCTCGGCGCGGTGTGCAGGTAGAACTGAGATGACGAGCCGGTCCGTGCCGACCACGGGCTTTGCTCCCGTGGCTCAGTAGCGGGGCTGTCAGGCCCCCCTTTCGGTCACACCCGCCATTTCGCTGGTGAGGGTACTGCTGTGACCGGCGGCCGGCAATCGAGCCATGGTCCGAAGCAGCATCCCCATGCGGGCTGCGACGACGGCAATCGCACCGTCGAGGGGAGGTAGGGGCGGCGATCCGGTGCAGGAGAGTGTACGCTGCCGGACACGATGAGTTGGGAGGAGCAGCTCGAACGGGCCGTTGCCGAAGCCAAGGCCAAGCGATACGTCACCGCAGAAGTGCTGCTGCGCGACTTGCTGAAGCACGATCCGGACAACGTCGCCGCGCTCGATCTACTGGGATATGTGTCGTACTTCCGTGGGAAGCCCGAGCAGGGGGAGGAAGCGTGCCGCCGGGCCCTGCAACTCTCACCGGACCACGCCTACGCGCACAAGGGACTCGGGTTGAACATCGCCAAACGTGGCGGAGACATCGACGAAGCCGTTGCCAGTATTCAGCGCGCCATCGAGCTGGAGCCCGAGTGGTTCGACCCGCGCTGGGATTTGCTGGTCACTCTGCTCGCTGTCAAGCGTTTCGATCAGGCCCGAGAAGAGCTCGAGCGAGCCCGCCTGGCGTTGCCTCAGCGCACGACTCAGTGGGATGCGATGGAGCAAGAGATCCGCAATCAGGCGACCGCCGCGAATTTATCGACGCCCCAGGATTCAACGCAAGCGGAGCCCCAGAAGTAGCTCGGGGTGCTGCGCTGGCCCAATCAGCGAGCGGGGTTCGGCTGCTGTCGACGCGCCGACCCGGAGCACTGCCCGTGATGTTCCCCTCGGCAGGATTCAGTCGAGGGCCGCTTCCAGTTTGCTCCGCAGCGTTTCCAGGGTGAACGGTTTCTGCAGAATACCGGCAAGTCCTTCCCCAGCGAACTGGGAGGTGATCTCCTGCTGACTGTGCCCGCTGGCGAGTACCACTTTGACGCCCGGACGGATCTTCCTGAGCTCACGAACGACTTGATCGCCGCTCATGTCGGGCATGGTGACATCGACGACCGCGAGGGCAAATCCGTCGGGATTATCCCGAAACGCCGCGAGCGCGGCCCGCCCGCCGTCCGCCGCCTGCACATCGAAACCGAGTTGCTCCAGCATGAGCGTGCCGACTTCCCGGACGTGGGTCTCGTCGTCGACGAATAGAACGCGGCCGCGGCCACGCCAACTCGAGGACTGGGAGGGCCTGGAGCTGGAGGCGACGGGCCGGTCCGTTGCCGGCAACAGAACTTCGAAGGTCGTCCCTCGTCCCACGGTGCTGTCGACTCTGATGCTCCCGCTGTGACCCCGGACGATGCCGAGCACCGCCGCCAAGCCCAGGCCGCGGCCGGCGAACTTGGTGCTGAAGAATGGGTCGAAGAGGCACGTCAAGGTCTCCTCTTCCATTCCGCATCCAGTGTCCGAGACCCGCAGGAATACGTACTCTCCGGCGGGCAGCGCGTAGTTCACGTAGGGGCTGTCCAGGTCTGGGGGCGTGTAGTGTCGTACGCCGGTGGTGACCTCCAGCCGCCCACCTCGATCAGCCATCGCCTCGGAGGCGTTCACCACTAGATTGAGCAGGATCTGGCGGACTTGGACGGCGTCGGCCTCGACCGCCGGTAGATCGTCGGCCAGGTGCAGTGCCAGTTCGACGTTCTTGGACACCGACACGCGCAGGAGGCCGCCCATCCTTGCAGCCATGCGCGACAGGTTCATCGGCTCGACCTTGAAGCTTCCGCGTCCGGAGTAGGCGAGCATTTGCTGACACAGCTCGGTGGCTCTCTGGCTGGCTTCACGGACGACCGAGAGGTGCCCCTGAGCCGGGTGGTTTCCAGTCAGAGTGAGGCCTGCCAGATCGGCGCTGCCGACGATGCCGGTGAGCAGATTGTTGAAGTCGTGCGCGATACCACCGGCGAGCACGCCCAGGCTCTCCAGCTTCTGGGTGTGCTGCATCTGCTGTTCCAGCTTTTCGCGCTCGGTCGCACTGCGCTTCTGCTCGGTGATGTCGCGGATGGACGTGGCGATGCGCGGCTGGTCGTCCTCATCCCCAGAGACGACGCGGGCGTTCACGGACGTCGTTCGGACCTCTCCTCCCGGCAAGCGGACTTCGGTTTCGAACCCTTCCACTTGGCCGTGCTCATGGAGCGCTGCCAGGTACTCGTCGCGTCGGTTGGGATCGACGTAGAAATCGCGAATCGAACGGCCGAGTAGGTCGGCGCGATCCACCCCGAGAAAGCGGTTCACCGACGGGGTAACCTCCAGAATCGTACCGTCCATCGCGACCTCGGCATAGATGTCGTGAACGCTTTCGAACATCCGCTGCATGCGGTCATGGCTCCGCTTGACCTCGGCACGGGCACGGGCAAGCTCCAGCACCGCCGTGGACATCGAGAACGTCATGACCAACACGAGCACCAAGTAGGCGTACTCGAGCACGTAGAGAAACTCGTAGACGCCGTTGCCCACGAGAACGTCGTTCACCCCTCCGGCCAGGAACACCAACAGGGCGGCTGCCAGCGGGATGGCCCGGGGCCGCTCGGCGCGCGTGGCGTTGCGCACGTACCGTACCACCAGCGAGACCCCGATGCCGACGAACACGAGGCTGACCCAGCCCTGAAGCTGGAGCAGGATGCCGTGCCGTAGCTCCGAGTAGACGATCTGCTCACCCCACGGCAGTCGGACGACCGTGGGATGAGGCTGGGGCACGAGCACCCAGTCGTTCCACACCGTCAGGAGCAGCACCGCCTGGATCGCGTAGTAGATGGTGGCAGCGGGCGCCGCCAGAGGGAGCTTCTGCCGGGTGTAGCTGACCAGAAACCAGACGAACGCCGGGACGAACAGCGCCATGGCC
Organism: uncultured Polyangiaceae bacterium; assembly: GCA_964610275.1. GTDB lineage: Bacteria > Myxococcota_A > Polyangia > Polyangiales > Polyangiaceae > JAFGBI01. The sequence goes on along the minus strand of CAZSVU010000259.1, from coordinate 372 downwards.
ATGTTCTGCCCGCGCTGCCACAGGCCAGACGCTGCCGGTTCGGTCGTGGCGTAGCTTCCTGCCGCACAGATGTCGTAGAGCCCGATCGCGAAGCAGGCGAGGGCGAACCAGAAGTGCTCGGGGGCCCGTGCCCCCCGAGCGTACACCATGAGATGCCATGCCCCGACGAAGAGCGCGATGGCAGCCATGGCTGCTGGGAGCACGGAGATGAGCGTCATGGGTGACCGGGCGCTGGCAGGATCGCCGACCCCACTGCGGAGGCCCACTCACATCATCGTGCGGGCGGCCCACCGGCACAAGCCTGCTGGACGGCGCCACATCCTTGATCCATGTTTCGCCGGCCGCCAGCGGGCGCCGAAACATGGGATGGTT
>CAZSVU010000258.1:10171-12380 GCA_964610275.1 uncultured Polyangiaceae bacterium | reverse complement strand
CCGAGTCCCCGCCCGTTGCCGAGTCCCCGCCCGTTGCCGAGTCCCCGCCCGTTGCTGAGTCCCCGCCCGTTGCTGAGTCCCCGCCCGTTGCCGAGTCTCCACCCGTTGCCGAGTCTCCACCCGTTGCCGAGTCTCCACCGGTGCCCACGACCACCCCACCGCTGCCGACGATCGCACCGCCGCTGCCAACCAGCTCACCACCGCTGCCGACGACTGCCCCTCCGCTGCCGACGACCGTGCCGCCGGAACCAATGATCGTACCGCCGTTGCCGATACTGCCGCCGCCAATTGCCAGGCCGCCAGTGGCGGCAACCTCCCCACCGCTACCAACAGCGCCCCCGCTCGGCGAAACGCCGCCCGTACCGAGGCCATTTCCCTGGCCGGCTGACGCGTTCGCGTCCTGCTCTCCGGATTCCTCCCCGCAGCCCGGGAGGAGCGCAGCAACGAGAACCGCAGTCGAGCCCCACCGTCGAGCCTCCGTGAAGCGTGGGGGTGCGAAGCGGCGGTGGCGTTGCATGCTGTACTCCTTAGAAAGCGGCGGTCGTCCGGACCGACCTGGCAGCACGTCGTCAGCAATGCCTGGATGCCGGCAGTCGAGATGCGCAGGAACCCGCTTGGAGTATTGTCGGGAGCAGGAGGGTATTGTTACGCAGGATCGAAGATTGCCCTGAGCCACACGGCCGACCCATGCACCCCCCTGCGGCGCACGCTCGAAGGAACAACGATGCCTGTGCGCTACCGTCTGCCGGACCTTGGGCACCTGGCACGACCCCGCTGCGGTCGATGAGGTTCCGTCGCACGAAGACCCGGGGAGCGCCTAGCGGATCTGGCTTGACGCCCTCGGTCGTCGCCTGATCGAGCAGAGCGCCAACAGGCCGAGCACCCCAAACGCGGCGAGTGACCCCGAGCTCGACCGCCGCGCAGCAACGAAGCAACCACAGCCGCCTTCGTACGACGCAGCCTCAGTGCCCGCTGGGCGCTGGGCCGGCGTCAATGTCCGAGTCGCTGGCTCCTCGAGTCACCGCGCCCCCCCCCGAGCTCACTGCGCCTCCAGCAGCAGTGCTGCCGCCCGCTCCCACCTGTCCGCCCGCTGCGGTGCTGGTGCCGCCGCTTGGGGATCCTCCCGTAGCGGGAACCGTGCCACCGGTTGCGGTCATCGAGCCGCCCATCGAGACACTCCCGCCACCGGCGGCGATGGACGTCGTGCCGCCATCGTACGAATCACCGCCAGTGGCCGTGAAGCCACCGGAAGGAACCACTCCACCCGTACCCGAGTGTGACCCGTCATCGGAAGTCGGGCACAAATTGCGCGGGGTGGGGGGTCTAGAACTGCGTGAAGAAGTCCCACACCTCTCCCTTGGTCCAGGTACTGGCGCCGCTGTCACCGCCGCCATCCACTGCACCGGGGGTGTGACCTCCGTCGAACGCGCACCAGCGGACCGGATGTCCGCTCGAGCATCCGGTGTAGGAAGTACAGATATGCGTCAGGCTGCCCTGACTCGGCTCGGGCGGGTTCTGGGCGGTGCAGCCGTTGTTGCTGACGAACCTGTCGCGCAGCGATCGTCCTCCAGAGATATTGCATGTTCCGTCGCTGATCCCATGAATTCCGAGGTACGCGATGGGCTGAGTGCCGTCGCTGCACCCGCTGAGCTGCGCGCCGGAGTAGACCGCGACCGCTCGAAAGACCGTCGCCCGGGCACACGCGAGTGCGTAGCTCATACCGCCGCCGTAGCTGAAACCCACGGAGAAGAGCCGCGTGGTGTCGACACAGAGATCCTCCTCGACTTGCCTGATCATGTCGTCGACGAAGGTGGTGTCTTGGCCGCCGGAATTGGCCCAGCCGTTGTTGAGGCCCTGGGGCGCAACGAAAATCGTGCTGTTGTCCGACAGTGCCCGGAGTCCGTAGTAGGACCAGAGGTCCTGATCGGCTCCGCCGGAGTCGATATCCTCAGCGGTGCCGCCATTCCAATGGAACGCGAAGATCAACCGGTAGGGGTGGTTGCTGTCGTAGTCGTCGGGAATACTCAGGATGAAGCTGCGGTTCTGGCCGCTGGTCTGAATCGAATGCGTGCCGCTCATCAGCGTTGGGGACTTGCCGCATCCGGAACTCGCTGCAGGGGCTCCGGCCGTGCCGCCCGCACCACCGTCCGTGCCGCCGTCGCCTCCGGTTGCACTGCCGCCGACGCCGCTGCCGCCCGAGCCCGGGTCG
>CAZSVU010000258.1:0-10071 GCA_964610275.1 uncultured Polyangiaceae bacterium | reverse complement strand
CCGCCGACGCCGCTGCCGCCCGAACCCGGGTCGCCGCCGACGCCGCTGCCGCCCGAACCCGGGTCGCCGCCGACGCCGCTGCCGCCCGTACCCGGGTCGCCGCCGACGCCGCTGCCGCCCGAACCCGGGTCGCCTCCCGCGCCATCGCCCGAGCCACCCATCGCGCTGCCACCCGCCCCGACGATCGGTGTGCCGCCCACGCCGCCACTGGCGTCAGCGCCTGAGCCACCGCTCGGGCTTCCGCCCAGACCGGCAATCGGCATTCCACCGGTGCCAGGACTCGACAGGCCGCCTGCACCATCGCCCCAGCCGCCAGTCGCGCCGCCACCCGAGCCGCCCGATTCGCCGACGTAGCCAGCGCTTCCGTTCTCGTGCGCCGGGCCGTTCTCCGAGCCGCAGGCCACCAGGAGAACCGCGAGCAGAGGACTGACGAGTGATTTCAAGTGCGTGTCCATTCTTCCACCCTCGGTTGAAGGGACTGCACGGGCTGCCGCCGGACGCGGCGTACGGACGCCGGACAGTCTCGTTGAGCTCTGGTCGCAACCTCGCCGCGTGGATGGTTGGATCCCGTACGCGCGTCGGCACCGTGGATGCCGGAAGTCGAAATGCCAAGCATCACACTTGACGTATTGTCGGAAGCGGGAGGATGTTGTCACGCGGGATTGAAGATTGCCGCGCGCTACGCGGCCTCCCCCACCAACCTCTCTGGTGGCCTATCTCGGCTTCGGCGGATGGAAACGGCGACGCGGTCGGAGCGAGCCGTGCTCACGGATTCGACGTGACCAGGCGGCCGGCTGTAGCAAGCACCCGACCGATGCGCTGCTCGTGGAGCGAGAAAGTGCACGTCGAGACTGCGGCGCTCCGGTGACGATCACCACTGAGCTGCCCGCGAGCCCGTTCGAGGTCGCGCTCAGGGTGACCTGTCCCGGTTGGTCGATCGGCTTTCGCTCGATGGGTCGCTGGTCCCGCAGCCGGGGACGCACAGCATGCTCACGAGTACCGCGCCACTCCCGTACCTCGGTTGTGAACCTCTCCTGATCGTCCCTTTCGCTCGGAAGGGCTCACACCGTCACTCCGCCACCTCGATCGTCCAAATCTGCTCGTCGCCGTTTGTCTGCGAACGCTGTTCGATGGCGGCTCCCGCCTGGTCCGACGCCGATACCACGCCGACGAAATTGCCACTCAGCTTGTTGCGAACTCGGTACTCGCCGCCTCCCAACGAGATCAGGAGCCACGCCTGGTTGTCGCTACCGTGGCCCTCCCATTGGACCAGCTCGATGCCGTCCGCGGTGGACGCATCCGGGACGTCCAAGACTTTTCCACTTCCAGCGTTCGTCACGCTGAAGTAGCCCGCACCATCGTAGTCGAAGGTCCACTCCTGACTGGCATTTCCAGACGCAGAGCTCTGCACGATGCCTGCGCCGTCCGATGTCGAAGCCCCTTCGACATCGAGCATGAGACCACTCTTCTTGTTGACGATCCGGAAGCTATGCGTGCTTCCGCTCGATTCACCGGTTGTCGTGTCCAGCTGAAGCGTGTTCGACCAACTCATGCTCATCTGGTTCGATGAGGGAAAGGCAAGCGGTAGCCACACATAGGCGGAGTCGTTGACCAGACCGCCCCAGGCTCCGGCCCACCGATCTCCCAAGTAGAGAAACGACGCTTCCGAGGTCCCTCGAACCTCGAGCACGAAGGCGGACTGTGAATGATACGTGGTGCCGTCGGCGATGTTCATCATGGACGACCAGCCAACGTCGAGAGCCGTGCTCGCAGCGTACTGCGCCTGATTTGGGCCCCAGCCGGTGGCTGCGGAGGTCAGCAAGAAGTACGTGCTGCCCCGTTTGAAGAGCGCTGGCGCCTCTCGATATCCTCCTGAGAAGAGCCTGGCCACCAAGTGATCCACCCCGAGATAGTCTGACGTCAGCAGATACAGGTTGAGATCGGCGTTCTCGTTCGTGGCGGAGATGAAGTAGCCACTCCCATCATCATCGACGAAGAGCGTGCAGTCTCGGGACATGTGGCCTGGCTTGTCGTGATCCACAACGCCAGTGTCTGCCAGCGGACGAAAGCTCCCGTGGTAGGTGTAGTCTCCGTCGACCGTGGCCGAGGAGGCCACGGCGGCGCGAGCCTCTCCGTAGTCTCGACCATTCTCCCAGTGCATCCACATGACGTACTGGTCGGTGGAGGCATTGTAGACGACCTTGGGCCGCTCCACGTTCGCCGGATTGAGGTCTGGGTCGGAAGTCATCCGCAGGACATCGTTCCGAAACTCCCAACGCAGAAGGTCGCGAGAGCGATACACTGAAACGGCGTAGAAAGTGTTGTCTGGATTTCGATTCTCGCCGAACCAGTAGTAGTCTTCGCCGACTCGCAGCACGCCACCCCCATGAGCCTGAATCGGTTCACCATTCGTGTCGGCCCACTGAATCTCGTTGAGGAGAGGCCAGGATTCGGTGGGACCAGTGGTGGCACCTCCCGTGTTGGGTGCGCCAGCGTCTCCCCCAACGGCGGCGCCTCCAGATCCAGGCCTGCCTCCCATCGCGCCGGCGCCGCCCTCGGAGGCAACTCCCCCGGTCTCCGACCCGCCCAGACCGAACCCGCCCAGACCCGATCCGCCGTTTCCGGAGCCGCCAAGACCCGATCCGCCATCTCCGGACCCGCCGTCACCAAATCCACCAATTCCCGTCCCTGACCCTCCGACACCACCAGTCGTTCCGTTGCCCCCGCTCGGGGAGCCGGAGACGCCTCCAGATCCAGGCATCCCCCCAGTCATGCCGGCTCCGCCCTCCGAGGCAGCACCCCCGATCCCCGACCCGCCACCACTCGATCCCGATCCGCCGACATTGGACCCGAACCCGCCGGTGCCGGAGCCGCCGACACTGGACCCGGACCCACCAACTTCCGTCCCGGATCCTCCAACCCCACCAATCGTTCCGTCGCCCCCACTGGGGTGTCCGGTTGTACCGCCCATCGCTGCTGAGTCGGAATTCCCGTCCTCCCCACAACCCGTGAGGGCTACGGCGAGAAGAGCCGACCATGCGAGGACGCGGCACACGAACATGGACGGCACGGACGAAGGGGACGATTTCACAGCGTATCTCCGGATTGCGCAGGCGGGAGCATCCAACCTGCCTGAATCAGCGAGCGCGATTCTCGAACGGTCTTCGGAGCCCCCCTCCGGGTGAGGGCTCCGAAGACCTCCTCCATCCCCGAACTTGCTCGAAACAGATTCCGGTTCTTCTTCCGGGGTCTTGGCCAGACCCCGCCCCGCGAGCAGGGCCTCACGCCAAACGGCTCGCGCACAGCGCATCCTCGGGCAGTGATCGACATTCGCGCTCCCTCATTCAGAACTCGGGGACGGGGATGGTCATCGTCTTGATGTCCAGGTAGGCCGGCTCGATACCGGCAGCGGAAATCGTGTCCGGAGACGTGCCAGTGTTGTCAAGCAGGGTGTTCGTCCCGGTTTGGTTCTGGAAGATTGCATTGGTGGCATTGACGAACACGTTGTGAGCCACGGTGTACCCCGTCGTGCCCTCATCCAAGTAGATCCCGCCTATCTGGAAATCGGCCCACTGGCTCTGCGCGAAGTCATGGAGGTAGTTGTATTGGATTTCGGATGCGGGTCCTTGGTTGGACAGCGTGTAGATAGCTGCGCCATCGGCCATGATGTGCTCGATGTCGTGAACGTTGTTGTAGTTGATCTTGTTGTTGCTCATCGCGTTGGGCGACGTGGTCCACCCGAACCCCACCGAGATCCCCGTGTAGTTCGTGTTCGAGACTTCGTTGTGCGAGATGTCGATGTACCGTGGGTAGCCAGCCACGATACCGCAGGCCCCCTCGATCTCGGTCGTCACGTTGTCGACGTAGTTGTTCTGGATTGTGTCGCTCGTGCAGATCTCGTTGACGTCGGTCGGGTCGTAGGGAATGTGGAATTCCGTGGTCTCGGTCTCGGTGAACTTGCCGATCGAGATGCCGCTACCGCCGATATCGGTGAAGACATTGCCGATGATCATGTCATCGTGAGTCCCCGAGACGAAATCGAGCCCGGTTGCGGCCATGTGGGTGAACATGTTCCGTTCGAAGTGAATGTGATTCGCATTCGTCACGGTGACGCCGGCCCCGGGCCTCCCGACGGTCTGTTGGTTGTCGGCGGTTGCCGATAGATTGTACTGGCCTGCCTGCCCGTCGAGGAATCCATGCTCACTCGGACGCAGGTAGGTCGAATGCGCGAACGTCAGTCCCTCGAACCAGAGATACCCGGCTTGGTCCGAGGTGCTGGTCCCATTCACACTGAGCAGCGTCTCGACCATCGGCGCGACGACCGTCGCCGTCGTCATGTCCTCCCCATCCCGAGGCTTGTAGTAGAGAACATTCGCGGTCTCGTCGAGGTACCATTCCCCGGGCTGATCGAGAAACTCGAAGGCGTTCTCAAAGTGGAAGTACTTGGTCGCGCTCGGCCATTCGAGTTGCGGATACGGCCGAACATAGAAGATGTCGTCTTCGGGGCTCTGAACCGTCAGATAGGCCGTGTTGCCGGACGTAGTGTGCGACGCGAGCCGCAGCACACTGTCGGCCCACATGAGCATCATGTGCATCTCGACCTTGGTGAAGTTGTTCCAGTTTGCGACCTGCGAACTCGAAACCTGGATGTTGTGAGCGGTTCTGTCGACGCCCAAGGACTGGTAGAAGTTGGGAGCGCCGTTCGGGCCAAGGTTGGGGTCCCGCGCGCGGATCGCCTTCACCCCATTCACGTATAGCTGTCGGAAGCGTGAGGTCACACCGCTCGCCGAATAGATGTTGTTGCTGGCATCAGAGAGTGTCCACCCCGTGATCGGCTGGCCGCCGGTGATGAGCGGTCGCTCTCCGGGGTAGGCCAGGTACTTGACGTAGAACCCGTCATTGCCCGAGTCCGCGTTGGAGAACGTCACGGTGCTCGTCACCGGATACGTACCTCCGCGGAGATACGCTGTGATGTCCGACGTCATCGTGCTGTTCAGCGTGCGGACGACGTCCCGCGCTTTCTCCAGCGTTCGGAGTGGTTGTTCCAAGGTGCCCGGGTTGGTGTCATCGCCGCTCGGTGAAACGTAGATGGGCCCAGTCCCGATGGTGGTGCCACCCGCGCCGGCGCCACCGATCTCATCCGTGCCCCCGGTTCCTTCGCCGGCCATGCCGGCCGTACCACCACCGCCAACCGCATCCGTGCCGCCGGTGCCGGTGCCGCCGGTGCCGGTGCCGCCGGTGCCGACTCCTCCAGTTCCGACTCCTCCAGTTGCGACTCCGCCGGTGCCGACTCCTCCAGTTCCGACTCCGCCGATTCCGACTCCGCCGGTGCCGGTGCCGCCGATTCCGACTCCTCCAGTTCCGACTCCTCCAGTTGCGACTCCGCCGGTGCCGACGCTGCCGCCAAATCCGACGCCGCCCCCAAATCCAACGCCGCCCCCAAATCCAACGCCGCCCCCAAATCCAACGCTGCCACCGGTGCCAACTCCTCCAGTACCCAGCCCGCCAGTGCCACTCGTTCCGGTGACGCAGGAACTGTTCCGGCAAGTCATCCCTTCGGGGCACGCGAGCCCGCATTGTCCGCAGTTGAGCGGATCGGATGCGACGGTCGTGCAGTTCTCGCCGCAGAGCACCTGTTCCGTCCCACAGGTGCTTCCGGACGTCGCGTCGTCCGCCGGGTCTGTGCCGCAGCCCACGGCGAAAGCTGTCACCACAAACTGAAGGAGCCGCTTCGCGCCCTTGGAGGCACGAACTCTGTTGCCGACATGCATGTGAACCACTCCCGAGTTGCCCTTCATCCCGGCGTGCCGGGAAGCGCCACGTGTCCGCCACCTCCGTCGGGAACCAGCGAGCTTACGCGCACGTCTAGTATGATCGGAACGAGCCTTGCGCGGGACTGGAAAAGTCGTTCCCGAGGGGGGTGAAAGATTCGATGGGAGTGGGGAGAGAATCTGCCCCAGTCTCTGCGAGCCCACGAGCGCCCGACAGCGCACGGTGCTCTGTGAACCATCGATTCACGGCGGCGCCCCCGTCGTAGCATCGAGCGGAAGGGTCTCGACGCCCATCTGGCCCGGGCCAATGTCCACGAGCGCGGCGAGCCTCGCCGGCAGGGCGGCCATTGCTGAGGCTGTGCCCCGGCGCCTGCGCGGAAGCGTCCGATGGACCACCCCGTGGAGGCAGCTTGACCGAATGGTGCCGAGCGCCCCTACCTGCCAACCGCGACCGTCACGATGGACTGCCCTGGTACCGTGACGACGCCATTCGGCGGCAGCGCGCCGAGTTCCGCAGAGCGCTCGACACCAGGAGAGACAGTGCGGGTCACGTGAGAGCTTGTCGGTGGCTCGTCACCGAGCACTAGCTCGACGACGAGCTCGGTGGGCTCCGGGTTCACGAGCACGACGGTCAGTGCATCCTCCTCGGGTGAGAGCCAGGCGGTGGCGAGGACGTTCGCCTGGTCCGAGGTAGCGCCGATCCTCACCCAGCCCGGATCGGTGTGGAGCGCGTAGTGGCGCATCGCGTGACAGGGGTCCTGAATCGTGAAGTCCGTCTCGCTCAAGGCGATGAGGGCGGTCGGGTCGGGTATGTCCAGAAACGCCGACACCGCGAAATCGTTCTGGAGATAGACCGATGCGCCGATCGTGCTCAGCGCTTCGTGCATGAGGATGGCCGTCCCGAGGCCCTCGGCTCGCACTTCGGTTTGAAACACCGGTAGACCGCTCTGCTGCGCGAGGTCGTTCAGGGCGAGCAGGGTATCCCGGTCTACGGCGCCAGGATCCGTAGCGTACATGTGGTGAGCGATGACGTGGATGCTCGCGAGGTCGAGCTGCGACGCGAAGCTCACCGCGGACTCGACTCCCAGAGTGTCGGGCGCAGTGATCAGCGGGACCGAAGGAAGACCTGCCAGCGCTTCCCTCACCGCCGCAATGGCCTCGACGTACCCGGGATACTCGACCTGAACGTCGGTGCCGTTCAGGTCGACCGTCGGGGTCCTTTCAGTGGGCAGGAAGCGACAGGCGTCCCTCCGCACAGCGCAACGGAACCCGTAGCGGAAGCCGGAATGCACTCGGCCCCGGGCAGGTCCGAGCAGGTCGATCCCCTCGGTTCGCAGGCGAGTGTGCACACCCCGCAGGTGCAACCGAGGCCGTCGCCGCACTGGCCGTCGGTCTCGCAGGCGCGCAACCAGTTGGTCTGGGTGCCCGTCTGGGGGCTGCTGCAGGCGGCCGTGACCGCGAGGAGCAGCGCCGCTGCGGAGCGCGCCACGCTCACCGTGCCGCTTGCCCTCACACGTCGTCCTTCTCGTTGGTCACATACTGCCCACAATAGAACGTTACGTGGTGCGCTGCCTCTTGGCGATGTGCACGGTTGTGCTCTTCCACTTCGCCCCACAAGGCGATTATGCGCTTGCGCGTGGCCACGAGAAGCTTTCGCACCTCCTGGTCCCGCGGATGCCCCGGCCACAGGTCGAACGTCAGCGTGGTGCCGCCCACTTCGTCGTCTGCCGTCGAAGCATGCGGGCCATCCACGACCTTCGCGGCCAGCGCGGCGAGCACCGCGCGATGATGATCGATGATGGCGGCTTCCCACCCCGCGGACTCGCCCACGGGGATCAGGCACTGGTCAGTCGTGTAGTGCTCGCCGTCCGGCCGCGCCTCCACGCGGACCCGCTCGTTGGCGACTAGGCGCTGGAGCGCGTCCTCGAGGGCAGACGGGGGCAGAGGCACCAACTCCGCGAGCTGGTCTTGGCGCAGCGACCCTTCGCGAGCCACGTGTAGCCACACCAGGGCCTCGCTGGCCGCTCCCGAGTCGCCGGCGGCAGATGCCCCGAGTTCCTCCAACTCTTCTTCGGTAGCCACGCGGTAGCTCGTCTCCCGACCACGCCCGACGCGGCAGACGAGCCCGCTCTCGACGAGGTCGTTGAGGATACTACGCACGGTGGCCTCCTCGTCCAGTTCGAAGCGTGCGAGGACTTCGGCGCGAGTGGCCGAGTCGTGCCCGGCTAGGAATGCGTGCATTGCGCCCCACAGGGTGACACCACGCGAGGTCACGGACTCGCTCAGGCGCTGGACCTTCTGCCGATAGGAGCGTTGCGCCATGCCGAACATGTCGGCGATCACCTTCTTGCCGAGGCCCTGACTCTCCAACTCATGGACGAGGCTCATGAACACCTCGCCCGCGATGTGCGACAGCGGCGAGCGCACGCCCTCGGCGGTCGAAATCTGCGCGATGAGCACCATCGACTGGCGCACGATCGCGTCGATCAGTAGCTGTGAGTTCATGCGTTGACCCTAGCTTTCAAGGGGAAAATCCCGCGACGAGGATAGCAAGCAGTTCGCGGCGTCACCGCCTGGGCAGGACTGCCCTTGAACCTGGCCACCGGGGTGGGAGTGTCACGGCTCAGGGAACCTCCATGGTGCCCAAGTCCGAGTGTGTCGAATCGCGCGGCTCGCCAGTCCGGAGGCGCAGGTGCACGTGCTCGCCGTGCAAGTCTGGCCAGTGCCGCACTCCTTCCCACAGGATCCGCAGTTCGTCCCGTCCTCCACCGGCCAGACGCAGGTGGTTGAGCAAGACGTCCGCCGCGAGCCGCACTGGCCGTGCTCGCCGGAGATTCTCTCGACCGATGCGGGTTGCTGGTCGCGGCAGTGAGCCGCAGGGTCGCAAGGACCGCGGCGACCCCGAGCCGTGGAACAGGCTTCACAGGCACATCGCTACTCACCACACAAGCGAGTATCCCCTGCCGGCGCCCCCGCTTCCCAGTGGTGCACTTTCTCCCCCCCATTTCCGATCATTCCGTCCTTGTGACTGCTGCTGCCAACTCCAACTGCAAGCCAGCACGCCACGAGCTACACGTCTCGTCTGCTCTGAAGCGATAGCCTGGCTGAATGTCGAGTGATCTGCTGTTCTTCACGCCTAGCCAGCGCGGTGCCGCGGAGTCCGCAGGTGGGGCGTTTGCCGGCGGAGTGCGAAAAACCACACCCAGGTTCTGTAACTCTGAACCTCGGGGGGGAGACCATCAACTCGGAAAGGCGCGGGCTCACCCCCTCCGGACGCACGAAAGGCGCGTTCTTTCACCCCCGGCAGGCTGTCGTGGCTGCGGCTCTCGTTCGTCGCATCATCATTCAGGATTCGTGAACGACGCTGCCAGATGCGAGCAGCTTCATCGCATCTGAGCGCGAGCCCGTCGCTTTCCTGGTCCACGTCAAACGGAACTTCACCTCTTCCCCTGCACCCAGAACAGTGCAGCTCGAGGGGGCGATCATTTTCCCCCCTAGTGGGCGCTGCGGGTGGACGACCCGCGTGGACGTCAGTAGGGCGGAGGGGTAGAATTTCTTGCGCTCCCGCTGTCGGTTTTGGTGATCGGAAGGACCAGCCTCGGGAGTCTTTGAAGTCCGGTCAGGAGGTCGCTGTGCACACGAAGCTCGCGGGAATGCTCATCCTTGGTGTCGCGTTCGGAATCTGGAGCTGTGGGAGTGAAGACACTACCCCGACGGGAAGCGATGGGGTGGCTGGGAGTGACGGCTCAGCGAGTGGCGTTAGCGGCTCGGACAGTGGCATCGGCGGCTCGGCCATCGGTGGTGCCCCGAGTACGGGTGGCGCAGGCACCGGCGGGTCGGGCGTAGGTGGCGATCCGGGCTCGGGTGGCGCAGGAACCGGCGGGGCAACCACGGAATGCACCAACGTTCGTCCGACTGGAACGGAGTGGGACGAAGCCACTTGCGATCAATGGGCTACCCAAACCAGCGAATGCGATGCAGCGTGGATGATTGACAACCACTACTGCGACGAGAGCTGCGGTCGTTGCAGCGGGAGTGGCACGGGCGGCGACGGCTCGGGCGGCGACGGCTCGGGCGGTGCCGGCACGGGCGGCGACGGCTCGGGCGGCGACGGTACGGGCGGTGCCGGCACGGGCGGCGACGGTACGGGTGGCGGCCCGGGCATCATCGGGCCCTGCGACATCTATGCGGATGCCGACACGCCGTGCGTTGCAGCGTATAGCATGATCAGAGCTCTCGACAGCGCGTACAGCGGTCCCCTCTACCAGGTCAGGAGCGGGAGCAATGCCCAGAACACTGG
>CAZSVU010000257.1:0-12391 GCA_964610275.1 uncultured Polyangiaceae bacterium | reverse complement strand
TGCGGCGTCCCCAAGGTGGAGTTCGCGGCAGACACCGAGCACTGCGACAACGGCGCACTCGACGGAAATGAGACCGATGTCGATTGCGGCGGCAACTGCGATCCGTGTGCCTTCGACCTGGTCTGCCGGAACGACTCAGATTGCGTCAGTGGGTTCTGTGCCGAGTACCGCTGCCGTGAGTTCCACTGCGTCAACGGCACGAAGGACGGCGACGAGACCGACGTGGATTGCGGCGGCGCGGGCTGCGACCCCTGCCTCCCCGGACAGGGCTGCGCTATCGACGAGGACTGCGAAAGCGGGGTCTGCATTGCGGATTCGCTAGTCTGCGAGCCCTCGCATTGCCGGGATGGGGAGACGAACGAAGACGAAACCGACGTCGATTGCGGCGGGTCCTGCCTGCCCTGCGCGGACGGTCGGCTCTGTGCCGACCCCAGCGACTGCACGAGCGAGATTTGCGCGGCGGCAGGCGAGGATGCAGATTCGATTTCGATTTGCATCTCCTGCGTCGACGAAGCGCAGAACGGCAACGAGACCGACGTCGATTGCGGCGGTGACGATTGCCGGGAGAGCTCCCCGTGCGCGAATCAGCAATCGTGCCTGGTCAACGAGGATTGCTCGAGCAGCATCTGCCAGGACGACGTCTGCCAGGCCGCGGGCTGCAACGACGACATTCGGGGCGAAAACGAGACCGACGTGGACTGCGGCGGGCCGGACTGCGCGCCGTGCGTTGCGGACCAAGGGTGCGAGACCGGCCGCGACTGCGTCAGCGAGGTCTGCATCGGCAACATCTGCCAGCGCGCGGCGTGCGACGACGAGGTCCACAACGGCACCGAGAGCGACGTCGACTGCGGCGGCACGTGCGAGACCGGTTGCGCTGACGGCGAGAACTGCCGGAGTGATCCAGACTGCGAGAGCAACAACTGCGAAGACAGCGTCTGCGTGGGGGCATCTTGTAACGACGGTCTGCTCAACCAGGATGAGACCGACGAGGACTGCGGCGGGGAAATCTGTGACCCCTGTCCGCCAGGCAGCGACTGCCTCGTCAACGAAGACTGCGCCAGCGAGGCTCCGGTTTGCGTCGGGGACATCTGTTCCACCGCCGAATGCACGGACGGTCTACTGAATGGGAGCGAGACCGATGAGGATTGTGGCGGCGGCACCTGCCCGCCGTGCTCCGCCGGACAGGTGTGCGCGTCCGAGTCGGATTGTCGCAGTGGCGTGTGCGGGACGGACCTCTTGTGCGTGGCCCCGGCCTGCGACGACGAGATCGCCAACGGCGACGAGACCGACGTGGACTGCGGCGGCCCGTGTGAGGATGCGTGCGCCGTGGGCGCGGGCTGTCTGGTTGGCTCCGATTGCTCCTCCCTGTCCTGCGCCAACAACATCTGCGCCACGGCGACCTGCGAAGACGAGATCCTGAACGGTGCGGAAACCGATATGGACTGCGGTGGCCCCTGCCCAACGGGTTGTGCGGCGGGCCTCGACTGCAACGAAGGCACGGACTGCGCGAGCCGCAACTGCATCTCCGGCACCTGCCAGGCTTCGGACTGCGACGACCAGGTCAAGAATGGCGACGAAACCGATGTCGACTGCGGGGGTAGCTGCACGCGCAAGTGCGCGGTAGCGGAAGGCTGTCGCGTGGCCAGCGACTGCGTCACGGGGTTCTGCTCAGCGGACGCCCTCGTGTGCGAGGTGGCCGGGTGCGACGACGGAATATGGAACGGTGAAGAATCGGACACCGATTGCGGCGGGGGTTGCGCTCCCTGCCCGGACCTGGACAACTGCAATGTGGACGCCGACTGCGTGAGCAACCGCTGCGAGGACGGCGTGTGCACCGCCGGCACCTGCACCGACGGCCGCCTCAACAATGCCGAGACCGACGTCGACTGCGGTGGCGGCACCTGCCCGCGGTGCGGCACTGGCCTGCAGTGCGATGGCCTGAGCGATTGCCTGAGCGGGGTATGCGCCGGAAGCGCCGACGCGGAGACCTGCCGCGCGCCAACCTGTGGCGACAGCGTCATCAACCAAGACGAGTCGGACACCGACTGCGGCGGGCCGAACTGCGACGGGTGCCCGGCAGGGTCGGTCTGCGTGGACGACACGGACTGCCTCAGCCAGAACTGCGACAACCTCGTCTGCCAAACCGCCACCTGCAGCGACGGCATCGCCAATGGCCAGGAGCCGGCCATCGACTGCGGTGGGACGTGCACCACCAAGTGTGCGGACGGCAGTCCCTGCAACGTCAACACCGACTGTGTGAGCCGGGTGTGCGACGGCACCTGTCAGGTTCCCACCTGCACGGATGGTGCGACCAACGGCAACGAGACCGGCCTGGACTGCGGCGGTACGGACTGCCGTTCGACGAATCCTTGCGCGGACGGTCAAGGCTGCGTCCTCGATGCCGACTGTGACAGCGGCTACTGTGACCAGGATACGAGCCTCTGCGCCAACCCCGGCTGCACGGATGGAAGCCAGAATGGCAACGAGACCGACGTGGACTGTGGCGGCACCGACTGCCGCGCCCA
The DNA here is from genome assembly GCA_964610275.1 of uncultured Polyangiaceae bacterium. GTDB lineage: Bacteria > Myxococcota_A > Polyangia > Polyangiales > Polyangiaceae > JAFGBI01. Next base: position 9,866 of record CAZSVU010000257.1, on the reverse strand, counting down.
GTACCCGTGCGCAAACGCCGAGGGGTGCGCCGTCAACGAAGACTGCTTGAACAAAGTCTGCGGCACCAATGACACCTGTTCCGCGCCGACCTGCACCGATCTGGTCAAGAACGGCACCGAGACCGCCACCGATTGCGGTGGCGCCACCTGCCGCGCCGCCGGCTACCTCTGTGACGATGGCTGGCTCTGCGGGCAGGACGAGGATTGCGAGAGCGGCGTGTGCGGCGGCGATGGCACCTGCTCCGTGCCCACCTGCACCGACCAGACGTTCAATGGCACCGAAACCGACCTCGACTGTGGCGGCGCCGCCTGCCGGGCCTCGGCGCACTTGTGTGCCAACGGTGAGGACTGCGCCGTGGATGGGGACTGCACGAGTGGCATTTGCACCACTTCTACCCACACCTGCTCTGCACCCTCGTGCACGGATGGTCGGCTCAATCAGAGCGAGACCGGCACCGACTGTGGCGGACCGAACTGCCGGGTCAGCTACCCGTGCGCCAACAATGCCGCATGTCTGATCGACGCTGACTGTGCCAGTGATTTCTGTACTCCGGACACGCGGATCTGCGCCACCGAGACCTGTTCGGACGCCTACACCAACCAGAACGAAACCGACCTGAACTGCGGCGGCGTCTGCCCGGGCTGCGACGACGGCGAGCGGTGTGTGGTCAACGCCGACTGCGCCAGTGGGGCCTGCGCCGGACCGAGCGGCAGCAAGATCTGTGTCTCCTGCAGTGACGGCATCAAGAACCAGACCGAGTCGGACATCGACTGCGGCGGCGTCTGCCCGGACTGTCCGGACGGCGACATCTGCACCGTGGGCGGGGACTGCGTGAGCGGCGTGTGCTCGACGACGACCCACACCTGTGTGTCCTGCAGCGACAACATCCGCAACCAGACCGAGACCGCCACGGACTGCGGCGGCGTCTGCCCGGGCTGCGCCGATGGGCTGGCCTGCAGCGTCAACGCCGACTGCGTGAGCAACGTGTGCGAAGGCACGACCACCAGGATCTGCGTGTCCTGCGACGACGACGCAAGGAACCAGAACGAGTCTGACGTCGACTGTGGCGGCATCTGCCCCGACTGCCCGAATGGCAGCGACTGCAACGGCGACGGCGACTGCGTGAGCGGCTACTGCAACCCGAGCGACCTGTGCGCCGTGGCCAGCTGCACCGACGGCTTCCAGAACCAGAGCGAAACCGACGTGGACTGCGGTGGCCCGAACTGCCGCGCCAGCTACCCCTGTGACGACGGGGACAGCTGCCTCATTGCGTCCGACTGCTCGAGCAACGTCTGCCAGTTGAATGTCTGCGTCGGGTGCTCAGACGGCATCAAGAACCAGGACGAGACGGACGTCGACTGCGGCGGCATCTGCGGAAACAACTGCGGCATTGGCGATGACTGTAACGACGGCGGTGATTGCGCCAGCGGCGAGTGCAACCCCTCCACCCATGTGTGCTGGGTGCCGCACCCGTGCGGGCTCTACAGCTGCCCGAACGGCATCACGACGTTCAGCATCACCCTACCCAGCACGTCCTGGGACTCGGGCGCCCTCGGCGGCACTGCCACGTGTCACGAGACGACCAGTCCGCTCGTCGGGGGCCAGTGCAGCAATGTGGGCACCACCCGGACTCTTGCGGTCAACGGTGTGGCCCAGACCTGTGACGGAAGCTGGGCGACTCCACTGCCGTCACCTGTGTACGGGGGGTACTGCGTCACCGTGACCGCCGGAAGTCCCTCGTACTCCTCCTTCGGCGTCTGGCAGTGACGAGCCTCTGAGGTCCAGCCACGTACCACTGACGGTTCGGATGCCGGGAAACCCGGCGTCGGTGCACCCAGCGCTCGCTGGCCCAACAGGACGTCCGCGACTGCAGCCGTGTCACACTCCGACGGCGTCGCGCGACCCGAGAGCATGGGCGCCTGGCTTCGTGTCCACGCACTCCTCACGCTGGTCCTCGCCACGGCCAGCTGCGCGCACTCCCTGGAGCACTCACCGGAGCAGGTCCGAACGGCAGGACGACCAACGGCGCTCACTCGAGACGAGGTAGCCCCCCGCACATCAGCAGCCGAAGTGGCCCGTACTCCGCCGGACGCGCCATTCGTCCCGGTCGAGCCCACCGCGTTCGAGGGACAGGACACGGTGACCGTGGCAGAGATCTTGGAAGGCATCGCAACCTCTGCCCGGGAGATTCAATCCGATCCGGTGGTCGAGCGGGAATATCTGGCGTTCCTCGCTCGGCAGGATCTCGACGAGACCAGGGCACCTTACGCCCAGTACGTCATCGTGCGCGTCGTCTTCGAAGCCACGCGCGACGGGGGCCTCTGGGGGCTCGTCTGGGACATCACCAACCGCGAGGGGCACTCGGACCGGATCTGGAAGCAGTGGCAGAAGGCCGCAGTGCCCGCCCCCGGACAGTGGGGCGTGACCGCCGTCGCCGAATGCGATGAACTCTCGGCGCTGTTTGCGTTTCTGGTTCGACAGCTGGGGGTGAAACACGCCGGGGTCCTGGACGGCGGGCCCAACCACATCGTTGCCCACTGGACCCTGCGCCAGTCCCGGAAACAGGAGGCCCGCGTCGTGGTCCCCACCTCACAGATCTACCTCTCACGCACGGCCACGCTGGGCACCACCGAGATCAATCCGTACAAGATCCGCGTGGTCTGGGACTACTGGCGCCGGGACGTCAAGCCAACCCACACCATTCCGGCTGCGCTGGCCCGCTACTTCGTCGAGCAACTGCCGCTGGCCACCCTGCCCCAGGCAGAGCTTCAGCAAAGGAGGAATCTCCACGGTCGCTCGTGAAGGTCCACTCGACCTCGAACCGCAAGCCACTTGGCACCGACGCCCGGGGACCTGCCGTGCCCTCGGCAGAGGAACGCGGCCCGTTGGAGGGGGGCTCAGCCACGATGTCGCGGGGGTTGCCATGCACCGCAACCGTGGGAATGGCCCCAGCCGGCACAGCTGCCGGTGAGGCGGCCGCCGCCGTCGCGGCTGTTGGTACCGGCAGCCGCAGTGGGGCTTGCGTACCCGATAGCTCACCTTTCAATTCGCCCTCCCGGCCCGAATGCCGTCGATTTGCCGGTCTCCTACGCCCCAGTCCACCAGACCCCCCGAGTTTTTTGTGGTCAGCCGGCCGCCGATTCCTTACCGTTTTGTTACCCTCATGACCACGCCTCGACGATCGTTCCCTCGTTCTTTGGCAAGGGCAGCTCGGGTCGCTGCCGTCGGTTGCTTTCTGGCTCCGGGTTCAGCCTGGGCACAACCCATCGACGACACGTCGGGGGAACCTTCGGCGGTCTCGGACAGCGCCACGGCCCCGGCTGCGGACGCCACCGAGACACCCCCAACTCCCACCGGCACGACGGAATCCGGTGGCGAAGAAAAGTGCATGCCCATCTGCCGGCCAGGCTTCGCCTGCGTCAACGGGCAATGCGTCAGCGCGTGCAACCCACCCTGTGGTGAAGGTGAAGTGTGCACGTCATCGCTGCAATGCGTCCCAGATACGGATCCTGCGGCTGGACCGCCTGCCTCACTAGGTATGGAGGAACCACCCGTGGATCCGGACGTCACCCTGGAAGGTGTCAAGGGGTTCGGCGGCATCGTGCTCGGCGGCGGTGTCAGCATGCACACCTGGCGTGATCCTCGCGATGACCAGCTGGATCGTCCTTCCACCTGGGGAGCCTTCCTGTTTGCCCTTCGAGCGGGGTTGTTCGTCGGCCGGAATGAAATCTCGATAGAGTTCGCGCCGGGCACCTACAAGCCGACCATCGGCGACGCCGGGAACGACGGACCCGTCATCGACGATGGCGAGTCGGTCACCAGCTTCCTGGGAAGCTACGCGCACCACGTTCCCATCACGATCGGTGCCTACTGGCCCTTCCGCTTCGGTGCGGGCTTCATCTCCAGAAGCCATGGCGATACCTACGAAGGGACTGACTTTCAAGCCCGCGTCGACCTGCTCAACATCTCGGTGAAGACCAAGTTCATCTTCTTGGACTTCTCCTTCCCGAGCATCCGGTACGTCTCGGATTTCGACGACTACCATCGCTGGACGGGGCTCTTCACCGCCGCAGTGAGCGCCATCGGTCCCTGACCACGCTCGGGAGACGGATTTCCCCGGGCGATTCCCCCCCGTCACCCGGTGGTCTGGTGTAGCCTCGACGCCAACGGGGCGGACGCACCGAGGCGCGCGCCCCGTGAGGCGACCTCGTGAGCTTTCGTTCCTCCCGCACCCCCAGAGCCTGGCCGTTGGGCTTGCTCGTATTGGCACTGGGTCTGGCGTGCTGCCGGGGTGCAGACCAGCGCGATGCTCCGGACGGGGACGCACAACCGAGCACCAGCTCCTCACCGGCCGCTTCGTCCACACCGACCTCCGGGCGAACGCAGTCAGCAACGCTGCGCCGGTACACGGTCAGCATCCTTCGATGCGACACGGAGCTGCCTCGCCAGCAGAGCAGTTGCCTTGGACAGCCCGTGTTGGCGGCGCCGCTGGCTTCGCGTCCCCCGTACGCCACCACCGAAGACCAAGGCATCGTGCGGCTGGGCGACGAGGTGGTGGGGCTGGACCTGCGGGGGGTCAGTGTGGGTACGGCGGCTGCGCTGATCCGACGCTTCATCAGAACCACGCCCGCCCTCACGGCTCCGGCGCCGCTCCTGGTTCAGGCGGAAGTACAGCAAGCGATTCAGGAGGCGTCGGTGCCGCGGGTCGCCATCAGCATCAGCCCAGAGGGCTTCGCCAACGACAAGCTGTCGGTCTTCTCGTCTGCGGAGTGGCCAGACCTCTACCTCGTGCTGCCCCCGGCAACCTCCGACGCGGGCTTGGCCAGCCTCGACCGAGCCCCCGCAGTCCGCCACCTGCACCTCATCTCTTCCAGTGTGAGCGATGCCGGGCTCCGCCAGCTCACCCAACTCGAACGGCTCGAGGGGCTCTCCCTCGAACACGCCCAGCTGGACGACTCGACGTTGCAGCTCGTCGGCGAGCTCTCCGGGCTCGAGGAGCTCAACCTAACGGGAAGCGACGGCTTCACTGGCGGTGGGCTCGCGGGACTCGAAAGCCTGCGCTCGCTTCAGCACCTGTCGCTGTCAGGCTGTCCCGTAGACGACACCGCTCTCGGTCACGTTCGCAGGCTCTCGAGCTTGCGCATCCTGTCTCTCGACGGCACCAAGATCACCAGTCGAGGGCTCGCGCACTTGAGCCAACTCGGGTCGCTGCAGCGGCTCTCCCTGGCCAAGACCGCCGTGGACGACGCCGGACTCGACCATCTCGTAGACCTGCGCGAGCTCAGAGAGCTGGATCTGGAGGGGACGTCGGTCACCGACGCCGGCCTGGCACGACTGACCCGGCTCACCCGGCTCACCCGGCTGTCACTGAACCAGACCAAAGTGAGCAACGCTGGGCTGGTCCACCTCGGCGCCATGGCTGGGCTCACCGACCTCTACTTGGATGTTCCAGGACTCACCAGCGACGTCATGGCGCATCTCGCTCGCCTCGGGCAGCTGCGTGTGCTCGATCTGAGCTCGGTCAAGCTCACCCGCTCGGCGTTCGCCGAGCTGGAGAAGCTCACCGCGCTGGAGGAGCTGCATCTGCGACTGGAGAAAGCCTCGGCGAAGTCACTGGAGCAGCTAGCAAAGCTGAGTCACTTGCGACTGTTGAGCGCCAACCCCGCCACTGCGATCACCGACCGCAGCGTCACGGAGCTCGCCGCACTGAAGGAGCTCGAAGTGCTCATTCTGCGTCGCGCCGAGCTGTCGGATCGCGGTCTCGTGAAGCTCGCTGAGCTCGGACAGCTGCAACGGCTGGAGTTGATCTCGACTCGGGTCAAGGGCAAGGGCTTCGAGAAGTTGGGGGGGCTGACCGCGCTGGTCGCACTCAATCTGGAGGAGTGCCTGGTCACCGACTCGGGGCTCGAGGCCATCGCCCGACTCGGCGGGCTGCAATCGCTGTCGCTGGCCAAGACTGCCGTGACGAGCTCAGGACTGCAGCACCTCCGCCGACTCGAGCACTTGCACCGCCTCGATCTGTCCGGTACCCGAGTGAATGACGCTGGGATCCCCCACCTCGAGACCCTGTCCGAATTACGCGTGCTTCGGCTGAACGGTACGCAGGTCTCGGACTCGGGGCTGGAAACGCTCGGCCGCCTGGTGGGACTGCGGATGCTGGACCTGGCCGACAGCAAGGCAACCGCAGCTGCCATCTCCAAATTGGCCCAATCGATGCCGGACACGCACATCGAGCTCGAGCGCTAGTGTCCTGTCTCGGAAGTAACAATCCATGAACCCGCTGCACCGCGTCTTCGTGGGTCTCCCAGGTGGCTGTCGAGACAGGGCACATCGGCACCGCAGGTGCCACAAGAAAGACCAGGTGCTCTGTCCAGATCGCAGCAGAGCTGTCCTCCGCCGGGCCGCCACCTGGGAGTTCGGCCCGGCGGAGGACAACGATTGCGACTTCTGGGACAGAGCGCTAGCCCGGTAGCGATCGGCGCTCGAGGGCGCGTCATCACGGATGGCCTACGCGGCTCCCCGGCTTGCGTGCTCGGAACGCGCTCGTCCTCGGCGCGCGCGGGGGTCATCCTTCGCAGTCGCCGCCACCGCAGATCGTTCTGCACTGAGAGCCGTCGGCGCAGTCGGTCTTGCACTTGCCGCCGCCGCAACTCACCGAGCAAGTCGATCCTGCCGGGCATTTCGTCTTGCACTTACCTTCTCCACCGCAATTGACCTTGCAGCGGGCATCCTTTTCGCACTCTGTCTCACAGCCGCCCCCTTTGCAGCGCACCTTGCATTCGGCGCCGGCCTCACACTTGACCTTGCATTTGCCACCCTTGCAGTCGAGGGTGCACTTGGAGTCCTCGCCACACTTGAGCTCGCAGCGTCCTCCGGGGCAACTCTCCTTGCAGTTACCCTTGGCGGCGCACTCGAGCTTGCAGCCACCCTTGTCGCAACTGGCACCCGCGGTTGCCATCGCCGAAGCGGATTCGGCGTCCTCCTCGTCGTCCGCTTCCTCGGCAGCCGCCGATTCGATCGCATCGTCACCAGCCTCGACCTCGGCGCCTCCCTCCTCCGCTTCGGCGGACGCCTCGTCTCCAGCCTCGCTATCCTCGAGCGCTTGGTCCGGAGACTCTGCCGCAGGCGTACCCGGGGCACCGCAGTCGACCAACAGTGCAAGCGAGCAAAGGACGGCCGTCGTTAGGCCAAACATGCGAGTTCTCATTGCGCCACCTCCGCCGGGAACGCTACACCCCCGTCTCGCAAACCGTCAACGCAATGCCCGCAAGGCGCGACACCGACGCCACCAGCGACGCCTCCGGTGGGCTTCCAGCCTGCTCGCCCAGGACACGCGCCCTGCGGAAGGCGACCGCGGAACGACCAACCGTTGCGCGGGACCCCGCGAACGCCTTTCAGTTCTGGTGCAAGTGAACGTCGCGCTGGGGGAACGGAATGGTGATCTTCTCCACCGCGAACCGTTTGTAGATGTTGGTGAGCAGGTCGTCGACGGCGCGACCGCGCAACTCCGGGTCTTCCACCCAGCCCAACAGCTGGAAGTCCAACGACGAGTCGCCCAGCCGGCGAAACCGTACCCGCGGCTCCGGATCCTCGACGAGCAGCTTGGATTGGGCCGCAATCTCCATCAGTACCCGTCGCACGTGGTCGATGTCGCTACCGTAGGCCACACCAACGTCGACGCGGACGCGTTCCTTCACGTGTGGGCCACCGCTCTCGTTGATGATCTTGGCAGCTGCAATCGCGGCATTCGGCACGATGATCTGAATGTCGTCCCGGGTCAGGATTCGCGTGGAGCGAATCCCGATCTCCGTCACCTTGCCCCGCTCCCCACTGTCCAGGACGATGTAGTCCCCGATCTTGTAGGGCGCATCGGCCAGAATGAAGATGCCGGAGAACAGGTTCGCGAGCGTATCCTTGGCCGCAAAACCAATGGCGATGCCCAGAATGCCGGCCGAGGCGAGCCAGGCCGTAACGTCGACGTGCCACGCGAGCAGGATGCCGTACGCGGCTCCACCGACAATCAGCGTGCGCACGGTGATGTCGAACAACGGGATCGTGCGTGTCTGGATGTAGCGGTGCTCGCCGGCACTGTTGGCCACGAGGGTCAACACGGCCTTGCCGATCCGCATGCCGGCTCCCGCCCAGAGCAGAACGCCCAGCGTGATGAGGGAGTTGCGGACGGCGAACCGCCAGGTCTCGGGTGGCTGGAACCGCGCCACCCCCAACCCGGTCCCGAACAGCAACACCGTCACGAACAGCGGCTTCCTGACAGCGGCGACTATTTCGTCGTCCAGATTGGTCGCCGTCTTGCTGGTCAAACGACCGAGAACCCGGGTGGTGATGAAGTCGACGACAAACCCGGACACCAACGTGGCGACGAGTATTGCGGCTACCGTGAGAGCCGGCGATGACTCGATGAGTGCTATCGCCCTGCGCATGGGACCTCCTGTGAAACGGCAAATGCTGACCCGACCCGGGCGATGACACAGGTTCGGGCGCCACTCAAGCCCCGGGTGCGTCGGACTGGCCCACCGAGGGCAAATTCGAGTATCGACCCGACCACCCAACGCGGGGCCGCGTCGGTTCGGACTGCCCGCCGACGCGCTCCGCGGTGCTGGCCCGGCCATTTCGGTGCATACTCCGCCGGGATCGTATGCCGGGCCAACGCATCTGTCTCAACATGATCGTCAAGGACGAGTCGCACGTCATCCGGCGCTGTCTCGATACGGTCAAGCCGTTCATCTCCCACTGGGTCATCGTCGACACTGGCTCGACGGATGGAACGCAGCAGATCATCCGTGAGCACCTCGCCGACATCCCCGGCGAACTGCACGAACGGCCCTGGAAGGACTTCGGGCACAATCGCACCGAAGCGCTCGCGCTGGCTCGAGACCAGGCGGACTACACGCTGGTGATCGACGCCGACGAAGTGCTGATCGCCGACGCCGGGTTTCGCCTCCCCCCTCTCGACGCCGACGCCTACGAGATCCTCCACGTGGCCGGCGAGAGCGGGACTGCATTCTACCTGCTGCAACTGGTGCGTAACGCCTTGCCCTGGCGCTACCAGGGGGTGTTGCACGAGGTCATCACGTGTGACCACCCGTTCCGCAGCGTCAAGCTCCAGGGGCTGCGGACCAAGGGATTCTTCGACAGTGCCCGCAATGCCGATCCGCAACAGAAATACGCCAGCGACGCGGCGGTACTGAAGCAGGCGCTGGAGGAAGAGCCCGACAACGCCCGGTACGTCTTCTACCTCGGCCAGAGCTACCGTGACGCGGGCCAGATCGACCGTGCTCTCGAAGCCTACGAGCGACGCGTGGCCATGGGCGGATTCCCGGAGGAGGTCTGGTACTCCCTGTTCCAACTCGGGGTGCTCCACGAGCGTCGAGGCGGTGACTTCGCCCCGGCCTTGGCGGCGTACTTGCGGGCGTATCAGTTCCGCCCCACGCGGGCAGAACCGCTCTGCGAGGTGGCGCGGCACTACCGCCAATGCGGCGAGTACGCGGTCGCGTTCCTGTTCGCGAGTGCCGCTATCGAGATCCCGCGCCCTCCGGACATCCACTTCTTGGACGAGCGAGTGTACGACTGGCGCGCGCTCGACGAGTACGCGATCTCTGCCTACTACGTGGGCAAGTTCGCCGAGTCACTGCAAGCAGTCGACCGCCTGCTCGGCTCGGGCAAGCTGCCGGCGAGCGAGCGTGCCCGCATCGAAGAGAACCGCCGCTTCGGGATGGAACGCATCCACTCGGCGAAGCAGAGCGACTCCCGCCGGGCACGAAACGAGCGCAAGCGCAAGCGGCGGCGGCACTGACCCATCCTTGATCCATGTTTCGGCGGCCGCCAGCGACCGCCGAAACATGGATGG
>CAZSVU010000256.1:0-12546 GCA_964610275.1 uncultured Polyangiaceae bacterium | reverse complement strand
GACGTTGCTCCATCTTCTTCACACTGCCCGGCCCGAACTCCGAGCAAGGGTGCGTAACCCCCAAGGCCCTGACCGCGCCACGGATCACCGGGAGGATGCTCATCACCTTGGCGCCCATGGTGCCGGCCAGCAGACTCGCGCTGCCATGCGGGACACGACGCGCGGTGGGCAGCGACAAGGGCGTCATCCTCTACGTCGCTCCGCGCGCAAACGAGCCCAGTCTAGGCCAGGGCAGCGGTTGCGAGGCTTCCAGCACCCGCTCGCTGAGCCGAGGCAGCAGCGGCCGTGCCTGGTCACAGACCTGCCGGTAGGCGCGGCGCACGCCGGCCTCGGTGCGTATCTCCCGATTCAAACGTTCCCAGCTCGTCGGCCAGGCTTCAGGGGCATAGGACCGTGGCAGTGGCGTGCTCTCGATGAACCTGTCGCATGCCGGGAACAGGCCGCCGACGAGGTCCGGCCACCGTACAGCCTGCGAGTCGCCGGTGGGCTCGCCCGCCAGAACGCGTGCGCAATACGGTGCATTCGCCAGATCGTACAGCAGACTTCGTCCGACTTCGCTCGCGGTGCACTTGACGGGGATGGGGTCACCCCACAACCAACGACCGTACGCGTGCCGGTAGATGGGCTCGAGTGCCGTCCAGCCAAGGAAGACCGCACGACTGAGCTGCCTTCCCGTGACGACCAGCAGCGAGGGACAGCGTCCGAGCAGCGGCCAGTCCGCGCTCCGAACGACTGCGTTGCGTGCCAGCGATAGGAGTGGCGACCGGTGGGTCAATGCGAGGTGGCTCCTGATTCGAACCATCGCTTCAGAACGCAAACCGATTCTGCACCGGTCTCGGGCGCGGCATCGTCCCGACGGGATCGCCCGCGATCGGTAGCCAGGCCGCCAGGCCGGGGTTCTCCCGCGTGCGCCCGGACAGACCCATGGGCCGCAAATAACAGTTGGCCGCAACGCCAACAACCACACTATGTGGCGCTAGCCATGACTGGTACGGAGCCGCAGACCTCGTCTACCGATGTGCCGCTCGTGAGCGTGGTCGTCGTGGCCAGCCGGCGCGTGAAGGAGCTCTCGGCTTGCCTCGATGGGCTCCGAGACCAGACGGTGGCGCGTCACGAGGTCGTCATCGTTCTGGCTGGCGCCACCAGCGAGCTCGACACGATGGCGACGGAACTCGGTCGGCGCGATCCTCGAGTTCAGGTGGTGCGATGTCGTGGGCGCAGTCCCAGTGCCGCTCGGAATGTCGGCGCCGATCAGGCACGAGCCGAGGTGCTCTACTTCCTCGACGACGACGTCGAGATCCCGCCTCATGCGTTGGCCGAATTGCTGAAGACCTTTGCCGCGCACCCGGAAGTGGACGTCGTGGGCGGGCCGAACCTCACCCCTCCCAATGATCCGGAGCTCGCGCAGATGATCGGCGAGGTCCTGGCGAGCCCCGTGGGAAGTGGGCTCGCGCGACCGCGCTATGCGCGCACTCGATCGGGGCCAGCTAGGGAACGCCATCTCATCCTCTGCAACCTAGCGGTCCGCAGATCCGTGTTTGCATCGGGTATTCGTTTTCCGGCTCTGTTCGGCGGCGAGGAGAACTCCCTCATGGGAACGGCGACCGCCCGTGGACACCGCTTCTGGTACGAATCCAAGCTGTGGGTTTACCACCGCCGACGCCACACGCTACGTGGGTACGCCGAGCAGCTGTATCGGTACGGCTACGGGCGCGCTCTGGCGATTCGCTACGCGCCCCACACGTTCCATGTCAGCTACTTCGCTCCAGTGGCGCTGCTGACGTACGTGTCCTCGCTGCCGCTGCTCCGGCGAGCGACTCCGGTCGCGTGGGTCCCGTTGGGCGGGTATCTTGGGGCGGTGGCCCTCGCCTCGCTGGAGATCTCCGTGCGCCGTCGGCGCCCTGGCTGGCTTCCCCTGCTGCCGCCAGTCTTCGTGATGACGCACGCCATCTACGCGGCCGGGCTGGCCGTCACCTTGGCCCGACTCTGGGCATCTTCCGACGCTGAGGAAGGCGGCGGCACGGAACCCAACCCGGAGGCAAGGTGAGCGACGACCAAGCTCAGTGGCTGGACGTGTATGGCACGACCGTTCGGGTGTCCGGGGAACCGACGGCAGTGCGGGGCCTTCGGTCCCACTTTGCCACCTTCGCCACGGGACCGCGCTTGGAACCGGAAATCGCACTTGAACTGCGCCAGCAGACGCCCCGCCTCGATCTGCCGACACGGCAGCGTGCGGACCAGGTTCTGGACCGCGGTGTGGTCTACAACGTCGGGGCAGTCACTTGGGTGGATCACCACGGGTACGCGGTCTCACGCTACGACTTCGGCGAAGAGCGCGGGACCATCAGCGCTCCGAGCGTGGACGACCTGATCGAGCTCGGCTACCTCGTGCTGAGCTCGCGACTCGGTGTGAGGCTCGAGCAACGTGGCCTGTTCCGTGTGCACGCGCTGGGCTTCGTGGTGCGAGGAGCGGCGGCACTACTGCTCGGGGCGTCCGGTACCGGCAAGAGCCGACTTGCGCTCGCGCTGCTGCGACGGACTGACGCTTTCCTCCTGAGCGACGACGTCGTGCTGGTCGATCGGTCCGGCGTCGCCCACCCGTTTCCCCACCCGATCGGCGTTGCCGGCCCCGAAGAGGCAACGGGGCTGGCACCGGCCCACCGATTCGTGCGCCGGAGCCATGGGACGAAGTGGTTGCTGGACCTGGACGCCTTGGCAACACGTCACGCCCGGGATCCGGCTCCGGTCCAGCTGGTCGGGGAGCTCGTGCGGGTGAGCGGACCGCCCAGCCGGATACGACGCGCTTCCTCGCGCCGGATAGGCGGCCTACTCTGGCGGGACCTCGTCGTGGGATTGGGGCTGCCTCAGGTCCTGGAGCTCGTGGCGCGACGTGGGTACCGAGATCTCTGGCGGCAGGCGCCATCGGCAATGAGGCGGTCCATGGTCGCAGCAGCGGTCGTGCGCCGGGTCCAACCCGTGACGTTGGAATCGTTCGACCCGGATCAGGCCGCGGATCTGATCGTAGAGGCGATCGGATGAACCCGGGTACGCAGGAAACCGATCGGCTAGCGGGCCGCAGGACAACGAATTGACATCGAGCCCAGATGAGCGATGCTATGTGACTATGTCGAGGCTTTGGCTGGTCGTCTTTGGTGCGAGCTTGTTCGGGATCGTCGCGGTATCCGCGTGCGGTTCCAGTGACCGGTCGTTTGGCGGAAACGACGCGGGGAGCGCTGGGCGTACCAGTGGCGGCGACACGGGTGGCGACACCTCGTCCGACGACACGGGTGGTACCGCTGGGACTGATCAGCCCAGTGCAGGCAGCGGTGGCGTGAGCGGAGGTCCTTCCACAGGAGCTGGAGGCGACACCTCGACCGCTGGCGGCGGCGGCACCGGAGGAGCGGAAGCGACCGCCGGGAACGCGGGAACCGAAACAGCCGCCGGTGGCAGCGCCGGTGACGGCGGGGGCACAGCAGGTTCAGGCGGAGGCGCCGGAACGACCACGGGCGGTGGTGGCGTGGCGGGCAGCGGCGTGGCGGGCAGCGGCGTAGCCGGAAGCGGCGTAGCTGGCACCGGCGTAGCCGGAAGCGGTGTAGCTGGCACCGGTGTTGCGGGCAGCGGCGTGGCGGGCGGCGGTGGCGTCGCAGGCACAGGCGTCGCAGGGTCCGGCGTTGCGGGTGGAGCTGGCATGGCCGGCGGTGGCGCTGGCGGCGATGGACCGGTCTCCGGCGTTGGTTGATCAGTCTTGCAGCGATGGCTCGCTGCTGCCCTGAATCACCAGTAGACGTGCGCCCAGTAGCACCCACACGAGCAACGGACTCAGACTCGCCGCGGGTGGCAATCCCAGCTGAATCCCAACGTTCGTGGCGACGCTGAACCCAGCGATCCTGCCCGCCACCAGGCGCGGCCAGAGGTAGTCACGGATGATGTCACCGTGCTCCGGCCCCTCGACTCCCACAGCCGCGGATCCCAACGCAATGGCAAAGGACACCAGCGCCAGCAGCGCGAGCGGGACGCGAAGGTCGCGGCGCTCGATCAGGGGCGCGAGCCCGAGTGCGAGCAGCGGGACCACGGGGAGCAAATGGCGCGGTGCAGACGCCGCTCCGCCCCACCACATGTAGTAGCCCGAGTTGACCAGGACGAGGATCACCGCCGCCAGTTGCGAAGCGCGCGCCCACCGACGGCCTCGCTGACCCCGCAGGACTAGCCCGATAGCGCCTGCCACCAGCAACGGCGAAACGTAGAATAGGCCGCGCCGAGTGCCGACCAGCAACTCGAGCACGACACCGGGCTTGGGGAGGTGGAGCCCGAGCAAGCCGCTCGCGTGCCCGGCTGCGAACTCAGGTCGTTGGATGAACGAGTAGCCGGTTAGCCAAGGACGCCCAAAACAGGCCGTGTGATACGCGGACACGACCAGCACGGGCAAGGCGGCGCCTGCGGCCAGGTGCGCCAGCATGGCGAACCGATCTCGGCGATGCTGACGCCACGTGGCCCACAGCACCAGCGCCAACACCGGGAAGGCGACGATGTACTCACAGCCCACCGCTGCGGCGAGACAACCACCGGCGACCCACAGCTTCCGTTGAATGCGTCGATCGGGACGACGCCGGCGTGCGGAACGGCGTTTGACTGCGGAAAGACTCAAGACGCCTGCCAGCAGGAAGGCGGCGGCGGGGACGTGACCGTACGCGCTGGTGGCGTACGGGAACAGCGGCGTGGCCAGCACCGCGGCGGCTGACACCGCGAACGCCAACACCGGGGCGTGACGCCGACGCAACCACTCGAACAGCAGGAGCGCCACAACGACCGCAGCCACACCACTGGTGCTCAGGGATGCAAGGTAGTATCCACGCCGGTAGGCGTCGTTGACCTGCAATCGGACTGCGGGCAGCGACTGCGTCGCAGTGGCCCGAAATTCGGGCCGCAACCCGAGCGCGGTATGGACGCCGTGAACCAGCGCGTAGACGGGCACTGCCAGGAGTGACGGCAGTGGCGCCTTGTCACTGTACCAGTGACCGTCCACCAGGGCGCAGTCGCCCGTGCTTTCGACGAACGCGTCGATGCTCAGGGTCCGACGCTCCACGATGGCCCGGGTCACGTTGAAACGCGAAACCGGGCTCCAAGTGCCAGCCGGCGTGAAGTAGGCAATGATTCCGAACAGCCACACGGCATACAGGATCAGGTACCTGTGTCGCGTGGAGGTCCGCATGCGTCGTGCATCGTGGCTTGCTGGCCAGCAGAGTGTCAACTACGTCCAATTGGATTGGACTATGCTCCCAGCATGCGGCTCGCGGGTAACAACCAGCGACTCTGTGCCATCGGCCTGACCCTCACGGGTTTGTTTGCGCTGGTGGCGTGGGGTCGCGCGCTCGCGTTCGAGTTCGTCTACGACGACCACTGGACCATTCTGCAGAACGCCTCGCTGGAGAGGCCCCTCGGTGCGTTGTTGCGAGACATGTTGCACGGAAACGCAGTGGCGTCGCTCCCGGATGCCACCCGACCCGCCATGGTCGTGTCGATGTGGGTGGACTGGCACCTGTTCGGACCGAATCCGGTGGGCTTCCACCTTCATTCCCTGGTCCTGTACGTGGTGGCGTGCCTGGCGGCAACAGTGGCGCTATGGGGCATCAGCCGCCGGGTCGTGGTAGCAGTAGTCGGCGGACTGTTCTTCGCGTTGACCCCGGTACACGCCGAGGTGGTAGCCGCGGTCAATTACCGAGAGGACCTGCTGGCGGCACTCGGGGTGCTGGTGCCGCTCGCCGCGGTTGCACGACCGCGTCCAGGACGTGCGTCCACGCAGGAGGCGGTCGCGCTTGCTGGCGTGTGGTTCATCGGGCTCCTCGGCAAGGAAAGCGCGGTTGGCCTGGTCCTCGTCTTGGCGGTCTGGCTGCTAGTGAGTCGCCCTGGGGCTGCCTGGATGGCCCGACACGAACGCATCTGGTTTGGGCTCGCGTCGGTGGGGATCTTGTGGCTCGGCTGGCGTTGGGCACTGCGCATCGGGGGCGAGCCACTCCCGCAGGCTCCCGACGCCACGCTGGTGGAACGTGTGCTTCAGACCGCGCGATTCGAGCTCATCGCCGCGCGGGACAGCCTGGCGCCGTTCTTCTGGTCGCCGGAACACACGCGACCGACGCCGGAGAGCGGGTCCCCCCTCTGGCTGATCGCCTTGCTGGCCCTGGTGGCCTTCACGGTCGTCTTGGCGCGTTGGCGCGCCACTCGGCCCTACGCAGTGGGACTGGGTATCATTCTCGTTTCCGCGCTGCCCATGTCGCCACTGGTTGGCCCGAAGAACTTCTGGGCGGATCGCTACGCGCTCATGCCGAGCTTCGGCGGCGCGCTCATCTGGGGGTGCGCGGCGGCGCACCTCACCCGAAGGCTGGGCCGTCGGCTACGCGGACCGGCGTTGGGGGTGGCGGTGGTGGTCGTCGCGGGGGAAGGGCAGTCCGCACTGGCGACGTGGCAGAGTGACGCCAGCGTGTGGACGACCGCCACACGCCGCACGCCCGATGCCCCTCGCGCCTGGCAGGGACTAGCCTGGGTGCGCCGGCGGAGCGGTGACCTGGACGGTGCTGAAGCCGCGATAGAGCGCGCCCTCGCGCTGCGTCCGGGCTATCGTCCAGCCCTCGTAACCCGCGTGTACAACCTCATCGCACGAGGGCGAATGCGCGCGGCTCGAAAGCAGTTCGGGGCCATCCTGGCGGCTGGAGGTGAGCCTACGCCGGGCATGGCGCGAGCAGGTCGCTGTCTGCGCCTTTCGCCCGGGGCGGCCAAAACGTGCCTGGACGAAGATCCTTGACGGCGCGGGGTTGGCCGGCACCCTTGCTCGGAGTTCGGTCCGGGCGGCGTGAGGAAGACTGGCGCAAGCTCAATGCTGTGGCTTGCAGCTCGGTTGTCGCCGCCTGAGCCAGCTGGTATTGGCCGCCCATGAGTGCGCTCGCTCGGCTTTGCCAACGCCTGGACGGCGCAGTCCGAGCGCCGGTGGTTCGGGATCTCGCCACCTGGGTCCTGTTGCCGTTCCTGGTTCAGCGCACCCTGCTGGTGCTGGTCGTCTTCTTTGGCTCGACCCTGATCGCGCACGGCCGCGGATGGCACGCCATTCCGGAGTTCGCGGTGCTCGACGGCTGGCTTCGTTTCGACAGTCAGTACTATCAGGAGATCGCGGCGACGGGCTACTCCTCTCTGCAGCTCACCAAGACACACGGCTTCTTCCCGTTTTACCCCTGGCTCGTTCGCCTGGTGGCGGTGGTCATACCGCTCCCGTACGCCGCGCTCTTGACCGCGAATGCCGCAGCCGTCGGGGCCATCGCGGTCCTGTACGGACTGGCTCGCCAGCTGGGGGACGAGGCGTTGGCGCGGCGCACGGTCTGGATCGTGCTGCTGTTTCCGACGTCGTTCTTTCTGACCGCGGCCTACTCCGAGTCGACTTACGTGCTCTTTGGCGGTGGAGCCGTGCTGGCCTGGAAGCTGCGGCGCCCCTGGCTCGCTGCGCTGTGTGCGGCTGCGGCAACCATGGCGCGTCCGGTTGGTGTCTTCTGCTTCACCGTGCCGTTCGTGGTGGGCTGGTTCGCATATCGGCGCCGGCTGCGCGACATGCCCTGGCTCGTCGTCGGCTCGGCCGCCGGCGCCGGGCTGGTACTCCTGACCTACTACCTCTCCACGGGAGACCCGTTTGCCTTTCTCCACGCTCCCAGCGTGAGGCACCTTCGGATCTTCTGGCAAAAGGAGCCGGTCCCCTGGTTCGACGTGCTGGCGGACGAAGGAGTCAGCCGCAATCTGATGCGGCGGCTGCTGAACTGGTCTGCCGTGGCCTTGGTCGGGGCGGTGTCGGTGGATCTCCTGCGACGCAAGGAGATCGAGCTGGGCCTGCTCTCGCTGCTCGCCATTGGCGTTCCCGTCTACTTCCACGGCGGCCTGTTCGACGCTGCGTCGATGGCCAGGTACGCGCTCGGCGCCTTTCCCCTCTTCATCGTGCTGGCTCGCTGGGCGCCGCACGGACTGCGAGCCCGTGGCGTGGATCTCGGAGGCCAGATGGTTCAGGTTGTGTTGGCCATGCTCTTCGCTGGCTGGTGGTGGGCAGAGTGAGGCGCGCAAACGCACTGCTCATCGTGGCGGCACTGGCGCTTGCTTGCCGGTCCAAGTCCAACGAACGGACGAGCCCAGGCGTGTGGCACGCGCCAGGAGCGCCGATCGCGATTCACCAGCCGAATCCGTCGGTGGTGGTCGCGATCGACGTTCGCACCGGCCAGGTCCGCTGGCGTCATGGGCTGAAGTACGAGCGGCGCAAACCCTACGGGATTGAACCCATGCCCACGCTCGCGTGCGGGGCGATTCTAACGCCTGCCGGAGACGCGGTGCTGACCTACGGGCATGAGATCCATGAGATCCACGTCGTATCGGCGACGACGGGGGAGCTCAAGTGGCGCGAGACCAATCGCGGGTACCAATTCTGCCCGGCTGTGGGCCCCGACAGCTCCGTCTTGCGCATCAGTCGTCAGCGAACCCGCTTGGTGAAGCTCTCGCCGACTGGGGATCGGCTGTGGACCTACGATTTCCCGCAGGCCGGCGTGG
The DNA here is from genome assembly GCA_964610275.1 of uncultured Polyangiaceae bacterium. Classification (GTDB taxonomy): domain Bacteria; phylum Myxococcota_A; class Polyangia; order Polyangiales; family Polyangiaceae; genus JAFGBI01. The sequence continues at coordinate 3,978 of CAZSVU010000256.1, read as the reverse complement.
CCGTGACGAGTCCGCTCCCCTTGTTCCCCTCAGGCGATGTCCTGATCCGAACCGATCACCGCATGCTCAGCATCAACCCCCGAGGGGAGCTGAACTGGGACGTTCCACTGGAGACCGAAGAGGAGTAGGGAGGCGACCTCGAATCAGCGAAAACCGTCGGGCTGGATCAGGAGCCTACCCCTGGCCTGACTGCTGGTCCGTCGCGGTTCCGTACCCGAAGCACTCCAGTCCCGCGCGTGAGAGTCGCTCGTCGAGGTCGCGCACTTGCGCCTGCGTCAAGTAGTCGACGTAACCTCCGACCTTCCCCCGCCGGACCTTGAACGAGTCGAGCTCTCCGGGCGTTCTCGGCCTTAGGCGATAGGTCCCGAACCGCCCGTCGCGCTCCATCTGCTGCATGTTGTCGAACCTCCCAAACCGAACGGCCTCCGCGACCTCTTGGTCCGTAATGCCCGTCAGACTGGCGAAGTCCAGCACCCGACGCAGCTCGAGCTCCGCGTTGTCGCTCAAGTCTTCATAGCGCACGAGCAGCAATCGTCTCGGCACGTGGAGATTGTCACGCCAGATGCGGTGAAACTCGAGCACCGTGCCGAATCCGCTGCGCTCCTGGGTTAGGAAGTCGCCCAGGTCGGTGCCGAGGAGCAGGTCCCGCTTCTTGAGGTGAAAGAAGATCGAGACCACGATGTCACGCGGATCGCGTACCAGCAGAACGACGCTCTTGGAGCGGTACTTGCGCTTGTCGTGCGACAGATCACCCGGAACTCCCAGCCGGCGGACGTCGTCGTGAGACACGCGAATGCGAGGGATCTCGGCGCACTCGTCGTGAAATTGCTCGAGCTCGGTCAGGGGAAGCTGGTGGAGTCCGAAATGTTGCTGCAGCGCGTGTCCGACCATGGCCCGCAACCAGGTTCGGCCGGCCTTGGGGTACGAGATCAGAAACACCGACGCGCGCTGGTGACGGTACCAACGGCGGTAGGCATTCCACTTGGCGACTGCCGGTTCGTCGAGTGTCTTCGGCAGCCAGCGCCGAACGGCTTGGCGGAAGCGAGTGAACGCGTCACGAGGCCTGCGGTCATCCACGGGCAGGAACCGTACCACGGCCGGTGAGGTGCGAACGACCCGCAGGCCTGGGTTGGGCGCCAATAGTAGCCCTCGAACCTCAATCCGGGGCCTGCCTCCGACCCGTCCGCAGCGCGATGAGGGTGGCGGTGCCGAGCGCTGCCAGTGCGAGGGCGGAGCGCAGCACGCGAGCCGCTGCGGCGCCTTCCGTCTGGAACAGGTGGGTCAGCGCGACCACGCCGGCGATGGCAAGCCCCGAGCTCACCAGGGTGGCCCAGAGGAGCTTCGTCCCTTCGTTGCGGGCCTGCAGCCAGATCTCGAGGGGTCTGGCAAGCGATGCCAGGGTGAGGGCTGGCGCCATGATGCGGAGCACCAGGACCGCACCCGGGTCTCGCTGGCCCGTGAGCAGCTGAAGGATCCACGGAGCCGCAACCAGGACGGCGAGGCCCAGCCCGATAGCCAGGGCTCCAACGACGCGCAGCTGTTGTCCGGTCACCATCGAGCGTTGCTGACGGGCGATGGCCGGAAACGCAACATGTCCCAGCGAGCTGATCAGCACGAGTAGACTGCCGGTGACGCGGCTGGCGATGCCGATGTGTGCCGTCTCGGCAAAGCCGGCCCAGGCCGCGACGAGCACGGTGGCCAGACGGGTGCTCGCCATGTTGGACACGTCCACCAACCAGTACGGCACGCCTTCGCGGACCAGCACGCGCGTTTGGACTGACGTGGCCTGTCGCATCGAGCGGCGAGCCAACCGGAAGACGGCCAGGCAAGTGCCTACCTGTCCCAGGACAAGTCCCACAGGCCACGCCCCCGCACCCAACCCGGTTGCCAGCCCCGTGATCGCCACCCCCCCCCCCAGTACCTTCCACGAAACACCGATCAGAGCGTTTCCGACGAAGAGCTCTTGCCCCACCAGCACGGCACGCCCGACTTCGTGTACCGATTGGAGCCCGTAGCTGAAGAAGAAGCCCGTGGTGAGCCAGGCCTGCTGCGGAAACGCCTCGCGCGCGACGAATCCGAAGACACCGGTGGCGACAGCGACCAGTCCCAGGCGTGCGACGGCGAGGCGTGTCACGTTGCGCCAGGTGGCTTCTCCGCGGGCCACCCGACGCATCAGCACCGGAAACAGTCCGAGACCGGCCACTCGAAACAGGATTCCTGCGACGGCCCCGGCGAGGAACGCCGTGCCGACCTCGGTCATCGGCAGGACGCGAGAGGCCACTGCCAGCACGACCACGTCGACCGCCTTGGCGCCGTATCGATTGCCGACGGTAGCTACGAAGTTTCGCAGAGATGCGCCGTGCGCGTCCAGCCACCGCATGACCACCTTGGGTGCGCCTCGAGCGCACGACTACGATCAGCCGTATGTAGGCCACGCCAGGCTGGCAGTGCAAGCGCCAAGCGCAGGCCGCGTTCTACGTCTCCGAAACTGTGATACGCTGCTCTCGTCGTCAGCTTTCGCCGGCGAACGTCGACGTGAATGCGATGCGGCCGCACGCCCTGCTCGAGTCTGTTCACCCTCTGGTTGCGTCGCCAGCCCTGAAACGCCGGCTGCAGCGGGCGCTCAACACCCAGGCGGGAACCTCTGCCGGGCGGGCCGCCTACGAGGGGCTGCTCCGGTCGACGGCACCCTGGTTTGGCCGGCTCAGCGGCGTGGAGGGGGTCTACGTTACCGGGTCGGTTGCGCAAGGTCGGACGGAACCCGGGCATTCGGACATCGATCTCTTTCTGCTGGCCGAGCTCCCGACGCTCGAGCGCGAGCTCGCCCTGCGGGCCGCGTTGCGCCGCCGCGGCCGAGCCGCCCACGGTCTGTTCCGTGTGTTCGCGGCGGTCGACTACTTGGAGCCGCGCGACCTGGACTACCTCCGGTACTTCGGGGGAACCTGGACCTTCGGGCTGGACGAGCGGTGGCGGTGCGTTCACGGCGCGAGCCGACTGACGGCTGCCGTCGTTCGCCCGGCATCCGAGCGGCGTGTTCTGCAGCTCCACAAGGCGCTGCGACGCTGGACGAAGGTAGCAGCGTTTCTGTTTCCCCTGCCATCCAACTCGGCAGACTGGCCCATCTACCGAACGGCAGAGCGGCTGCTCGTCGACCTGCTCTCCGACGCCGTCGACCTCGGGCGCTACACGCCCCTGGCTGACCTGCTGGAGGCAGCCGAGCGTCAGGGCCTCGCGATCCCCGAGCTGGGCTCGGTGCTTCGCACCCCGCCGCGAGGGGTCGCCGTGCCGGCGGAGCATCTGCGTCGCTGCGTCATTGCCAGTCTGGCCGTGGCCGATCACTTGGCCGTGCGGACAACGAGGCATTGGCAGAGCCAGCCGGGCGCTCCGGCCGGCTCCTACGCGGCGTCGCGGGAGCCGGTGGTCCGGGAGCTGGGCGAGGCGGCGATTCGGGCCGGGTTTGAATCAGTGTATGTCGGCGCCCGCGACACTGCGGCCCTGGATCGGCTGTGTGTGGTGATAGCGCCGGAAACGGCCGCGCCCGAGCAGGTCGTCGAGGCCGCTGATCGGCTGTGCTCTGCCACCCCGCCGCTTCCGCAGCAGCTGTTTCATTGGGTGCGTCGTCCGATACCGCTGACCCGCGCGCTGTATCGAGCCTCCTTTGTGCTCGATCCGGCTCCGATCGTGGCTGACAGTCTCGAGCATGCGGGTGCGCAGGTCGCGGGTGTTGCGCTGCCTGCACCGGCAGCGCCACCGCCGCTCGAGGCCGCAGTTGTGATCCGCAGCCGACTCGTGCAGGCCTTCTGGCGACCACGGGGAAGGGCGATGCATGCAGTTCACAGCGAAGAACGTGCGCGCCGCGAGTTGCTCCGCGAAGTCCGCTACCTTCGACCCGCACTGGCCAGCCGCGAGCCGACGGGGCGTGTCCAGTTCGACCCCCGCATCACCTCGATCCCCACCGAGGCCGAACTGATTGACGAG
>CAZSVU010000255.1:0-12629 GCA_964610275.1 uncultured Polyangiaceae bacterium | reverse complement strand
CCCCCGTCCCGGCATCGGTCGCGGTCCACCCGGTCGCGGTCGCGGGCCCGGTCACGGATCCCGGACCCGGTCCCGAAACCATCCCATGTTTCGGCGCCCGCTGGCGGCCGGCGAAACATGGATCAAGGATGCCGCTCGTGGAGGCCCCGTTGACCTCACCCGCGCGGTGCGAATAGGTTTCTCCATGACCTTCATCTGCGCCCTGGTCATGGCTTTGCTCGCCTGCGCCTGCTCGAACGAGTCCTCCAGCGGCACCACGGACGGTGCCGACGGTGACGGTGGTGCGGCGGGTGCGGGCGGCGACGGAAGCGCTGGCGGCGGGAGCGAGCCCGATCAGTGGGTGGGGAGCTGGGCCACGAGCCCGCAGGTCACCGACACCGGTAGCAACCCGCCTTCCCCTGGGCTAGCGGACAATACCTTGCGCCAGTTCGTGTACGTCTCCATCGGGGGAAACAGGCTCCGCGTCCAGCTCTCGAACGTTTTTGGCGATGGTCCAGTGACACTGAGCTCGGTGCACGTCGCCGCGACCGCTGGCCCGGGCTCCCCGATCGACACGGCCACGGATGTGGAGCTCGCTTTCTCGGGCTCGGCCTCCGTGACCATCCCCGACGGTGAGGCGGTCTATTCCGATCCTTTTGACTTCGCCCTGACCGAGCAGACCTCGGTGGGCGTGACCATTCGATTCGGCAGCGTTCCGGACCGCATCACCGGGCACCCGGGGTCGAGGACCACGTCGTACATTGCAGTGGGAGATGCTGTCGCCGCCGAGAGCCTTTCGGACGCGGTCACGACGGATCACTGGTACTACCTGACCCGCATCGACGTGATGGCACCGGCCTTGGCTGGAGCGGCGGTGGCCCTGGGCGATTCGCTCACGGACGGCCGCGGCTCGACCACCAACGGGAACGATCGTTGGCCCGACGCTCTTTCTCGGCGCCTTCGGGCGAACGCAGCCACCGAACGGGTGGGTGTGCTCAACGCGGGCATCGGTGGGAATGCGCTCGTTGCCGGCGGGATCGGTCCCCCAGCACGCAATCGCTTCGCGCGCGACGTCTTGGGCCAGGCCGGCGTCCGCTGGGTCATCATTCTCGAGGGCGTCAACGACATCGGCGTAGCGACTGCCGAGATCATCGCGACGAGGCTCATGGGTGGCTACGAGGAGCTCATCGCCGCTGCGCACGCCGCAGGCGTGTTGGCGTATGGCGTTCCCATTCTTCCGTTTGGCGGTTCGAGCTACGATAACGCTGTTCGCGAACAAGCTCGCCAGACCGTGAACGACTGGATCCGCACCAGTGGCAGCTTTGACGCCGTTATCGATCTCGAACCGATCGTGGCCGATCCCGAGAGCCCGACCCGGCTCCTCCCCGCCTACGACGACGGTGACCACCTCCACCTGAGCGTCGCCGGCTACCAGGCCATGGCCGACGCGATTGACCTCGACTTGTTCGTTTCGGGTGAGTGAGGCGCCGACGGTCGTGTGAGATCGGAGCACTGGACTCCTGCGCCATCATCGGACGAATTCGTGATCGTTGAGCCGAGTTGGCGCATCCCATCGACATGAATAGCGTGACCAGGTACCCGCCAGACTCTCGCGCCTTCCATCCAGAGCAGAACCTTCCAGTTGCGCAGTGGCTGCCGCGCTGGCGCCCGAGCCGTCAGATCGCTCGATCAGCGATTGGGCTGCTCCTATTGGGGGCCTGCGGGTGCTCAGGCGGCTCGGACTCTGACTCCGACCCTACGATTTCAGGTGGAGGCGCTGGGCCGGGAGGAGCCACGGCCGCCGGCGTAGGGGGGGCAACCCAAGTGGGGGGCGGCGTCGGGTTCGGCGGGAGCACCGCAGCCGGCGGAGCCACGTCAACGGGCGGAAGCATGGCGACGGGTGGAGCCACCCTGACCGGCGGAGCCACGTCAGCGGGCGGAAGCATGGCGACAGGTGGAGCCACTCTGACCGGCGGAGCACCGTCAACGGGTGGGATGCCCTCGACGGGCGGAACCACGTCGACGGGTGGGATGCCCTCGATGGGTGGTGCTCCCTCGACGGGCGGAACCACCTCGACGGGCGGAACCACCTCGACGGGTGGAACCACCTCGACGGGCGGAGCCACCTCGACGGGCGGAGCCACCTCGACGGGCGGGGCCACCTCGACGGGCGGGGCCTCGGCTACCGCCTGTGGGGTGGTCGGCACGGGGGAGACGCCCACGTCGAGCCCGCTCGCGTTTCCCGGCGCCCAGGGGTTTGGCAAGAACGCCACGGGCGCGAGGAACGGCAGCGTCTATCACGTGACGAATCTCAACGACTCCGGAGCAGGCTCGTTCCGCGATGCCGTGAGTGGCTCCGGCCGGTTCGTCGTCTTCGACGTCGGGGGCTACATCCAGCTCGACACGGCCGTGTCCGTCAGGAGCGACATCACCATCGCGGGGCAGACAGCGCCGGGCGAGGGGATCGGGTTCCGCGGTGGAGAGATCTCCTTCGCCAATTCGTCGAACATCATCTGTCGATACATTCGCGTTCGGCCGGGAAGCGAAACGGAGAGTGACACCGATGATGCGCTCAGCCTCTACCGAGCGCAGAACGTGATGATCGATCACTCGTCCTTCGAGTTTGGACCCTGGAACAACATCGGAGCGGTCAGTGACGACTGGCAGAACCACCCCATGACCGACGTCACGATTCAAGACTCGTTGATCGCTGATCCGACCTACCAACAGTTTGGAGCCCACATCGAGTCCGTCGCCAGCAATTTTGCCTGGTACCGCAACATCTTCGCGAACTCGCACAACCGCAATCCGCTCGACAAGATCAACGACGTCTTCGTCAACAACCTGCTCTACAACTACTCGGCAGGCTACACGACGCACACGAGTACGAACTTCTCGCACGACATCGTCAACAACTACTTCGTCATGGGGCCAGCTTCGACGGGGACGGATAACACCTGGTTCCAGGTCGATAGGAACCAGGCCATCTACTACTCGGGCAACCTGAAGGACACGAATCTGAACGGCACCCTCGATGGGGCGGAAACGACTCCCTATTGGTACCAGGGAGAAGGCACGATACTGACCACCCCCTGGTCGAGTGAGACCACCGAGGCCACACCACTCGATACGCCCTCAGCCGCTCGCGTCGCGATCTCGCTCGCTGGAACGTTGCCACGCGATCCGATCGATGCGCTCATCATCAGCCAGGTGATGACCTTGGGCAATGGGGCGACCGGGACCGGAGCGAACACCGCTGGCCCGGACGGCGGGCTCTATACCAGTCAGACGCAAACCGGACTCGACAACAACGGCTATGGGACGATCGACGGGGGCACTCGACCCACCGACAGCGACGACGACGGGATGCCCGACGACTGGGAGAACGCCAACGGCTCGAATCCCGATAGTGACGACGCCATGACGATTGCGAACGACGGCTACACGCTGCTCGAGCATTACGTCAACTGGCTGGCTGGGCCTCACGCCACCACTGCCGTGGGGACCGCAGTTGACGTTGACCTATCCGCCTACGCCCTGGGCTTCAGCCAGGTTTCGCCAACCTACGTCGTGTCGGAGGCAGAATACGGAGCCGTCACTCTCCTGTCCGATGGGCACACGGCACACCTCGAGCCCGACGCGAGCTGCTATGGCCTATCGTCCTTCGACTTCACCGTGACGGGCTCGGACGGTACCGCGTACACGAGCAGAGTCGTCGTCCTCGTCGTGCCCTGAATCAGCGAGCACGATCCTGATCACGGTTTCACGAGCCCCGGCAGGGTGAGGGCTCGCGATACCTCAGCGGGCCGCGATGGTGCTCGAAGCTGATTCCTGTTGCTGGTCCGGGGTTTTCGCCCGACCCCGCCCTGCGAGCGGGACCCCACCTCAAACGGGGTGCAGGCGGCGCGAATGCAACCAATGATCGACATTTTGCGCTCCGTCATTCGGAACGCATCTCACGAGTCTCTACCGTCGGCTCGTCGGCGGGGCGCGCGAAGCGCCGCGAGAATCAGCCGGACCCCAAGAGCGGCCTGACCGAGTCCCAGTGCTTGACCCCTCGCTGCGTGGCTTGCCCGCGGGCGAGGCGCAGGTCACTGGTCGCTCGAGTCGAGCCCGCGGAACCGTCGTCGGTAGGCACCCGGGGGCATTCCGGTCTCGCGTCGAAACGCGACGCTCAGCAGCGCGGCGCTGGTAAACCCGCTCTTCTGGGCGATGGCGGGCAGCGTGAGGTTCGTCGCAGAGAGAAGTCGCCGGGCGGCGTCCACTCGAGCCCTCCGGACTTCTTGCATCACGGTTCGCCCGACGGCGGCGCGGAAACGCTGCTCGAGCCGCTGGCGGCTGCAGGACGTGGCTCGGGCAATGGCCTGAAGCGTGAGTCGGCGCCCTGCGTGCTCGACGATCCAGGACATGGCCCGAGCCACGACCAGGTCGTCGACTGCGGCGACATCCGTGGAGCGCCGAGGGATCACGTCGACCGGAGGGATGACGATCCGCTGGCCCGCGATGGCCGCGCGGGAGAGCGCTCGCTCCACGAGCTTCGCGGCTTTTTCACCGACGGTGCGCCAGGGCACGGCAACGCTGCTGAGCGGCGGCGAGGCCAGCTCGCAGTCCACGGTGTCGTTGTCCACGCCGACCAGTGCCAGGTCCTCGGGAACTCGCACTCCGGTCACCTGGGCATACCGGGCCACGACGCGGGCCCAGCTGTCGGTACACGCGAACACACCGCAGGGCCTGGGCAGATCGCGCAACCAAGCCGTGAGCGCCGCCGGATCTTCGAACGACCGGGGCGGGTCCGAGCCGTCGATCCACCAGCCGGAAACGAGCCGTGCCCCGTGCGCCGTCACGGTTTGCTGGAAGCCACGCTCCCGCGCCACGGCGAACCGCCCGTCGTTGAAGCGAAACGTCGTGAGCTCTCGGAGTCCCTTGCCCAGGAGATGCTCCGCCGCGAGCCGGGCGATCGCCGTCTCGTCGAGACAGACGGAAGCGATCCCCGCCGCGCTGCTGTCGTCGTTCACCGAGATCACCGGACACGACCGCAGCGTGTTCGCCACGTCCCGAAAGAGCGACGCCTGAAGCACCACGACCGCCGGCTTCCAGACCTCGACCAGCCAGCGGAGGTCCGCCGTGGGATGGTAGTGTAGCAGGGTCCAGCCCAGCCTGCGCGCCACGTCGGTGAAGCCTCTCAGCGTGCCGCGAGACCACGCGGTCGATGCGTCCAGCACGATGAGCACGCGGGGTCCGAGCTGCGGTTTGGCCATCGGTCTTCGGGATCCATCTTACCTCGTCTCGAGGGCGCCGGGGCCGGGCGCTACGGCAGCGTGATCTGAAGTCTGGTAGCCAAGCGTCTCTGCCTGACTGCCATGGCTGTCAGTTCCAGGTGGTTCTCAAGGAAGCTCCGCCACGTCTGCGACGGGGGCCTCTTTCGGCGCGGCACATACTCTCGAGACGGTGGCTTCGGAGATATGGACGCCGAGCTTGAGCAGCTCTCCGCGGATGCGCGGAGCGCCCCACAGGTTGGCCGGGCCTGCGGGATCGCCAGCGCCAGCACAGGGACGAGTCCTGGACGACAGGACTCAGTCCTGCGCCAAGAGAACGCCTTTGGGCAGAGGCCGCCACCTGTGTGCAGCCCGGCTGCGCTCAGATTTCCAGCGCGCTTCCGCCTCGGCGGCTACGTCGCGCTACTTCGGCGCCGCACTACGCAAACTCCGTGCCGCTTCCGCGCATGGGTCCGTGGACTGGCGTCCCGGCTCTCTTCCCCTCGAGGTGGCCCGTCGCCTGCCACCCTCCTTCGTATGGAAACTGCGAATTGCAGCCACGAATGCATCTTCGGGGCAAGATTGAGTCTTGTGGTTCAGGACTGCGTGTTGCTGCCGGGCGGCTCGCGCATGGGTTCACGCGCCCCCGCCTTGCGGTCGGTTCGTCTGATTCAGCAAGCCAAACCGGCCACGCCGCGCCAAGGAGGCACCGAATTCCTGGGCTTGCGCCTGTTGACACGAATGTTGCTTTCGTACGGACCACGGAAGCTTCAGCGTGGCCAGCGACGCCATCAAGGACCAGAAGTTCAGCTTTCGTACCCGGTTCGAAGACGCGCCGGGCACCAACCCGGAGGAGTTGATCGCCGCAGCCCACGCGAGCTGTTTCAGCATGGCTCTCAGCGGGCAACTCGGCGAGCGAGGCATCACGCCTGAAGCCATCGAGACGACGAGCACCGTGACGTTCGAGAATCAGACCCTGACCAAGAGTGTGCTCCGGACGACGGTCAAGGCACGCGGTGCAGACAAGGCGAAAGTCGAGGAGGCGGCGGCTGCCGCCAAGGAAGGGTGCCCGATCTCGAAAGTACTGAAGCTCGAGATCGCACTCGAACTGACGGTCACGTCTTAGCACGGCGCAGGCAGACAAGCGTCGTCAGTCAGGAGAACGGAACCATGGGAACGAGAGGTCGCGCGATCATCGGAATGGATGTTGAACTGCTGATCAAGCTACTGAACCAAGCGTACGCAAGCGAGTGGCTCGCGTACTACCAGTACTGGCTGGGGGCGAAGCTCATCAAGGGCCCCATGAAGGACGCCGTGGCGGCCGAACTCAACCTTCACGCGACGGAGGAACTCAACCACGCAGTGCTTCTGGCGAACCGGATCATTCAGCTGCAGGGCACCCCCGTGCTCTCGCCAGACGGCTGGCGCGAGATGGCCCCGTGCAAGTACGACGCACCCGAGGATCCCTACGTGGCCGTCTTGCTCGACCAGAACATCGCGGGTGAGCGGTGCGCCATCACGATCTACCAGGGGCTGATGGACGCCACCAAGGACAAGGACATGGTGACGTACAATCTGGCGCTCACCATCCTCGAGCAGGAAGTCGAGCACGAGGAGGATCTGCAGAGCTTCCGCGAGGACCTCGATCTGATGGTCCAGCGTGGCAGCAAGTAGGCTTCCCGATGGCCACCTGGCGGTTGGCTGCGCTGGTCAGCCGTCCGCCGGCGCCTCGCAGTTGACGGCACGCGCCGTGTTGGTCAGCGCCTTTTCGACGACTACGAGTCCGCTCGTTCCAAACCCCTTCACTGAAAAGCACTCGAACCACAGCCTTGGAGCCACATCGTGTCAAACATACTCTACTCACCTTACCGTCTTGGTCGCATCGAGCTGAAGAACCGGCTGGTGATGGCGCCCATGACACGCAGTCGGTCCAGTGACAACGTCCCCGGCGACATGGTCGCGGCCTACTACGCGCAGCGGGCGGAAGCGGGGCTCATCGTCACCGAGGGCACGTCCCCTTCGCCCAACGGCCTGGGCTATCCGCGGATGCCGGGGATGTACTCGCCAGCGCAGGCGGCGGGCTGGACGAAGGTCACCGATGCGGTCCACCGGAACGGGGGTCGAATCTTCGTCCAGCTGATGCATTCGGGGCGCGTGGGTCACCCGGCAAACCTCCCGACCATGGCGAGGCTGGTAGGCCCATCCGCGGTCCCAGCGCCCGGGCAAATGTTCACAGACAGCGCGGGCCTGCAGGACCATCCGGTTCCCCACGCGCTGACCGAAACGGAGATCGAGCAGACCATCGAGGAGTACGTGCACAGCGCCAAGCTGGCTATTGAGTCGGGCTTTGACGGGGTGGAGCTTCACGGCGCCAACGGCTACCTCATCGATCAGTTCCTCAACGTGGCCTCGAACCAGCGCACGGACGGATGGGGCGGCTCCGTTGACAACCGCATCCGCTTCGCGACCGAGGTGGCCCACCGCACGGCCGAGGCTATCGGCGCGGACCGGGTGGGGCTCCGCGTGTCGCCGTACGGCGTCTTCAACGGAATGACCCCGGATGCCGAGCTCGACACTCTGTACTTGGAGCTGGCGCAGAGGCTCTCCGCGCTCAGGCTGGTCTACCTGCACACGGTCGACCACAGCAGCATGGGCGCCCCCACGCCGCCGCCGGAGCTGATCGTGAAGTTGCGAGTCGCCTTCGCCGGCGCCTTCATCCTGTCGGGCGGATACGATGCCCGGCGCGCCGAGAGTGACCTGCGGGAGAACCGCGGCGACCTGGTGGCCTTTGGGCGCCAATTCCTCGCCAACCCCAAGCTCGTGACCAAGTTCAAGACCGGAGCTCCCCTGAACGTTCCCGATCCGTCCACGTTCTACACGCCGGGAGCGAAGGGCTATGACGACTACGTTTGACCCCGTCGTGGGCTAGACCCGAAGCGGTTCGAGCGACTAGGAGGGCGCATTCCCAAGGGCGTCTTGCTGATGGGCCCGCCCGGCACGGGGAAGACCCTGCTCGCGCGCCCTTGCCGGCGAAGCGAACGTTCCATTCTTCAGCATTTCCGGTTCCGAGTTCGTCGAGATGTTCGTGGGAGTAGTGCCAGCCGGGTTCGCAGCATGGCCACGGCGTCGAGCAGGAGCGCGCGCTGCCCGGCGAAGCGGATTACGCCTCCCTCCGGATCCAGCTCCAGCAGCCCTTCGTGATCCAGGCTCTCGGCGCGCATCGGCGGCCTCCATCAAATTGAAGGAACCGTACTTCGTTTCGGTTGATCGCGCCATCTTCGTCCGCCGCCCTGTTCGACGTAATTGCCCGCTTTCATTACGTTCCCATCCGATGGCACGAAACATGCGTTGTTGCTGGTACGTCCCGCCGTCGGCTGGGCCCCGTCTGGACCCTGCAGATCCATCGCGCCGACGCAAGAGAGCCTGAGTCGGCACCCACAGGCCTGCTGACCGTCATGTCCGGCGGGATCATGAAGAGGGATCCTATGAGGACGACCGTGCTCGAGACTGTGCAATTCGGTGACCTGGTTGTCGCCGCCTTCGACGAGGCGGCCCAGTACAGCACCAATCCGCGGGACGTCTCACGCCTGGCCACGGGGGCGGTGAGGCACGTGCTCCTACATGCGCGAAAGACACCCCATTCACTGAGGCGACTGCGCCGTCTCCTGTCGGAGGAAGCTCGTGAAGATTCGTCCGCTGCGTGATCGCATTGTTGCCAAACGACTCGCCGAGAGGGACCAGACCGTCCTCCAACGAGCGTGAGCGCGAATCGATGTCTTCCGTTCTTGCCTCCCAACCGCGAAGTGTAGCCAACGTGGACTCCCTGAGAGGGGGCCCTTGCCAATGATCACCCTCCGCAGGGCCCAGGAGCGCCGCCACGACCGACGCCGGAACCGGGGGGTCTGGCTCACGTTTTTCCCGCAGGACCGAGTGGACCCGCTCGCCGACGGGTTCGGAGCTCTTGAGACCCTGAACGAAGACCATCTCCCACCGGGCACCGGCGTGCCGAGCCACCGGCATCACGATGCCGAAGTCGTCACTTACGCCCGCAGGGGCGCGCTTGCGTACGAGGATTCGAGGGGTCACTCGGGCGTAATCCTCGCGGGTGAGTTCCAGCGCATGGCCACCAGCCGCGGTATCAGCCACAGGGAGGCGAATGCGTCGACCACAGACTGGGCGCACGTTTTTCGGATCTCCCTGCGCCCCTCGGAGGTCGGGCTCGATTGTGCTCGGGAGCAGAAGCGCTTCACGGCCGCGCAGCGCCGCAACGTGCTGAGCGTCGTCGCGTCTCCAGACGGGCGGAGGGGATCGCTGCGCATCCACCAGGACACCTCGATCTACTCGTCCATGCTCGACGCCGGGCAGCACGTGGTCCACCAGCTCTCGCAGGGGCGAAGCGCGTGGCTCCACGTCGTGCAGGGAGAGGTGACTTTCGGCGATAGCGTCCTGGCCACGGGTGATGGCGCCGGCCTCACCGCTGAGCGCGCGGTCTCGCTCACGGCGCGCGAAGAGACCGAGATCCTGCTTGTCGACCTCGACGGACAGGTGCCGAGGTCGCCCAAGAATGAAGGTGTCCCATGAACGTGCGGGCACTGGCGGAACCGACGGCACGACGAACGGCGTCGGTAGAGGGCGAAGTCATCCGCGCTCGTGAAGAGTCGCCGGCCACGAGCCTGGCGCTCGCGCCAGCCGGTTGCTCGGCCTCCGCGCGCGGCTGGACGCGCCGGCAGCCCGTCGCCGAAGCCATGGATGCTCCAACGCACACCCTTTCCCGGCTCTCGGGGTCGTCCAACGACTCCGAGGCCGGCGACGAACCGTACACCAGTCGAGATGTGAGCATGCGTCGTATTCCGACCCTGCTCCGCGTGAAAGCCGGGAGGCCATTATGAGGCTAGGGCAACGTCAGTTGGAGGCGGCGGACCGACACCGCGATCGGCGCGAACGCGAAGACGCCGCGCCGCGGTTGCGGGATCAGGTTGGCGGGCTGCAGACGCTCTCCATCGAAGTTGATGACCGCCGCGGCGCGGGGATCCTGACGGACACGCGCTACGTGCGACATGTCGTCGTGGAAAGGGCGCCCGCGCTCTTCGAGATCCCGTGCTCGGCGGAGCGTTGCGAGGATGGAGGCCATGACGTGACGAGAGATGTCATGCAATCGCTACTCGCAGGAGAGCAGGAGTTCGTCGGCAAAGACATCTGCTTCGGGTGGCTTGGCAACGACCGCTGCGATCGCGTGCTGCGTTTCGTGGGACACGCCACCTACTCGGGCGGAAGGCCGCAAGCGAAGGGCAACGGGCGAGCTTAGGGCGCGGAGCGAGCGGGACCGTTCACCGGAACACTCCCTGCAACGTCCGGAGCGTCCTCGGAACAGTTCAGCGTCACGTACTAGCGGTTGGCTGCTCCGGTTCGCCGCAAGAAGCACGATCATACACCCCAGAGGCTCGGGTGGCTTCTGGGGTACTGGGCCAGATCCGCCTTGTACTATCGGCCCTGTTTGCCCGGCTTCGAGGCGCTAGGGATTCCGTATTCTGAGGAACTCGAAGTCGCGCAGGCACTCGGCCGCGCAGGTTGCATATAGCCGACCCGGCCGTGGGCCATTCGGGGCTCCGTTTCGGGTGGGACGACGTCTACGGGATGGACAGGCAAGACCCAGAGCCAATCGGCAGACCAGGTGGGGCGCCAGGTGGTGGTCAACGCGAAGCGCGAGCATTCCGAGCACGGCACGCGACGCATCCGCGACGAACTCGAGCGCTTCGCGGGGACTGGGGTGAGCGAGGCGCTGGTCCGGAGGATTCTGGTCGACCGGGGTGGACGATGTCAGGACCCTCTCTGTCGGGCATCACGACACTTGACCGAAACCCGACGCCGATGCAGACGAGGTTCTCTGGATGCACAGGATGACGTGGGTGGCAGGGACAGGTCTATTCGGGAGGCACAATCCCACTGCAGCTATCCTCCTCGCTAGCCGTCGACAAGCCAGACATCATGAGCCTGTACGGCCTCACGTCGGACGAGGGCCCACTGTCGCGAAACCGTGTTCCACTCGAACTGGCAGGTGTAGACTTGGGCATCCTCCGCGCCCGGGGCCGATTCCGGGCCGATGAAGGTGACGAACGACATCACGCTGGGGGTGCCGGAGGATCTGGGACTGAACACGGTAATCTGGAGCACCTGGTACCCGGCGTCTCGCTGTCCCTCGATGAGGGCGTTGTAGTCCGGATCGACACCCGGTTCCGGGTCGGCCTGTGTTCCCGACGCGTGGTCGCACGCATAGCCCGATTCGTTCGCGGCGTAGACCGCCCGGTCGTCACACCATTCGAAGTAGGTGACCCCGCTATCCCCGGCGGTCGTCGGGGTGGAAACCTACGGCCCCTAGGCGTTCGGGGGCGAGACTTGGGGCCACGCACGGGCCCCAATGCGAGTACAATCGCGTTCATGTTCGGTCGCACGTGGACAATCCTGGCAGTGGCCACATTCATTTCGGCCTGCGGTGGCGGTGGCGATGACGACACCTCGGGAGGATCGAGTCCAATACAGACTTTCTCGTTTGGAGAGCAGCGCACCGGCGAAGCCACCTACTACGACTTCGCGGACGGATCCGGAGCCTGCAGCTTCGACCCGAGCCCCAACGACATGAACGTGGCAGCCTTGAACAGCCCGGATTGGTGGGGCAGCGGCTGGTGCGGAGCCTGCGCCGACGTGGACGGACCCAATGGGAGCGTCCGGATTCGGATCGTCGACTTGTGCCCGGAGTGCCCGACTGGCCATCTCGATCTGAGTCCCCAGGCCTTCGACCAAATCGCCGAGCGAAGTGCGGGCCGAGTGCCCATCACCTGGCGCTCGGTCCCCTGTGAGGTGAGCGGCCCGGTTCAGTACCGGTACAAGGATGGCGCCAACCAGTGGTGGACAGCCGTGCAGGTGCGCAACCATCGCCTCCCCGTCACGTCGCTCGAGTGGTCTCCGGATGGCAGCAGCTGGAACCCCGCCGAGCGCGAGAGCTACAACTACTTCCTCGATAGCGGCGGTTTCGGGCCAGATCCGGTTCGGGTTCGCATCACTGCCATCGACGGGCAAACACTCGAAGACGAGTTGCCCACCGTGCAGGAGTACTTGGTCGTCGACGGTCACGCTCAGTTCGACTAGCTCGTTCCCGGATCAAAACGCGCAACTGCGCGAGGACAAACGGAAATTGGCGCGGGAGACGCGTCCGTTGTTGCGGTGACTCGCCAGGAAACGCGCGAGAAGTCGCAGCTGAGCGCTGAAAAGGGGGAACGGGGACGGGCGTGGTCGAGGCAGAGGGCATGGTCGAGGGCGAGGTCGCGGGGGGAGTACGGGGTGGCAAAGGACAGAATATTCTTCACAGTTCAGGAAAGGGAGGGTTGACGCTTCGCTCGG
>CAZSVU010000254.1:0-12630 GCA_964610275.1 uncultured Polyangiaceae bacterium | reverse complement strand
CGCGGTCGCGGCACGCCCGCGGGCCACCGTCGACGCCCCACCGCCGCCCGGGTATCGTCTCACGATTGCGGTGTTTAGCGCCGAAAACTAGCGCTAGAGGAGTTGGCCGCGGAACGGGCCGTTGTTCCTGACGAAAACCGTCGCTCGAAACAGCGGCGCCAGCTGCGTCAGCCGGGCGGCGTACGCCTCCTCCTCTCCCGGTTCGGGCAGCGCTAGCCCCAGGAAGACCAGGTCGGCGTCGCGGCTCGCCCGGCACATCATGGCGTCGAACGTGGTGTCAGGCTGTCGCACCAGCACGTCGGTGTCCGCGTCCAGTCGAGCCTCGGCCACGAGTTGACGGAGCGACTCCGACCTGGGCTGCTGCTCTTCCTCCTCGGCCACGATGGTCCGAACCGTCAAGCGCGCGGCTCGCCATTCGGGATTCAGTCCCAGGAGGTACGCCAGGAGCAGCATCAGGTCGCCATTGTGCTGCCGGCCACGCCACCAGACGTCAATCCGACGCCGGACCGGAGGACCCTCTGCGCGCGGCAGTCGAGCCATGAGCACGTTCTTCTCGATCTGAGCCACTGCGCGCATGACCTTGAGCAGCGCGGCCACCCCCTGAGGATCGTTGGGCCACCCAAACATCAGCGTGTTGGACTGCATGCCGGCGAACCCGTTGGCCTGGGCGATGGCAAACAGCCCATTCTGGAAGCTCGGGACGACGGTCACCTCACCGAAGGCTGCCAGGCCGGCCTGGTCGAACGTGTCGTTGAGCCTGCGACGAAGCTCATCGAGCGTTGCCCCCTCGTACTGAAAGTCCCCCTCGACGATCTGGCAGACGGTGACGATGCCGCGATTCTGATTGAACCAGTTGGCGAGACGAACCAGGCCGATGCGACTCGCAGGGTTGGCGGCAAACAGCAAGATGTTGGGACGCCAGTTGCGGGCCTGCTCGGTTCGCCCGCGAAGCTGCAGGAGCGAGAGCCGCGCCAGTGCCGTCCAGATCCCGGCTCGTACGTCGCCCCAGGCGCTCTGGAAGGCTTTGCGACGGAGGTGCAGGTACAGAAGTAGCTCGAAGGCAATGGCCGCAATGCACGCCATGCGGCTGATCAGGAACATCACCATCAGTGCCCCGAGGCTGCCAGCAATCGAGACGAACCACGGCACCTTCAACGTGGGCCGGAACGAGATGTCCCCGACCAACCGCTCGAGACCCGCCGCCAGGTTGATGGTCACGTACAGGGTCAGGAAGAAGATGGTGACCCACCGCCCCACGGCGTTCAGGTCGCCCAGCGCCACGGCGGCCAACGCGATGGCGCCGGTGGCCCACGTGGCGAACGTGGGCTGGCCCGTGGCGCTGGTGCGGGCGAAAAATCTGGGAGCGAGCCCGTCGTTCGCCAGCGCCTGCAGCACTCTCGGCCCTCCCAAAGCGCTGCCGAACGCCGACGAGAGGATGGCACCCCACATGCCGGGAAACACCAACCAGGGTCCTGCCAGGGCAATCCGAGTCCATACCGGCGGTGAACCGGGGTCGAGCGCGGCCAAATCCGAACCGGTCACGCGCGCACTGAACCCGAGCAAGACCACGATGAGCAGGTACGTCGCGGTCCCCGTTGCGACGGCGAGGAGGGTTCCGCGAGGGATGGATCGCTTCGGATCCTCCAAATCGCCACTCATGCCGATGCCCGCCGTAAAACCGGTCACGGCCGGGAAAAACACTGCGAACACGTACCAGAACCCGTCGGGTGCCGAGCGCTCGTAGTGAGGGGACAGCTCCGGTGCGTCAAACCCTCCCGCCAGGGTGCCCAAGCCGAGCGCCAGCACACTGGCTCCCACGGCGATCATGATCGGGATCTGTAGCTTGAGGCTCAACTCTGCGCTCTTGCCCGCAACACCGGTGGTTAGCACGATGATGATGGCCGCCATCCACTGAACGGGCGCCTCACCCCAATTGGCAGGCCAGAGAAAGCCGAACGACTCCGCCAGACCGAAGGCATACAAGGTCAGGCTCAGCGTGCGGCACAAGAACAACGGGATGCCGATGGCCCCACCGAGCTCCAGACCCAAGCTCCGGGAGACCATGAAGTACTCGCCGCCTACCCCAACCCGCATGTTGGTGGCGACGGCGGAGGCGCTCAACGCCGTGATGAAGGTAATGCTACTCGCGGCCAGAACGATGACCACGGCCAGGCCGAGCCCGAGGTTCCCGACGACCCAGCCGAAGCGCAGGTACATCATGACGCCGAGGATGGTCAGCACGCTCGGCGTGTAGACTCCGAGGAAGGTGCCAAAGCGCTTTCCCAGCTGCGGGGCACTCTCGGGTGCTGCGGTGCGTTCGCTGTTGGGGGTGGGGTCTGGCTGCACGCCCAGTCATCCAACTCGCGTCAGCGTCGGGTGTCGAGTTCTCCGCGGCGGATCACGCATCGGCGAGGCCGGCCCCCGGGGCGGATTGGGCAACAGGGACCGCCGCACGGTGGCGGATGCGGCAGCGGCAGCAGGCGCCGGCGCGGTGGTGGCGGCAGCGGCAGCGGGGGCGGGGGCGGGGCCGAGGACGGCCGTCAGGATGGGACGATCGAAGACCACGGATCCCAGTCAGGACGCTCCGACATCGGGCTTCACTCGTGTATCCTGTCGGCTGGATGGCGAACGTTCTCGCGCGAGGGACCGTCCTCGGTACGCGCATCACCTCGGAAACCCAGCGAGGCGTCGTCTACCGCATCGATCGCAAGCTGGGCGAAGGCGGCACCGCATCCGCCTACCTCGCCGCGCGCCTCACCGCGGAAGGGGAATCCTCCGTGGTGATGAAAATCATCCATCCCCAGGTCGCGGCGCAGTCGGACGAAACCGCAACCATGGTCGTGAAGAAGGAGGCCGTCGCCCTCAGCCGACTGAATCAGCGTGTGCCGCCGACCCCGTTCGTCGTCCGGTTCATGGACTCCGGCTCACTCGAGTTCCAACACGAGATGGGCAGCGTGCGCATCCCTTGGCTGGCCATCGAGTATGTGCACGGCGGAGTCGAGGGCACGACGTTGCAGGATCGGGTGGGCTTCTCGGTCAAGCGCACTGGATTCGCCTTCGACCGAGAGCGAGCCGCCCGCGTCATTGCCCACGTCTGCGAGGGCCTCAGCGAAGTGCACCAGGTGGGTGTGATCCACCGCGACCTCACCCCAAACAACGTCCTGTGCACAGGCTTCGGAAACAGCGAGGTGTTCAAGATCTCCGACTTCGGGATCGCGCGGCCCGAAGGGCTGGATTCGACGTTCGGTGCCGGCGTGCTGGGCACGCCGGGCTACATCGCCCCCGAGCAGGGGCTGGGCGGAGAAGGCCAACCCTCCAGCGCGTCGGACATCTTCAGTGTCGCTGGCATCGTATACTTCGTCCTGACCGGCGAGATGTACTTCGACGTGGCCAACCCGATCCAGGCACTCATGAGCGCGCGCTCCCCCAATCGCCGCTCATTGCTCGAAGCTCGCGCCCTCTGTCCGGAGTTGCGTGAAGATCCAGAGGCGGTGCGAACCCTGGACCACGCGCTCGCCCGAGCCTCGTCCCAGGAACCGACCGTGCGCCCGCAAAACGCGGAAGCGCTGGCTCACACGCTGCTCCCGGTGCTCGCGAACCGCACCTCGCCGCATCCGAGTGCGCGGCACGTGTCGAGCGTGCTGGCCGCGGACGTCGCGCTGGCGGCGCCTGCATGGGAATGGCGGGTCCGGCATCCCCCCGGCGAAGGCCGGGTGGTGCGAAGCGTGGGTTGGGATGGGGACGGTCACGGCCTGGCCGCCACCGACGACGGCGCCGCATTCTGGAATGGCACCGAATGGCTGCGTGTCCCGGAATCCGGCGTGACCATCCCCGGAGGAGCGCGCTTCGTCCGACGCATCGCTCCCGGGCGATGGCTCCTCGGCGGCGGCGCAGCGACGCTGGCGGAGTACTCGCGCGGAGGCGTGAGCCGCGTGCTTCGTGGTCCGGACGAGAGCCTGACGTTCACCACGGGTGGTGGAGACATCGGGGAGATTGCGGTCGTCGTGGCGGAGTGTCCTGGGCAGCCGCCACTCTTGTTCGGACTGGTCTGCGGCCACTGGCTCAAACCCCTCCCGGTGCTGCAGGCCGCAAACATCGCGTCCGTCGCTCGTCTCGACGAGACCAATTGGCTCGTAGCTGGCCGCGGCCGAGACGGCCACGCTTTCCTGGCGCTCTACCGCCCGCTCGCCTGGGAGATCGACCAACTGCCAGCCCCCGACACGCGCGCCCTGCTGGCCTGCACGGGCCGAGTCGAGCGACAAGTGGGATTCGTGGCGGGTAGCCAGGGCGTGGTGGTTCGCGTGGTCGCCGGGCGCACCGTGGTCTCTCAAATCGAATCGGGCCCGGATTTCGCGTCGGTCGACATGGACGTCATGGACCGAGCGTGGGCGGGCGCCTCGGGCGAGCTGTGGGCCAGTCCTGACCACGGAGAGAGCTGGGGCTGCGTTTGGCACGACCCCAACTGGCGGGCGCCGTTCATCAGCATCCTGGCCGACGTCGGCCTGGTGGTGGCAATGACCGCCGACGGCGCCGTGCTCGAGTGCCGCGCCAACTTCTCGCGAGTCACCTTCCCTCCCCCTGCCAACACCCCGATGAGCTTCGCGCGCGGGGCTCGGTAGCGGCGGCAGCGGCGGGAACGCGTTGGCGTCGGCGTTGGCGTCGAGAACGACGTCAGACGTCGTCGTAGATCGCTTCGCAGTCCTCGAGGGCGTCGCCCGCGAGCGAGCTCAACCCGTTCTGCCAGCCAGGAAGGTGAGCTCAATCTCCAGGTACACTTGGCCGTCGATGTCGGTGTGGTAGCTGACCCTGCCATCGGCCATGACAGGCTGACCCGGAAGCGGTGTGAAGCCGTCGAAGCCATCCCACGTGCCCTGCGTGACCCAGCTCCCGTCGTCGACGATGGTGTGGGTGAGATTCGTGGATGGGTCCACGAGCGCACCCACCAGGCCTGGCAAGCAGGGGTCGGTGGTGCACGGGTTCGCGACCCAATCGAAGTATGAAGTGGTCAAGTGCGCGGGCGGGTCGGGCCAGCAAAGCCCGTCGTCGCAGACTTCATCGGCTTCGCAGTCCGTCGGGTCCACACAGGGGCCCACGGAGTTCTCGCACGGGTCGATCCCGTTGGCGCAGATCCAGCCGGTGACGCAGCCATTGGCGTCGACAAGATCCTCGCCGCCGCACCAGTTGCAGCTGGGCAGCATGGGACAGTCGGTACCACCGGCGCCGCCGGCTCCACCGCCGCCTGTGCCGGTCCCTCCGGTGCCGATGCCGCCGACCCCGGTACCAGCGCTGCCGGCGTCTCCGCCGGTCCCGGTGCCACCGCTACCTGTATCACCACCGGACCCGGTACCAGCGCTGCCTGCGGCCCCGCCCGTGACAGTGCCCCCGCTGCCCGGGTCTCCGCCCGTGCCCGTGCCGCCGCTGCTGAGCCAGTTGCCACCGCTCGCGGAGAAGCCGCCGCCCCCGCTGCCTGGGTCTCCGCCCGTCCCGGTGCCGCCGCTGCCTGGGTCTCCGCCCGTCCCGGTGCCGGCGGTGCCGCTTCCAGCGCTCCCGCCAGTTTCGTCGACGATACTGGAACCGCCGCCCTGATCGCTACCACCGCTCGCCGACCCGCCGATGCCGGAAGATCCAGCGTCGCCGTTGTCGCTACCCAGGCTATTCGTGGTGTCGTCAGAGCACGCGCCTGCGGTCAGGATCAGCGCGGTGGCAAGGATCAAGTCTGCGCTACGCATCGGGTGAGCCTCCCTTGGTCTACTCTCCGTCCCTTCGAGCCTACCGTTGGTTTCCCGAAGCGCTCGTTTTCATTCCTCCACTTTGGCTTTCTGCGAGGCGCCGACGCGCTCGCCGTCGTGCTGCCGGTGCAAACAGGGCCCGATCTAGGCGCCGAAGAGTGGTCGTGGGGCACCGGTTGCACGGACGAAGAGCAGGGCGCGGCCTGCGAAGGCAGCTCGTGCGACGCGGGCGGCGCGAGTGGCAGCGCCGGGGCTAGCTGCATGGCTGCCTCCCCGACTTGCGCCGTTGAGCGCGTGATTGCTTCGCTGACGTCGATCGCAAGGTTCTGCGGGTTCCGCCGAGTCCGCGTCGAGATCACAACGGGCGGCGCGGCGCAATTCCTGCAGCCGCAGCCCCCAGCCAAACCCAAGCACGGAGTCAGAGAAGGCTCGATCTACGTATGGGGTGACGGCGCTGACACTCGCATCACCTGTACGGTTGACCAGGCAGGGACTCTCAGCGGCCGAGGCCGCTGAGAACCAGCCGTGGCGGGCCTGCGACTAATGCGCCGACGCGACAACCAGCTATTCGCCGGCACACTGCGCTGGGTTGAACACCACCATGCTGCCGTCAATGCCGATGGCGCCATGGGTGGCGGTCCAGCCGTAGTCGTCGAGGATCGCGGCGCGGTGACCGTCGCTGTCCATCCACATGCCCACGGCGCTGTCGACCGGATTGCGGGTCATCGCGATGTTCTCGCCGGCGCGGCGGAAGTCGCCCGGATAGAGGAACTCGACGCGGGGCAGCGGGAGCCAGTTGTCGCGGTTGACGTTGCCGGCGTCGTCGCGGTAGATGCGCGTCGAACTGCCGTGGTCGAAGTAGTCGAGCTGGTTCATGTCAGCCGCATGGCTACGGGCGGCGTTAGCCACCTGATCGCTCCACCCGAGTGGCTCCAGCCCGGCATTCATGCGCTCGGCATTGATCTGATCGAAGACCGCGCGTTCGTCGGGGCTGCCGTTGTTGATGGCGTTGATTTCGGGGTTGCTGGCCAGGCCGAGATCCACGCTTCCCGGGATCGGATCATTGCCCCACCCCTCACCACACGGCTCGCCCTGCGTCGGCGGAGTCGTACTGCCACCAGTCCCGGTAGTGGACGTGCCTCCGCTCCCGGTCGGGGACGCGCCTCCCGTCGCCAAAGTCCCTCCGGCGCCCGGTCCCGCGCCACCCGCGGCGTCAGAGGAGCCCTCGTCCTGTGACCCACACCCGAGCATGGAGACCGCAAGAATCAGAACGAAACCGTAGGGCTGCTTGGACATCATGAGCTCCTCCGTAGTCTGCGCCTTCGCAGCAGGCCAATCGCCGCGGGCAGCACGAGAAGCCACCCGGGTCCGGTGCGTCCGCCACTCGTCCGGCAGGTACAACCGCTTTCGTCACCAGCATCCTCGGCCGACTCCTGGGCAATGCTGCCGGCAGCTCCAGGATCGACCGGCAACGTCCCCCCGATAGCCACCGCGCCGCCGGTACCCACGGAATCGCCACCCGTGCCCAGCGGTTCGCCACCGCTGCCCACCGCATCACCACCCGTGCCCATGGGCTCGCCACCGCTGCCCACTGCGCTACCCCCGGAGCCGGGTGCACCGCCGACGCCCATCGCACCGCCCGTCCCCGGACCGGTCGCCTCAATGCACGGGTGCGGTCGCGCCAGCATCCAGTCGAGCGCCACCGGCAAATCCTCGACGATGATCTCGTGCTCTATCCCTGCATGCTCGGAGTAGTTGAGCTCGTGCTCGCAGTCGATCGCGTACTGGCGAGTGTCCTGAGCGAGATCGTAAAGGTAGTCGGCATCACCGATCGACAGGAAGACGGGGATCTTGCAGGCGTCCAAGCAGTCGCGCGCCGGATTGCCCCCTCCTCCACTGATGATGAGACCTGCCAGCCGATCGGCGTTCTCGAATCCGTAGGAACGCAGGAAGCTCGACCCACCGGAGAAGCTGCCTGCGTAGATGCGTCGAAGCTCAACGTCGTAGGCGGCTTCCACTGCGTCGATCTGCTGCCCGACCCAGTCGGGGTCGTAGTAGTCGCTGCCCCGCCAGCGCCACCAACTCGGGTCGCCATCCGGATTGGCGAGATCGCAGCCGAGCTCGACCGGGCACTGCAACGACAGGACGAGGATCCCGCGTAGCGGAGCCGGACCATCGCTCCAGTTGGTGCCGTAGTACGCACCGTGGATGTACCCCGGATACCCCTCATCACCGTGGAAGGTGATCAGCAGCGGGGTGGGCTGGCTGGAATCGTAGTTGTCCGGCGTCCCCATGATGCAGCCAGGGCAGGGCCAGTCCTCGGTCTCCCCGATGGGGCCGCCCGAGCCTCCGGAAGTCTGCGCCAGAGCAACCGCAGACGTGCTCAGCGCGAGCGTGAGCACCGTAGCGCTACAAACAAACTGCATCGGGACGCCTCCTTTCCTGCCCAGCGAGGCACACGCCGTTCCCACTAGCCCTCGTGTCGCAAGCAGCCACTTCGACAAGCTCCTAGGGCAGACTACTGAAGAACTCCCAGATCACTGCTTCTGCCCAGGGCGGAGGATTGTGGTAGCGAGGGTCATCGCCGTTCCAGTGGTCGGCGAAGACGACCGGGTAGCCTGGATCGCAATTCACATACTCACGAAACACCGGCGGTTGGAGATCGGCATCGGTAACTTCGATGGTTACACCCGGCGTGTACGGTTGTTGCGCCTCTTGAACGCACTCGTCGCTCGGGTCGGTCAAGGCGTCGACCCAATGGCAGCCGCATTCAGGCTGCTGGTCGCACTGGTTGCCGGTGAGCCAGGTGTTGCACCCGGTGATCCCCGAGCTGTACTCGGTGGCGGTGTCGTTGGGGCTGTGGATCATCAGTGCAGCGACCTGGCCCGTACAGCTGACGTTCCAGCCCAATGGCCCACAACCAGCCACCGGAGCGATCGCGCGGAAGACCTCTCCTCGGTAGCACCCCACCGAGTTGCTCATGCAGCCGCCAAAGCTGTGGCCAGTGGCGAACAGCCGGTCCTCGTCGATGCAGAGTTCCTGGGTGTACTGTTCGATCAGCGCGTCGACCAGCAGCAGATCCGCACTGTCCGCTCCGAGATCCCAGCCGGTATCGGTCTCGTCGACCAGTAGCCCCTGGGGGTAGATCACGATCGCCTGTCCGTCGGCAGGCTCCTCGACGTTCATGTAGCGCCGAAGCTGCTCGCGATCGCCACCACGTCCGTGAAACCCAAACACTAGCGGATAGGCGACGTTGGGATCGTAGTCGATCGGCACCGCCACCAGAACCTCGCGCGTGGCTCCCGCAACTTCCATCTCGCGCCGCACGACCTGAGCCGCCGGACCAGACCAGCTCTCCTCCTCGATCTCCAAGTCGACCGGACTCCACGGCGTGCCACACCCGCTCGACGGCGTGGCGCCGCCACTGCCAGTCGTACCGCCAGTCTCCGCTCCTCCCATCCCCACCGCGCCGCCGGTCTCTGCTCCACCCAGCCCCACCGTGCCACCGGCATTGGCGCCGCCGCTCGAGCTGCCGCCAGTGCCCGGGTCTGCTCCACCGACACCCGGATCGGTTCCACCAGCGCTCGTGCCACCGGTCGCGCTGCCGCCTGCACCGATGGAGCCACCCACCCCTTGACCCCCGATACCCACCGGAGCGGTACCGCCAGCGCTCGTGCCGCCGGTCGGGCTCCCGCCTGCACTGACAGAGCCACCAGTGCCATCGGCGCTACCGCCGACGCCTGGCGCAACGCTCGACGAGCCAGAAGATCCGTCATCCGTGTCCGACTCGTCAGCTCCGCTGCACGCCGCGAGCAGTGCCGATATCACCGCGACCGGGACTGCATACGCCGGACGGCTCAGCAGCAGCACCCCGTCGCGCACCAGCATCTGGTTTGATGTCTGCCTTGCCCGTGCCTTGGATCTTCTGTCCTGCCGCATGCCGCAGTCCCCGAGCGGTGCCACCCGGCTCCGCTGTCCGCTGCCCAAACACGCCCACCAGGCAGCCTATGGTGATAGTGTCCTGGTGGTGGGTCGACGGTTCAGGAAGTGTGCCCTCCTGCCCGATAAAGCGATCACGCTTCCCACCAAGCATCCTGGCTTGAGGCGCAACTATGACGTGCGCCCTGCCAGCGGAAAAGTACGCCCAGACCGAATCGGGGGTGGTGGCTACGGCGCGGTCAGGTGCCGATCCAGAAGCACCATCTGCGGCTTGTCCTCGGTGCCGTTGCCCGTGAGCGGGTAGTTGCCCCACCAGGGACCGGCAGCCCACCACGCCCATCCCAGCCAGACGTCGGCGTGGTCACCGATGAAGGCCAGCATGCTGTCGAGCGCACGGAAGCAAGTGGGCTCGGTCACAGGGACGGGAGTGCCGGGACGGGGGTGCCGGGGTGCCACCGCTCTGTCGACCACTCGTGCATTTTCGGCCAGCTACCGCTGGCAAGCAGCACGGTAGATGCCCCGCCCCCAGCGCTCGGCGTTCAGCCCGACGAGGCGGCGCCGAGAACCGTGGCACTGGCTTCAATCGATACGCTGATGGATACGGAAGCCATGGCTGCCGCCTCCAGCTGGGCGATGAAGTCCGCACCGTAGAAACTTGCGCATTCGATCGAACCAGCGATTTCACCGCCGACGTCCTGCGCACCGTTGGCCACGTCCCCGGCTGCGTTTCCGATCAGCTCCAGCTTGGCCATCACCGCGATGATCGTGGGGAGGTGCGCTTCGAGCGTGGCGGCGAAGCCACCGTTGCGGCTGCCCGTGACCGCCACTGCCACCGGGGTGCACTCGGCCAGGAACTTGGCCTGGCCATCGCACGCGGCCTGGCACTCTGCGTCCATTGTGCAGGCTGGTGGCAGGAGCTCGGCCTCGCAGTGCGGCGCGGCGGCCGTTCCCTCGCATCCACCCTTGCAGGTGGCTTCCCCATCGCACTCGACCGTGGCTACGGGGCTAAGGTCACAGCTGCCTGTGCATTCTCCGGAGCAGGTTCCGACGCAGGTGCCGCGGCAGGTGCCCGCGCAGGTGCCGCGGCAGGTGCCCGCGCAGGTGCCGCCGCAGTCGCCGTTGGCGTCTTGAGCTTCGCACGTCCCCTCGCAGTCGCCCTCACACGTCCCATCGCACGCACCGCTGCAGGTCCCTTCACAGGTGCCGGTGCATTCTGCCGCGCACGAACCTTGGCAGGCGGCAGTCACTTCGGGGCTGCCCTCGCAACTCTGCGTCCCGCTGCACGTTCCCTCGCAGGTCACGCGCAGCTCACCGGGATCGCAGCGTGCCTCGATGATGCCGCCCTCGCAATCCGGGTCCATCGAGCAGTCCGCTTCGCAGCTCAGCTGAGCTTCGGCGCCGATCTGGCAACGGGGCGGCTCGTATTCGACCGTGATGCTGCCGCTGGCTTGGATTTCGGCGTCGATAGCAGCCGAGGCGGTGCCGCAGAGGGTAGCCATGGTCTCATCGTCCACGTCGTTGCCATCGTCGGGATCGGAAACGGAGTCGTCCCCCAGATCACTGGCAAGGTTGTAGCAGGCGACGGCCAGCTCAGCTCTGGTCTCCGCTGCGGCGTCGACGAGGTAGTGTGTAGTCGTTTGGTATGCGTCGGCCTTGGCCGCGATCTCGGGCGCACAAACCGATGATCCACCGGCACCAAGCGGAGAGCCACCCGAGCCAACGGACCCTCCTGCACCGGGGTCGCCGCCAGTGCTGCCTCCGGAGCTGTCGGCGCCACCTCCTGCCGAGCCGCCGGTCCCGGTGCCGTCGCATTCGCATTCGCTCCACGCCGTGCCGTCCGGAAGGCAGATCTGCTCTCCCGGATCACCGCCAGCACAGGAGCAGTCTCTGGTCGTGCCTGCCGTGCAGGTCCCTCTCGAGCTGCTTCCGCCGCAACCAGCCGCCACCGCCACGGCGCATCCCAACACGACGAGCGCCACCTGCCCCAATTCACCCCTGGTCATGCCCCACACCTCCCGCAATAAGGAGCCCACGCTACCGCGGTTTGCATCCGTGGACAACCAGGGGAGGTCCCGCCAGGAGCCCAGGGCTCTTTCTCCACAGCGACTCACCATAGCGTCATCTCGACGAGCTCGGTAAGCGGCAGCTCTCAGCGGCGTGTTCCGCGAAAACTTCATCCATCGGCAGATAGGAGCCGTCTCAGGCGGCCCCCGCTCAGCCGTCTGCGTCTTGACCCAATGCTCGAGCGAGCCAGGAGCGGCATGTGCAACGGGAGCACGACCGGATCGCGGCGGCGGTCAAGACCGGGGCGTCGGTGGAGCAGTGACCCGTTCGCCGTCTACGCCGCCAAGCGGTAGTCGCGTTGCACGCCGCCGAGCACGGGAAGCGCGACCAACTTGCCGGCGTTCTGCGGCGGCTCGCTCAGCTCCGGGTATGGCTCCGGGATCGCATGCAGCGCGTGGGACGAACGCGCACCATGGCAGAAGTACCGGTATTCAGCACAAGCGCGACGGCGGCGAGCGCCAGCCCTGCCAGACCCTGGACCGTGCAGCCCAGAAGGCCCGCTCCTCGGGCTCGAGCCGAGGCCGTTTCTGGGTCCGAGCGTAGGTGGCAAGCTGCTGCCGCAGGGCAAGATTCTCCAAGACGAGATCGCTCCGCGGGGTGTGTGCGGCGCGGAGGAACCAGGCCAGTAGCGACACGAAGAGGCGCATCGCGCCGCGATCCTAGTGCAGCCCGAGATGGCCACGATTTCCCGGCAGATTGGGTTTTCGAGAACGGCCCACCCCAATGCCGCGCCCCCCTGCTGCCCACCTCCTTGCACGCGCCAGTGCCAGCACCAGCTGGCGCGCGCGTGCGCCGCGCCGTGCACGCGACGTGATCCCCCATCCCCCTCGCCCATCCCCCTCGCCCATCCCCCTCGCCCATCCCCCTCGCCCATCCCCCTCGCCCATCCCCCTCGCCC
>CAZSVU010000253.1:10449-12637 GCA_964610275.1 uncultured Polyangiaceae bacterium | reverse complement strand
GCCGGGTAGGGCCTGGCTGCTCAGGACTGCTCGTCGTCTCGCAGAACCGGTAGCCGTCGCTTGCCGACGGGTCCCTCATCCACGTAGTCGCGCAAAGCCATCATGTCCTTGAGCGCCTCGAGCTTGGCCAGCGCCTTCACCTCGACCTGGCGGATGCGTTCCCGTGTCAGATTCATGATTGCTCCCACGTCTTCCAAGGTCGTGCCGCCGCGGTCAGCCACGTCCAGCGCGCACGACTCGGTCATCTCCCACACGTCGAGGTCCGGGAAGTTCAGCTTGATGGCACCCGTTCTGGGCGACACGTCGATGTACAGGTGGTGCTTACAGGAGACGTACGGGCAGGGACGCGGTCCATCCGCGCATTCCGCTCGCGTGCGCGGCTTCCAGTACCCGCTCTCGGGATACAGCAAACGCCCAATCTCCAACTCGCGCTTCGTCATCCGCTTGACGCTGATAGTCCGTGCCCGCACGTCACGCTTGCGTCGGGAGCGGCGCTGTTCCCGCGTGATGGTTTCGTCCGGTGCGCAGCTGAGTGCCGTCGCGCCCTGGGCTACCGGCTGAAATGTCGTCTCCGGTGCGTCTCCCCCGATTGTCGGTTCGAGCTTTCTGGACTCCATGCGCTGCCTCTCTCTCGCTGCTGTGCCAATTCCAACCTGACCTCAGCGCGCACCCTGCTGGTTGCGTCCCGGAGCCTTCCGGATCGCGACGGCGCGCCCCCAAACACCACTGAACGTGCTGTGGGCTAGCGGGTGGACGATTCACTCGTCCGGTGCCACCACGAGCACGTCACTCATTCATTCCAAGCGGGCTGCCTCGACTCGGAGCCACCTCTACTCCGTGTCGAGCCAGAGAACTCAGCTCACGATGCCGCAGCATGCTCGAGCCTCGTTTGGTTCGTAAGCCGTGATTCAATGGCCGCAAAGCGGTCCACCAAGTCCCTGCTGAGGGCGCGGGCGTCGCCGATCTCACGGGCCACCACCTTGGCGTTGCCCTCACGCCGCCGCTGCCGCACCACTTCGTCCAGCTTGCGGAAGATGCTGGCCAGGGTCTGCTGCAACTGCTCCAGGTCGCTGCGCATGAACAGAAACTCGCGCTGGATCTGCTCGATGGTCAGGCTCTGAGCCATCATCTGCTTGATGCTGAGGATCTGTCGCACCACGGCAATCGGATAGACTCCCTGGGAGCCCTGATGCTTGCCCTTGCGTCCCACCCGGACACTGCGCGGCAGCAGACCCAGCTGGACGTACTTGCGCAACGTCGCCTCGCTGAGGGGGATGTCGTGGCTGGCGAAGACGTCCAGGATCTCCGCTGAGGTGATCCCGGCCGAGTGCTGCTTCTCAAGCCGAACTAGAGTGGACTCGTTGATCTCGTTCATCCCCTGCTCCCATCCGGCGGTCGCCTCCGCGGCAAGACCATCCAGCGGAACGGGGCTCAATATATTCTACTGAAGAGAGCGACCAAAGCTCATTCAGTGGTTTTTTTTGCAGCATATTCCGTCACCCTCCATGGACGCTGAATGGACCCGCTGGTGTGACATTAATTGTCACTCATAATGGAATGTCCATGGAGTTCATTTGCCGTCCATGGGCTCGATGGACGGCGCAGGTGTTCAGCGTCCCTCGCGAGCGACAGCTCGCGGGGCTCGGTATGGAAACCTGCTGTCGCGTGCAGGAGGTTCTTCGACCGCGGATGCAGTGCCTCGCACCGCTTTGATAAGTGCTCCACCAGTCGCACGCGTAAGTTGCGCACCTACTCCATCCTACAGGTAACCACCCAATCCCCCCGCGAGCGAAGCTCGCGGGGCTCCTTCAAGTAACGCCGTCCACCTCTGCTGCTTCAAGACCACCCGCGCCACAGCGAGATACCACGCATCCCTCGACTCCCCTTGCTGCTTCACAACCATCCGCGCCACAACGGGTACCCCCCCGCGAGCAAAGCTCGCGGGGCTCCTTCAATACCGCCGCCTACTTCTACTGCTTCACAACGATCCGCGCCCCAGCGAGATTCTGCGCATCCCTCGCCTTCCCTGGCTGCTTCACAACCATCCGCGCCACCGAACGAAGCTCGTCCAGTCACTCTCGAACTACGCCCGGGGGCGAGTTGCCCAGTGTCCCAGCTCCTCTGCGGTGCTGGGACGCGCGAGCGGAGCCAACAGGCGCGCGGCCTCGTCCGCGGTGCTGGGACGCAG
>CAZSVU010000253.1:8516-10349 GCA_964610275.1 uncultured Polyangiaceae bacterium | reverse complement strand
TTGCCCTTGACGTGTCCAGCAGCGGTCCAGCACTCGCGGTCGAGCGCGCGAGCGATCCCGAAGTCTGCCAGTTTCACCTCGCCTTCGACGGACACGAGCAGGTTGTGCGGTGTGACGTCTCGATGCACCACACCGCCAATCCCGCTGCGCTGCGCTGCCGCCAGCGCACGACACACTCCGAGCCCCACCCTGGCCACAGCCGCGGGTGAGAGACGTTGGCCAGCGCTCTCGAGCACCGCCTGCAGCGTGCGCAGGTCGAGTCCCCGCACCCACTCCAGCACCAGGAACACCGTTCCCGACTCCGCCTCCACTACGTCGATCAGGGATACGACGTTCGCGTGTCGCACCCGAGACAGCAACCGAGCTTCCTCCAGCAGCGCGCGTCGCACGGCCGAGCGCTGGCCCTCCAAGGGAACCTTGATGCAGACCTCTTCGCTGAGCAGTGGCCCACGTCGTAGCGCGCGCCAGGCTTCAGCAGCGCCGCCGCTGCCCAGGCGCTCGAGCAAGACGTACTGGTCAACTCTGGATCGGGATCGAAGCAGGCGAGACATCGTGCGACACTCGTCGGCCGCCCGTCGGGCCGGTTGCGTGCCTTGATGTGAATCCAGATTTGTCCCCCCAACCCGAGATTGCGGGCAGTACGCTCGTGGCACATGGCCGAGCGCGTGCACCGAGATGTCACCGCGAGCGGTGTTCGTCTACGCGTCGCCGAAGAGGGCGAAGGGCCGCCCGTCCTGATGCTGCACGGCCTGCTCGTCGACCACACCACCTGGGACGGGGTGATATCGATCCTGCGCGACGATTTCAAACTCGTCGCACCGGATCTTCCCGGGTTCGGCGAGAGCGAGAAGCCGCCGCCTCAGCGGTTTCCCTATGGCGTGGATACGTTCGTCGAGGCGGTCGCCGATCTTTACGCAGGCCTCGATCTGGGTCGAGTCTCCGTGGTGGGTCATGGACTGGGTGGAGCCGTGGCCCTGACGCTGGCAGCTCGCCATCCGGAGTTGGTCGCGCGGCTGGCGCTGATCGACATCCTCTGCCACCAACCGAGCAGCGACTTGCGTCGACGGGCCGTGCTCCTCCCACTACTCGGTGGTTTGTTCTTCAAGCAGCTGCTCGGCCGCACGATGTTCCACTCGTTCTTCCGCGACGCCATGCTGTCCTCAGAGGCCCGCATCCCAAGCTCCCGCCTCGACCACTACTACGACATGCTGAACACACCGGCGGCCCGTGGCAGCGCTCTGGCCACCATCCGGTCCACCGGCGACATCCGGCCGGTGGTCGCCCAGATCGCCCGGGTTCAGAGTGAGACGCTGGTCGTGTGGGGGCGCGCAGACCGCGTCTACCCGGCAGGCTTCGGACACCGTCTGGCTCGAGAAATCCACGGTGCTGGATTCGAGCTATTGGACTCGGGCCATTGTCCCCAGGAGGAGTGCCCGGACCGATTGGCCTCTGTGCTCGGAGGGTTCCTCCGCGCCGAGCGCCCGAGCCTCCTGTGAGCGGTGAGTTCCAGGCAGGCCGACCCAACCACCCAAAAATTGGTTCATTCGGGCGTCCCCACCTATAGCTGGACCATGGTCCGGACGTCGCTGGTATGGCCCAGTCTTGCTGCTGGAGTGGCCCTGCTGACCGCCGCGTGCTCTGCGGCGCCGGGCCTCAGTCAGCCACACGCTTCAACGCGCAGCTCGCGAGTCCCCCCACCGGTGCAGGAGCTGCTGACCAGTATGAACGCCCGGCTGTCTCCACTGGAAGGGAGGCGGACCTCGGGCCAACGCTTCGTGCCACCCCCGGCGAGCTCCGCTCGCCGGGCTCGGTACGATCTCCGTGTGCCGGCTG
>CAZSVU010000253.1:0-8416 GCA_964610275.1 uncultured Polyangiaceae bacterium | reverse complement strand
CCACCCCCGGCGAGCTCCGCTCGCCGGGCTCGGTACGATCTCCGTGTGCCGGCTGCAGGCAGCTGCGAAACCTGCGCCGACGACTCGCCGCCACTGGCCCGGGACACAGCAGCGTCTCGCTTCCGGCTCCCGCTCGTCAGCCCGGAGCGCACACGCGCCGTCATCCTCCTCTATCATGCGTTCGACGTCGGAGCGGACCGCCTCAGCGTCTCCAGTGAACGTCTCGAAAGCCACCTGGGATGGCTCGGTCAGAGCAACGTGGAGTTGGTCAGCATCACGGAGTTGATCGAGTTCCTGGAAGGGTCCCGGCAGCTTCCGGAGCGCGTCGCAGTGATCACCATCGACGACGGCCTGCGCAGCACTTACACGAAGGCGTGGCCGATCCTGCGTCGGCACCAAGCGCGGTTCAGCGTCGGCATTCCTACTGGGCTGGTGGAAGAGCCCAAGGAATTCCCCCTGATGAACTGGGCACAGATCCGGGAGATGGTCGACTCGGGCTTGTGCGAGGTTGCTAGCCATGGGCACGCGCACCGGCGGCTCGTGGGGCTGCCCGCGCGCCTGGCCGAAGAGGAACTGGTGCGGTCGGCGCAGATCCTGGAGCGCGAGACCGGTAGACAGCCCATCGCCTTCTTCTACCCGCTCGGAATGTCGGATGCCGAAGCCGAGGCACGCGTGCACGCTGCGGGGTACCGAGCTGCTTTCAGCGCAACCGGCGGGGCCGTGGCGCTGGGGTCGTCTTCTCGCCTGCGCGTTCCCCGCACTGGCATTTTTCGCGAGGACACGGTCGGACGGTTCAGCTGGTACTTCGGCACCGAGTTTCTGCACCGACTCCCCGCGAATTGGCAACCAGCGCCGCGACGGATGAGCCTCAAGGCGGACCGAACGACGCTGTAGGCGGCGTACCAGCGGGCGCCGGAGCGGGCGCTGGTACAGGCTCGGGCGCCGGCGGGGGAGGTGCCGGACGTGGCCGAGGTGGGGGTGCCACGACTACCGCGGGCGGCCGCGGGCGGGGCGCCGGAGCGGGCGTGGGCCGAACCGGCTCGGGCGCCGCTCGAGGGGTCTCGACGACCGGCGGTGGCTCGGGCTGCTCGGGTGCGGCCTCCTCCGCCTCCGGCTGCTGCTCGGTCTCGGGCTCAGGCTCTGCAGGGACGGGCGGTTCCGCAGGTTCGGGGTCCCGCTCCGGAGGCTTGGGTCGGGCAGCAGCCGCGCCGAGTTGATCGACGGGTTGGGCCTCGGCGCCCTCGTCGTCACCGTCGTCTTGAGACACCCGCAGGAACACCGCAAAACCGAACACTGCGAGCGAAAACCCAATGACGATGGCCACGACGCGAATGAAACGTGCTCGCCGAGCGTCAGCTTGAGCCGTGCGGTGAATCTTGGGCGCGTAGTCATCGTCGATGAGGTCGTCCGGCGCGACCGGGGGCATGGTGGCGGGGCCCCCCTCGTACATCCCCTCGTCACCGACCGAGAAGAAGCGACTCTGCATGTCCTCGCTGTCGGGCGGCCTATCCACTTGAGGCACCTCCCCGCCCGTGCCTCGAAGCGTGCCCGTGAGCTCGGTAGGAGGTGGTGGCATGGGTGGTGGCCCGCCGCCGGCGGACATCTGCGGTGGAGGGGGGACTTGGCTCGGGTCCGAACCGCGCAACGGCTGCGCCTCGGGGCGGTCCAGCGGGAGCGTGGCGCCGCCATCCGGTGGCATCACTGCATCCGGCGAAACCTGAGGCGACGTGGGGTGAGACGGCATGGCTCCACCCCGCGCTGCTTCCATCGACAGGTCTTCGGCGCCAGCCGGGGGCGGGCCATAGTCGCCGGCTCGACTGGGCGGCGTCGATTGGGTGGCTGGTGACGTCTCCTGGCGCCGGGGCGCGGGCGCCGAAATCATGGTCGTCGCGCCGGGTTCCTCCTCCTTGCGGGCAGCGGGAAACGGGATGATGTTGGCAGCCGCAGCCGCAGCAGCGGCGTCCGGAGGCGCCTGGGGCGGCGAGACGTGACCTGGTGAGCGGACCGGGGTCGTAGCGACCAACCCGTCTGGCCGCGGTGGCAGGCCCATCCCGATCCTGGTCTTCTGCTTCTGATCGGGCGTGCGCTCACCCGGAAGCGGAGGCGGTGCGGCGCCAGCGGTGGTGCCGGTTGTGCCTGCGCCCACCCCGTCGTCATATCCCCCGCGCGCCGTCTGCGGAGCCATCGGCAGCGGAGGCGGTGAGGGATGGAGCGGCAGCGGGGGGAGCCCGGAACCACTAGGCGCTGGGTCGATTGACGGCGCCGGTGGTCGCCACGACGGCACGGGCGGCTCGCTGGGATCGACCCCGGCAGCGGGCGGGACCCGCGACGGCGGACCGGGCACGACCTCGTCCGCCTCGGCGTGGGGTCGACCGCTGTCCGTGACCACCGGCGGGATGATCTCGGCCAGATCGTCCCCGGCCGACGGTGGTTGCTCGAGAACCGCGAGCAGACCTTCGAAGTACAATTTCGTGATGGTCGACAGTGTCGACAGATCCTCGTACGGCGAGTCGTCGACCACGTCGAGCAGGGTCCGCTTGCCGTCGAACAGCCGGAGGATCCCGTTGAGCTCGTCCGGGATCTCGTTGAGGCGATCGACCAGTTGCTCGTGGTCGATATGGAAGATCGTGGCGAGTGGAGGCAACTGCTCGAGCTGGCGTCCCCATTCGTCAACCCGGCGCATGCCCTCCATCAGCAGACCTTGGGTGGAAGTCGGGATGACGTCGGCGTTGGGGACCGGTCGGAACTCGACCTCGAAAGATCCCGTGTTCCAGATCAGCGCACGGTAGACCGCCTCCTCGCCGCGCAAGTGCCCCAGCGTCGCATCCACGACCTTTCCGTCTCTGAAGTAGACCGTGGCGACCTTGCGGCCATCGTCAATCTTCGCCACCCCGCTCTTGCGACTGACCTCGAACGTCTGCAAGAGATCCACCACGCCCATGTCCTCGAGTGACCCACTCAGCCGCGTGCGCGCGGTGAGCGGAGCACTCGTGGCCATCTTTTCCTGGGTCCGCCGCGCCAAGAGGAGGTTGACACGGGCAATGAGCTCGCGGACGAAAATCGGCTTGGTCAGGTAGTCCTCGACGCCCAGCTCCAACCCGCGAACCTTGTCCTCGACCGATTTCTGGCTAGTCAAGAAGACAATCGGGATGTTGGCGTGCTCGGGATTCTCCTTGAGCCGTCGAGCGAACTCGTACCCGTCCAGACGGGGCAGCCGCGTGTCGCTGAGGATCAGGTCGGGGGCCGACAGCTGGATCTTCGCTAGCGCGTC
The DNA here is from genome assembly GCA_964610275.1 of uncultured Polyangiaceae bacterium. Lineage (GTDB taxonomy): Bacteria > Myxococcota_A > Polyangia > Polyangiales > Polyangiaceae > JAFGBI01. The sequence continues at coordinate 5,145 of CAZSVU010000253.1, read as the reverse complement.
TGCTCCATCGGTCGAGGTCGTGACGCTGTGGCCGGCCTTCTTCAGGCTCACTTCCAGGACCCGCACACTGCGGGGATCGGCGTCGATGAGGAGCAGTTGTTTCTTGGCCACGGTTACCCGAACACGCGGAGCGCGTTGAGACTTGGAAGCTTTGTCCGCCTTGTCAAGCAAACGCTGGAGTGAATCAATTCTCCCAGGGATTGACGATATCGCCACTGCCGATTTTCGTCGCCGGTGACTCTCGAGAAGGCGGCTTCGGGGCCGCTGGGCGGCTCGACTTGCGGATTCTTCGCGAGTTTTTGCGCACCGTTGCTCGAACTGGAGTCGAGGTTGCCGCGTCCGCTTCGCCAGCGACGGGAGCCTCCGCAGCTTCGTCCTGCGATGACGAGCCAGCCTCGGCTGGAGGTGTGCTGGTCACAGCCAACGACGACGAAGGCAAGCCCATGTTCGTGTCGGCTGCGGCTGATGGCGAAGCCGACGACGGACTCTCGGATGCGCCGGGCGCGGACCACACCCACCACCCCAATCCGGCCGCGGCCACCAATCCCAAACTGCCCACGCCAATGACCACTCCACGTGTGGCGGCGGACGAGCGGCTACCCCCGACCACAGCCAGCTCCTCGACGCTCAGCGCCCCCCCCGAACGGGCAGCCGTGACTCCGGGAGCCTCGGCGACGCCAGCGCGGACGCCCGGCAGCATGCGCCCCGTGGTCTGTTCGAGCGCGTTCAGAAGGTCGCCCATCGTGGCGAAGCGCCCCTCCGGCTTCTTCTGCAGACACCTCAGGACAATGTCGTCGAACTCGCCCAACTCCGCGGACGTCTCCACGACCTCGGAGAGCGGCGTAGGCAGCACGTACATGTGCTTGGTCAGGACGCCCATGAACGTGTCGGATTCGAAGGGAACCCTTCCACTCAGCATCTCGTACATCACCACTCCCAACGAGTAGATGTCCGAGCGGTGGTCGAGAGGATCTCCCGCGGCCTGTTCAGGGCTCATGTAGTGCGGTGTTCCAAACACGACACCAGCGCGAGTCAGCTTGCTCGCCCCAGCGACCTTGGCCAGTCCGAAGTCGAGTACCTTGACGACCTGCCGGCCTCCAACCGACTCACAGACTTGTATGTTGTCCGGCTTGAGATCGCGATGAATGACGCCGACGGCGTGGGCCGCCCCCAGCGCCTCCCCCACTTGGCGCACCACTGGGATCGTGCGTGACGGGGAGATGCGGCCGTGCTCTCGAAGCACATTGCTGAGGGGGACGCCGTCGAGCAGCTCCATGACGAAATACGCTTCGCCCGTGGGCAGGTGGCCAAAGTCGGCAATCTGCACGATGTTCGGGTGCGCGACGGCTGCCGCCGCCTTGGCTTCCTGGATGAATCGCGCAGAGAGGTCCTCCATCCGACCGAGATCGCGACGCAGAGCCTTGAGTGCGAAGTGTCTCTGGAGCGTGACGTGCTCCACCTCGTATACGATTCCCATCCCTCCTTCACCCAGCACCCGCAGGACGCGGTACCGCTGGTCGATGATCGCACCCAGGAGCGGATCGCTGGAGGGCACCGCCGAGTCGTCGTCGACGAGCGGCTCACCATCAAAGGGACAGAAGCGTGCGTCGCCCGAGAAGCGCGACCCGCACGTCTGACAGACCCGCCGCTTCGTTCGTTCCTCCAAGGCGCCGGCTGCAGCACCCCCGAACTCGAGCTGCGTATCTTGCAAGGATCCTGCCTCCTCAGGGTGACTACCCTAGCCCACGGATCGCATCGGCTCCACGACACCTGGCGTGCCGCGGACCCGCATCCGCTCGGCCCCGCGCCGAAGTCCGATCAGCCCGATTGCCGCGGAGGCTCGGTTCCTCCACTGCCCTGCGGCGGCGAAGCAGGTTGTTCGGCCTGTCCTGGCCCGCCGGCTGGTGCTGGGCCGGGCTGAGGTTGCCCCTGCGCCGGGTAGCCGGGAGGTGGATAGCCCTGCTGCGGATAGCCCTGCTGCGGATAGCCCGGCGGCGGATAGCCCGGCGGCGGATACCCGGGGGGGGGCTGCTGCTGCGGAGGACCGCCCTGAGGACCGGGATATCCTTGCGGGGCGCCACCACCTGCCTGCTGGGGCGGATAGCCCTGCTGCGGATACCCCGGCGGCGGATACCCCGGGGGGGGATAGCCCGGCGGTGGGTAGCCCGGCGGCGGATACCCCGGGGGGGGGTAGCCCTGCTGCGGCGGATAGGGCATCCGACCGCCCTGCATCATTCCTGCGCCCATCCCCATACCTGCGGCCATTCCAGCCCCCGCCATCCCCATTCCGGCAGCCTCGCCCCCCTGGGCCATGCCTTCGCCCATCCCCATCATCGCTTCGGCACCGGCGTACTGCTGGTAGCGGTTCATGTCCAACTGGTTGACGTAGCGGGCGCGGTTCGCGAAGTCCTGGTCCAGAGCGTGCTGCCGTTGTTGTGCTTCGGCCTCGGCTTGGCCGACGCCGATCTTGGCCTTCCGCGCTTCGATCTTGGCCTGAACGATCTGATCCTGAAACTCGTCGATGCGCGATTGATCTTCGTCCGAGAGATTGATGTTGAGCTTCGCGATCTCGAGGACCTGCACCCCGATGCTGGCCAGGTCGGGACAATCTTGAACCACGGCACGGGCCACGTCCGGGCCAGCAGTTCCCAGATCCATCATGGTCAAGTCGCCTGCTTTGATCAGGCGCGTCATGGTGGCCTTCATCCCCATCATGAGCTGGTCTCGCACCCACTGCATGGCTCGATCCGGATCGGCAGCGCCAGTCTGGCCCACGAACTCGACGACAAACTTCACGGCATCGACGACCTTGTAGGAGTAGGTGCCAAATGCGCGTGGGTTGACCCGAATCTCCAGCTCCGGGTCCCGCATGGAGCCAATCGGCCCACCGAACCCCTGGCTGTACTGAGGCCGAGTGGTCACGAAGTACAGTTCACTGATGAATACGTCGCCTCCCGTGAACTGGTCGACCAACGTATTGAGAAACGGGATGTTCTGAGTCTGCAGCGTGTGGCGTCCGGGGCCGAGCGCTCCCACGAAATTGCCATCCTTGAAGAAGAGGCAGAGCTCATCCGAGTCGACGGTGAGCTGACTCCAGAATGGGAACGTCTGGTCCGGGTGCTTGTAGACGACCTTGTCCTTGAACGCGTCGTCGCGCGCGATCATCATGCGCTGCACGCCGTTCTTCACGAAATCCATGATGCCCATGTTGGTACCTTCTCCTCGTGAGGTCGGCCGACTGCCGCCGGGAGAGGAAGCGTAGACTCCCGCCGCGGGATCGGCAACCGCGAGGAAGGACAGCCGCGTCCACGCTGGGCTCGGTTGCGGAGCACCGGCAGCGAAAGCAGCGACTATTTCACGGTGCCCGCGCGCCTCGGCCTGAGCTAGTCTAGCTCCTGCCCCCCACCGAACCGAACACCATGGCACGCCCCATCGACGTCTCCGAGCTCCCCGCCCAGGCGCAACGAGTTCTCGGTCCGGGCGCCCCCGTTCCGGCCAAGTTGATGGCAGCCCGTGGCGTCATTCCGGGGCTCAAGGCCGGTGATATCATCACGGTCCTGGTGGCGCTCCGGCGTGACGCCAATCCGCAGGTTGCCGAAACCGCCGCCGGGACCGTCGCCAACCTGCCACCGCCCATTCTCGACGGCGCCCTGGACAGCAAGCTCCCGGCCGAAGTCGTCGAGGCGCTCGCCGACGCATACAGCGGCAATCGTGACGTGGTGGCGTCGCTGCTTCGACAACCGCGCCTCGAGGGAGACGCTCTCGCGCTGCTGGCCGAACGCGCCAACGAAGCCATCGGCGAGCTGGTGGCCACCAACGAGCAGCGCCTGCTGGAATTTCCGGACGTCATCGAGAAGCTCTACCTGAACAAGCGCGTGCGCATGTCCACCGCGGATCGCTTGATCGAGCTGGCCGTGCGCAATGGGTTGAAGCTCGGTTTCGCGGCATTCCACGAAGCGGCAGCCGCGATCAGGAACGAGCTCATCCCGGAGCCGACCGAGGAACCTACGTTCGATGACGTGCTGTTCCAGCAGACGGAGCAACTCGCCGAGCGAGTCCAGCGCGACGCAGACGACGAGGACTCCTACGAGGTCGACGACGAGGGACAGGAGCAGGTCAAAGAGAAGTTCATGCCTCTGCACGCACAGATCGCGCAGATGACCATCACGCAGAAGATCCGAACGGCACAGCTGGGAACGTCCGGCGCACGGTTGATTCTGGTGCGCGATCCCAACAAGCTCGTGGCCGAAGCGGCCGCCAAGAGCCCTCTTCTACGTGAGAATGAGGCCGCCCAGATCAGCGCCAGCCGTGCCGTAGGCGAAGGCGTCCTGCGCATCATCGCCATGAACCGAGAGTTCACCAGGAACTACCAGGTCAAAATCAACCTGGTCTCCAATCCACGCACACCGCTCTCGTTTTCCTCTCGGATCATCCCTCACCTTCGCGACAACGATCTCCGGAACTTGGCACGCAGCAAAAACGTGCCCGGGGCCATCGTCAAGGCAGTGAAGCAGCAGCTCTCGCGGAAGCAGGGCAAGGGGCAGCAGAAAAACTGATTGGGCCGCTGGGGCTGCCATTGCGCCTGCGGCTACCGCTGCGGCGACCTCCCTACCGGTGCCTGTGCGCGCGACGCTTGGGCAGTGACGCGGCGGCGACGTGTCCGGACACCACCCCTTTCGTGCCGATCAGTCGATCGGCCATGGACTTGAGCGCGCGCGCGGGCCCCTGCGCCGCGATCACCTCCAGGCAGTGGTCGTGATCCAGGTGAACATGCAACGTCGAGATGATCAGGTCACCGTGGTCGTGCTGGATCTGCGTGAGTCGCTCGGATAGCTCCCGCACGTGATGATCGTACACCAAGGTGATGGTGGCCACGGCATCGCCGCCTCGCTGCCAGGTGTCCCGATCGAGCTCGTGGCGCACCAGATCGCGGAGCGCTTCGGAGCGGTTCTCGTAGCCTCGCCGACTGGCCAGAGCGTCGAAGCGCTCGAGCAGCGCCCGCTCCATGGCTACGCCAAAACGCACCAGGTCTGCCATGGCCAGGTAGCGTCGGTGAGGCGCGGGCGTGGGTCAACCTCACCCCGCTGCCCACCCATCCTTGATCCATGTTTCGGCGGCCGCCAGCGACCGCCGAAACATGGATGG
>CAZSVU010000252.1:8488-12698 GCA_964610275.1 uncultured Polyangiaceae bacterium | reverse complement strand
GTCAACGCCCGAGCCCCGCTCGGGCGCTCCCTTCCCCCGTCACCTCTTCTGCTTCCCCCCAGGACGCGCCACAGCGGGTTGCCGCAGGACAGGTGGACGGCGCTGATTTCGGAGGTCTGCGAGCGAGCTCCCGGGCTGGACCTATCCGCGCCGTCTCAGTCCCCCCGCCACACGTTGCCGCCCCTGACGACCCAGCTAGACTTCCTCACGTGATGAGGGACAAGGGAGGAGTTCTCGTTCGGGGCGCGGTTGGCACCGCCGTGGCGCTCCTGGCAATTTGGGCGTGTGGCGGCACCACGGATTCGGCGGGACCCATCGCCGACAACGCTGCAGGTGAGGGAACGATCCAGGCCGGCGGCAGTGCACAGCAGGGCAGCGGCGGGGGCTCGGCCGGCGCCGCGAGGGCCGCCGGCGGCCGCTCGGACAGTGCGGGCAGCCCGGGTTTGGGCGGATCGGCCAGCCCGAACGACGGCGGGCCCGCCAGCGGCGGCCTGATCATCATCATTGACGCGGGCCCCGACGCCGCACGCGCTGAATGCGAATACTACGGCGTCGTCTACCAGGATGGCGACACGTTCCAATGCCACGACCGGTGCAACTCGTGCGGCTGCGAGGCTGGGGTGGTCACGTCGACGCTCATGGCGTGCCCGCGCTGCTATGACGGCGACGACGTCTACCTGCCGGACGAAGTCGTCCAGACCGCGGACGGCTGTCGAATCTGCTTCTGCGAAAGCGAGCTCGACTTCGATTGCACTCTCGAGTCCTGCGCGCTGGTGGACGGCGGAATGCCCATCGACGCCAGTGCCGATGCGCTGCCGCCCACGGACGGCGGCGTCTCGGTCGACGCCAGCGCCGACGCGCTCCCGCCGGCCGACGCCAGCGCCGACGCCGGCGCGGAAACCGATGCTGGCACTGATGCGAGTCTACCCGCCGACGCCGGCGTAGATGTGACGACCGATGCGTCGATGGCCACCGATGCGACCGCCGATGCCGACCCGGACTCCAGCATTGAGCTGGATCCCCACCTCCTCACCGACACGTGGTACTTCGTGTTGCCAACCAACGCCATTCGTTGGTTCCAGGTGGTGCTCTGCTCGGACGGGCGAGCCGTGCAGTGGACCTCGTTCAATGGTGGCGGGGAGCCCGATCAGGAGACGCCCATTGACGGAACCTACGTGGTGGAAAGCGAGCTGGTCGTGCTGCTCGAGTTCCCTCCCTCCGCGGGCGATCCCTACCAACCGTACGAGAGCCTACGTCTCGAATACGACCCCGACTCCAGAAACGTGACGGCGTTCGACACCGTCCCCGAGCACTTCTGGGGCGGGGCCACCGGAGTCCTGCTCGGCCCAGTCTCTTCGATGAGCTACCGCCTCACCTGTGACGGAGGGTTCGTCGCCGGCGCGCAGTAGCAGGTCAATCCACCTCGACGACCTGAGTCCCCAGCACCCCGCCCACCGGGTCGATGTCGACGACCAGGTAGTGGCGCCCAATCCCGTCGAGACGCTCGGGCATGGCACCCCCTCCACCGCTGATGTGCGCTTCGATCCCCGCGTTCTCGAACCGATAGTAGGAATGGATGTGCCCGTACAGCGTGAGGTCGACACCCCCCTCGGCCAGACTGGCCAGAAGCCGTGCGGCTTCGCTGCGGCTGGCAAAGCCACCATTGCGAACGCCGACCGGGTCGAGCACAGGCACATGCGTGGCAAAGACGTGCGTCCGAGCTCGCCCCTGCTGCAACCACTCGTCGAGCCAGCCGCAAACCAAGGGATCGATGGTGGCGCTGGCAGAATCCACGAGGGTGAACACCACCCCGCGATACTCGAACTGGAAGCTGCCTCGTCCGAAGTAGTCGTGAAAGCGCGGGGGAGACACGCCGAGCTCGTGGTTGCCGATGGTGGTGAAGAAGGGAACCCCAAGCCCTTCGAGCTCGGACTGGAAGCGCCGGAGCTCGCCGCCGCTGCCCCGCTCGGTCAGGTCACCCGTACTGAGCACAAATTCGACCGAGGGATCTCGGTTGATGCGCTCAAACAGGTCTCCCACCTGGTCGACTGCACTCTGAACGTCACTCATCAGGGCAAACCGGAAGGGGCCGCGCGGCTCCGCCCGCGGGCTCTGCAGGCGAATCGATGCTGCGGTATCGACGGGTAGCACAAGCTGCCAAGCACACTGGGTGGGGCGCTCGCGCCGTAGCTCCGTGACCCTCACGTCGCTGGGCGCGCTGAGCCCGGCGTCGGGCATGCAGTTGTCCACGGTGACCTGCCACTGCTCGAGCGCGTCCGCCTGCCGCCGCAGCTCGATCTCCAAGGCCGGTGCGCTCGCCCACAGCCGAATCTCACCCTCGGACAGGTGCCGCACCGCCGCGAGGCCATCCGTCACACGCACACGCATCCCGTCGACCTCGGCGCGCCCCACCTCGAGGTCACGCCGGGCACGCTCTTCGGCTGGGCTCAGACAGGCCGTCGCCGTCACGGCCAGGGTGACCACGAGCAGCCCATGAACGAGCTTCGGCATCACCAACCTCCCCAATGCCGGAATCTGCCCGAAACCCCAGCCACGACCGCGGAGCCCACCTGTAGGTCCACCCCGATGCCCCAGTGCTCGTCGAAGAAGTGCGTGCCTTCGAGCCCCACCTTGCCCGCCATCCCGCCGCCGCCGCCGGGGATCAGTATTCCCCCCGCAAATCCGTCATGCCGGTGGTCGTAGTAGACGGCCCATTCCCCACCGGAGTGCCGGTTGTCGCCGACATAGATGCCAAACGCCAGCTTCTGAAGGAGCAGCGTCGAAGCGGTGTTCGAGGCTCCAGCGACGTCGAAGCCAGTCACCTGGTATGCGGTGCCGATGTCCCCTTCGAAAAACGAGCCTGCGAGGTGGTCGGCAACTCGCCCGAGGTCCAAGCGCCCTCGTAGCATCCACTCGCTGGTGGTGAACGCGAATCTGTCCCGAGGGTAGCGATGCTCGCTCTGGGCCACCTCGACCTCCACGAAGCTGCCGTCACTGGCTCGATCGCGAGGCGTCGCCCCCCACGGACGGTAGACGGCTGCCACCCGCAGGCGCGCGTTGCCGTCGTCCGGGGACGCCCAGTGCTTCGGACTGATCCGCACCTTACCCAGGCGGGCGTCGAAGCCGACAACCTGAAACTGACGATAGTCGAATTGCGGATCATAGACGTACTGATAGCCCCACTCGGACTCCCAGGCTGGCGTGATGCGCGCCGCCTGCCCCCAGCCGCCGTCCGGTGCCAACACCCCGTACAGGTCCGCGGCCCAGGTGACGAACACGAGCCCCCCGCCGGCAATGGCGGTCGCTGCTGCTGGGCCTGACAACGCGCGCGCGGCTCCGGTGCTGACGAGCACTGTCGTGCCCAGCACCACCAGGCCCAGTCCGATCCCCTGGCCGACGAGAATGGTGGTCGCCGTCCCGTTCCGACCGAGCACGTAGTGACCCGTCCCGTGCACGAGGACGCCTGGGAAGATCGCAGCACCCAATGCGAGAGCGCGCTCAGTATCGCTTGGATTTTCTGCCTCGTCAGCGGACGGGTCGTCACCTGAGATGGCACTGGCCGGTTCCCGGAGCGCGGCGTTCCGCCCGGCACGAGCGTCCGGCGAGGCCGACACACGCTGCAGCGTTGGCGCGGGCGGCTCCGCCGCCCATCCCGTCGCCGTCTGCAGCAGACCCACTGCGACCGCGACGGTCGCAAGTTGCCATGCGTGCCTCATCCCGAGATTTCCGACCCACGCAACCTGGCAGTCCATCCCCGGGCATATGGTGCGCGGTGCCGCCGCGACGAGCACGTCCTTCAAGTGATCGCCGTACACGTGGCCAGACCGCTTCTCAGTACTTTGTCGGGACCTGTCGGCCTCGCAACTGACACCGGACATTCGCCGACCAATTCGATAGGAATCCACTCCTTCGCCAGTCGCACCGCCGCAGTCGATGGGTGTGACCTGTGGGTTTTGAGGGTGGACGACGCTCACGCGGATCGAGCCGACCGTCGACCGAATCCTGATCGCAAACGGTCGGTCGGCAACAGTGTTGCACTTCCGGGTCAAAGGTCGAAACTCACACCTGAGATGGAGGTATTAGCTGGGCTAATACTGAGTATCATAGACCGGTCGGAGCACTGGCTGCGAGACCGCGCGAGCAGGCCAGGACGCCTTGACAATCCGGCCGGAACAGGGGAAGAAACCATCCACCGAAAGTGGGGTGGAGA
>CAZSVU010000252.1:0-8478 GCA_964610275.1 uncultured Polyangiaceae bacterium | reverse complement strand
CGTCCGCACGAGGTCAGCCGCCTCCCAAGACACCAGTCGACGAAGCACGATGGCGGAACCTCTAGTCCCAGACGTGGTGGTAAACATCTGCCACAACTGCATCCCTCAGGCAGGGAAGCTGCCCCGCCAGTGGGAGCAGGACGGCACCCTGGTCGCGATTCGCGAAATCCCCTGCAGCGGCAAGATCGACGTTCAGTACCTCCTCCACGCATTGGAGGGAGTGCGCGGGGGCGTGTGCGTGGTGGCCTGCGCCGCGGGTGAATGCCAACTGGCACAAGGGAGCCAGCGGGCCGAGGTTCGAGTGAACACGGCACGGCGGCTGCTCGCCGAGATCGGGCTGGAGCCGGAGCGCGCTGAGCTGGTGCGCGGGTCCGCCCAGGAACCGATGACGCGACTGGAGCAGAAGATTCGGGCGGCAGTGAGACGACTCACTGCCCTCGGCCCGAGCCCGCTCGGGGTCACCAGTCACGGGGGACCCGGGCCCAAGCAGAACAGTTCAGCAGGGCCGGAGGCATCGGCGCACCAGCGTGGCGGCGCCCTCCGCACCTGACACCAACCCCGAACCGGTCTAGCGGCAGCTCCACGCCCGTTCGACACGCAATCCGGTCGCCCTCATGAGGCTCGGACCATGGAACAACGACAGACCCAATTGCAGCAGCGCATCGAGTCCGGAAAGCGGCTCCTGGTCGCCGAGCTCTCGCCACCCAAGAGTGGCGATCCGGCTCGGTTGCTGGCAGCTGCCAAGCAGTACTCCGGCAAAGTGCATGCCCTCGGCATCAGCGACAATCCCGATGGCGCGAGCATGTCCGCCCTCGCGGCAGCCTCGCTGGTGGCCGCACAGGGTGTGGAACCCATCCTGCACATGGCAACGCGGGATCGAAATCGCACTGCCCTCGTGGCCGACTATCTGGGGGCGCAGGCCCTGGGGATTGGCAACGTGCTCTGCACGAGTGGCACGCATCAAACGCTGGGTCCCGCCAGGCAGGCGCGCGCCGTGTTCGATCTGGACTCCGTGCAGCTACTGCGGACCTACGCAACCCTCGCCAGCGACGCGTCGGTGGTCGGCAGCAACGAGCTCGACGGGGCCCAGCCGCTCTGCCTGGGTGCGGTCGCCTCGCCCTTCGCCGACCCCGCCGAGCTGCAGCTTCTGCGGCTCGGCAAGAAGATCGCCGCCGGCGCTCGCTTCCTGATCACCCAACCGGTGTTCGACGTCGACGGGTTCAAGTCCTGGTGGCAGCTGGTCTGCAAGCGCGGGTTGGAAAAAAAGGCGGCCATCCTGGCCGGCGTTCGCGTCCTGACGAGCGCTGCGGATGCCGAGCGCTACCTGGCTCGAAGCCCCGGCGCCGCGATCCCTCCGCCAGCTTTGCAGCGGATCACGTCGCCTGCAGACGGCAGTGCGCAGCGAGCCGCCGGCGTTGCGCTCGCGGCCGAAACCATCGAGGCGCTGTCCAAGCTCACCGGCTTGCGGGGATTCGAGATCCGCACGGGGACCGACGACGAAGAGGCCGTCCTGGCCGTCATCGACCAGGCCGGGCTGAAGACAGACTAGCCATGCCAGCGAAGTTCCACATTCACACGGAAGCAGCGCGCCCACGCCTTCGCCCGGTCGGAAAGCTGGGCATCGTCGACTGGCGCGAGGACTGCTCCAACTGCCACAACTGCGTCAAGCGCGCCTGCGTGTACGGCTTCTACTCGGACGAGTCGGAGCGACTGCGCAACGAGAACGGGTATCTGGACTACCTCTACCAGTGCAAAGGGTGCTTGAGCTGCATCCAAAACTGCACCAAGAACATCCTGACGCGGGTGGCCAATCCCGAGTACGCGAGGCTCGGAGACGACTACTTCACGCCCGACATCATCCTCACCACTTGGTACCAGGCCGAGACCGGTGCGATTCCGGTTTCCGGCTCCGGATACGGTGGTCGTTTCAGCGGCTCGGGCTTCGATTCGATGTGGACCGACATGTCGGAGATCGTGCGTCCAACGCGAGACGGAATCCACGGCCGCGAGTACATCAGCACCAGCATCGACATCGGTCGCAAGCTCGATCACCTGGTGTTTCAGGGCGCTGACCTCTCCGTCACCCCGCCCCCCCTATTGTCAACCCCGATGCCAGTGATGTTCGACGTGCTGCCGGAGCATCAGCAGCGCGGCGCCGTGTTTGCGGCGGTCATCGACGCGGCGACCGAGATCGGCCTGCTCGCAATTGCCAGGGCCAAGGACCTGAAGGCGGATGCAGCGTCCCAGCAGATCGTGCCGCTCCTGGAAAGCCCAACCAGCGCGAATGCCTCCGCGGACCGTGTGCCCCTGGTCATGATCCCCGAAGGCGCTGACGTTGCGTCACGTCGCAAGCTCTTGAAGCAGAAGAACCCCGACCAAATCGTCGCGGTGCGGGTCCCCACCACCAGCGGTGCCATCGAGCGCGTACGTCGGCTCGCACGAGACGGGACCGAGGTCGTGCATCTCGTCTTCGACAGCCACGGCCGCGAGCAAGTGCCCGTCAGGCCCCGCCACATGCGCGACGTCATCCGCGAGATCCACGGAGCGCTCACCCGGGACGGGGTGCGGGACCAACTCACGCTCAGCGCCTCGGGCGGCATCGCGCTGGCCGAACACGTCGTCAAGGCCCTCATCTGTGGGGTGGACCTGGTCGCGATCGATCTGCCGCTGCTGGTGGCGCTCGAGTGTCGGTTGTGCGGGGAGTGCTCGCGCGAGGGGGTGTGCCCAGTCGGCCTGGAGAATGCGGACCGAGGGTTCGCTGCGCGGCGTATCGTCAACTTGATGGGCGCGTGGCACAGCCAACTCATCGAAATGATGGGGGCCATGGGTATCCGTGAGGCTCGCCGGCTGCGAGGTGAAGTCGGCCGCTGCATGTTCTTCGAGGATCTGGAACGCAACACCTTCGGTCGCCTCTTTGGCAAACGAAAGGGTTCGAACGGAGCCAGCGCATGACCCAATCCGCGATTCGTACCGCGCCCGCACTGGGCGTCCAGACGTCTCAGGAGTTCCGCTCTCACCCTGACTACGCGGAAGTCAATCGCGAGATCCGCCACGCTCCGCCTCGCTACCGCAACGAGATCGGCAAGTTCAGCATCTACCGCGACTCGAATTGCGCCGCCTGCGGTCGCTGCATCGAAACCTGTCAGCACGGAGTCCACCTGCGCCCCAAGGGCTACGGGCCCATGCTCCGCCCCTTCGACTACCGCTGCATCGGGTTCGATTGCGAAAAGTCCGGCAACACCTGCGTGACGACCTGCCCCAATGGGGCGCTTTCACTCTCGGAGAACCCAGCGTTCAAGACGCTCGGTGACTATCGCTGGACTCCCGATCTCATCGTCAGCGCCTGGGAAATGGCGGAAACCGGGCACCCCCCACGCGCCCACCTAGAAAGCGAACTCGGCGACTCCGGTGGAGGCTTCGATCGACTGCTCTTTCGATTTCCGGTCGCCCCCCCTCCGGGCCTGCGCAAACAGGACATCGATACCACCCTGGTGCTGAATCGTCGCCCCGGCGATGACCGCCCGAAGCTCAAGATCGACGTCCCCTGGTACGGCGGAGGCATGTCATTTGGCTCCACCAACATCCGCGTCCTGCTGGCCAAGGCGCGTGCCGCCAAGGCCTGGAACACCTACTCGTGCACCGGCGAAGGAGGCTATCCCGATCGTTTCATTCCCTACGCAGATAACGTGATCACGCAGGTGGCGACCGGTCTCTTCGGCGTCCGCGAACAGACCATTCAGCGGGCTCCAATCGTCGAGTTCAAGTATGCGCAAGGGGCTAAGCCAGGACTCGGTGGTCATCTGCTGGGTGACAAGAACACCCCGGCCGTGGCAGCCATTCGCGAGGCAGTTCAAGGATTTTCTCTCTTCTCTCCCTTCCCCTTCCACAGTGTGTATTCGGTCGAGGACCACAAGAAGCACCTGGACTGGATTGCTCACACCAACCCACGGGCCCTGCTCTCGGCCAAGGTGTCGACCCCCACGGACGTCGATATGGTCGCCGTCGGCTCGTTCTATGCCGGCGCGCACATCGTGCATCTCGACGGCAGCTACGGAGGAACGGGGGCCGCGCCCAACGTGGCCAAGAAGAACATCGCGATGCCCATCGAGTATGCGATCAACCAGGTGCATCAGTTCCTCGTGGATGAAGGGATCCGAGATCAGATCACCGTGATCGCCAGCGGCGGCATCCGCACCCCGATGGACGTCGCCAAAACCATCGCCCTGGGCGCGGACGGGGTCGTCATCGGCACCGTCGAGTTGATGGCCGTGGGGTGCATCCGCTGTGGCTGCTGCGAGAGCGGCCGCGGGTGTGCGCGAGGAATTGCCACTACGGACCCCGAACTCTTGGAGCTAGTGACCACCGAGTGGGCCACGCAACGCATCGTCAACCTCTACAACGCCTGGCGGGAAATGCTCGTCGACATCCTGTATCGACTGGGGCTCGACTCGGTCGCCGCCCTGCGGGGGAGAACGGATCTGCTGAGGCACCTCGACTACGAAGACGGGAGCGCAAAACGATGACCCGCAAGGGGATGCAAGCCGGCGTAGCGTTCGACCGGGGCACGGCCTACGCCAGCGCCCGAACCGAACTGCGCCCACCACCCGGGCAGGACTGGTTCCGCAAGTCCCCCGAGGCCGAAGGGGGCTGCGGCGTCACCGGGTTCGCCTGCTCCGTCCCCGTCAGCGGCGGGCACATCTACGAGCCCTCGATTCAGATGCGCAACCGCGGCAACGGCAAGGGTGGCGGCATCGCGGCTTGTGGCCTCGTTCCCCAAGACCTGGGCGTGTCCCGCAAGGTACTCGATGAGGACTACATCCTGCAGATTGCGTTGCTCGACCCGAACGCGCGGCGCGACATCGAGCAGCGCTGCATCGAGCCCTATTTCGATATTGACCAGGCGGGGGTAATTCCGACGGTGGACGACTACCGAGACGTCCCGCTGCTCGAGGTCAAGCCCCCGGATGTCGCGCGCTACTTCGTGCGCGCCAAGCCGGCAGTTCTCGAACGATTCGCCGCCGAGAAGAGCCTGCGCGCGCTCTCGGAGCGAGAAATCGAGGATGAGTTCGTCTACCAGAACTCGATCCGACTGAACGACACCTTCTACTCGGCGCTCGGTGCGAAGCGCGGTTTCGTGGTTTCGCATGGACGAAATCTGCTGATCGTGAAGATCGTCGGCTACGCCGAAGCCGCAGTCCAGTACTACCGCATGGAGGATACTCGTGCGCACGTCTGGATTGCGCACCAACGCTATCCGACCAAGGGTCGCGTCTGGCACCCGGGCGGCGCTCATCCCTTCATCGGCTTGAACGAAGCCCTGGTGCACAACGGCGACTTCGCCAACTACCACTCCGTCAGTGAGTATCTGGCGCAGCGTAACGTCTTCCCGAGATTCCTAACGGACACCGAGGTGTCCGTGCTGCTCTTCGACCTGATGAATCGGGTCTACGGCTACCCGATCGAGTACATCATCGAAGCACTGGCTCCCACCACCGAACTCGACTTCGATCGTCTTCCGCTCGACAAGCAGAAGATCTACCGACAGATCCAGGCGCACCATCTGCATGCCGCTCCGGATGGCCCGTGGCTCTTCATCATTGCGCGCAGCCTGGCGGAGCAGAGGCAATTTCAGCTGGTTGGCATCACTGACACCGCCATGCTCCGCCCGCAGGTGTTCGCGCTTCAGGAAGGCGAAGTGTCCATCGGGTTGATCTGCTCGGAAAAGCAGGCAATCGACGCCACACTCGCCAGTCTCGCCAAGGAGGATCCACGCTTCACCCCGGTGGCGGACAAGTATTGGAATGCTCGCGGCGGAAGCCACAACGATGGCGGGGCCTTTCTGATCACCATCGCGCCAACCCCAGGGGCAGCCAGCCTCGCTGGCGACGGACCACCGGACGCCGCTCAGTACAGGCTGCAGGTGACCAACAAGTTTGGAGAGCCGGTAGGGGCCACGCCCGGTCAGGCTCACTGTAACCTGTCGGCGAACATCTCGCCGCCGTCGGATCCAGCACGCGATATGGACACCATCGATACGGCTGTCGCAGGCAAGGACCCCGACGTCCTGTTCCGCCACCTGCGCGAGGCCATGTCCGAGATGGACTACGATCGCCTGCGTTGGTTCGTCTCGGTGGTTGCGGACCGTACGGCGACGACGGCTCCAGCGTTGGGAATCGCTGCGCTCACGCTGGGCCTCGATCGTCGCTATCCCACCGGCCAGAAGAAGCGCAGTTCGGTGCTCACGATTCTTCGCAGCGGGCTCGGCGAAATCTTCGCACGGCAACCCGTGTGCAACGGGGCAACTCCGGGGGCATTCGTCCGCATCGGCTGGGACTCCAGAAGCGCGTTGCGCGGCCCTCTCGGCAGGGAGCGGACCTTGCTCATCGACGCCGCTGGGTTCCGGCCAGAAGGTCCCGACTGCGATGCGGCTCTCGCCGTCAAAGCGTACCAGCTCGGCTGGCGTCACCTAGTGCACTACAATAGCCGCGGCACGCGCTTTCACGCCGCCGGATTCGGACCCGCCACCGACGGGCTGCGTGTCGACTGCTACGACAACCCCGGCGACTACCTCGGCTCAGGCATGGATGGGCTCGAGGCGCATGTTCACGGGAATGCGCAGGACCAGCTGCTGCAAGTCTCCAAGCGCGGGAAGATGGTCGTCCACGGCGACGTCGGTCAGACGTTTCTCTACGGCGCCAAGGGCGGCGAGATCTACGTGCTCGGCAACGCCGCCGGTCGACCGATGATCAACGCAGTGGGCTCACCCAGAGTCGTGATCAACGGCACGGCTCTCGACTTCCTCGCCGAATCATTCATGGCCGGCGATCCCTTGAACGGAGGGGGCTTCGCCGTGGTCAACGGACTGCGGTTCGAGGACGATGGGGCCATCGTCCCGTTGGAGCTTCCCTACCCGGGCAGCAACCTCCTGTCCCTGGCGTCGGGCGGCGCCATCTACGTCCGGGACCCACATCGAACACTGGTAGCGGATCAACTCAACGGCGGTGCGTACCGAACCCTGAGCGCTGCGGATTGGAAGCTCATCCTGCCCTATCTGCGCGAGAACGAGCGTCTGTTCGGCATTCGCGTGAACGCCGATCTGCTCACCGTGGATGGAGTGCTGCGGCAGCCGCCCGAGGTGTATCGGAAGGTGATCCCCTACAAAGGAAAGGCCGTCGAGGAAGACGACGTCCTGGGAGAATGAGTATGACGAGTACCGTCGAATGGGGAAGCACCAAGCTGCTCCGCGAGGTCGAGCGGCTGAGCGGAACTCGAGTCAGCGCCTGCTACCAGTGCCACAAATGCTCGACGGGCTGCCCGATCGCTCCGGACGCGGACTTCACCAGTAGCCAGATCATGCGCTTGGTCCAGCTGGGAGCGGAGCACGAAGTGCTCGGTTCGGAATCCATCTGGCTGTGTGCTTCCTGCAAAGCCTGCACCACGCGGTGCCCCATGGACATCGACGTGGCGGCGGCGATGGATGCCCTCCGCATGCTGGCCGTCGAGCGGGGCACCACGCTCGCCACCAAGCGCGACACGAGGTTCGGTCGCTCATTTCTCGGCAGCGTGCGCCGACACGGTCGCGTGTTTGAGCTCGAGATGCTGATGGCCTACAAGCTTCGAACCGGCGACTTCTTCGTCGATTTGGACAAGGCGCCGAAGCTCTTCAGGAAAGGCAAGCTCAAGCTGTTTCCCAGGCGCAGCGGAAACGTCGGCGAGGTGCGCCGCACCTTTCGGCGAGCGGCCAAGGAGGAGAGACAGCGATGAAATACGCCTTCTATCCAGGCTGCACGCTGGAGTCCACGGCCTGGGACTGTGACGTCTCCACCCGGGCAGTCTGTGCCGCGCTGGAGATCGAGCTCGAAGAGATCCCCGACTGGTCGTGCTGTGGGTCGACACCAGCGCACTGCAGCAACACGTCGCTGGCAGTAGCGCTTCCCGTGCTCAATCTGCAGAAGGCACGCGAGCTGGAAGCGCCGGTCCTGACCGCGTGTGCTTCCTGCTACTCTCGTTTACGCACGGCCAACTACCTGGTGCGCACCGAGCCCGAAGAACGGGAGCGGGCCGAACGCATCACGGGCGCGCCGTACGGCGGAGAGGTGGAGGTCCTCCACTTCCTGGACGCGCTGGTGAACCACTACGGCGTCGATCGCATCCGCGAGCGTGTGACGCAGCCACTGCACGGGCTGCGCGTGGCCTGCTACTACGGCTGCCTGCTCACACGGCCGCCCAAGATCGTGGCCTTTGACGACGCCGAAAATCCGACGGCCATGGAGCGCATCGTGGAGGCGCTGGGGGCACAGCCCGTGGAGTGGCCCTATCGAACCGAGTGTTGTGGTGCCGGACTTTCGCTGACACACACCGAGGTGGTGTGCCGCCTTGGCCACCGCATTCTGTCCATGGCGCAACGCGCGGGCGCTCATTGTGTCGCCGTGGCGTGCCCGATGTGCCAGGTCAACCTCGACCTGCGCCAACCCGAGG
>CAZSVU010000251.1:0-12698 GCA_964610275.1 uncultured Polyangiaceae bacterium | reverse complement strand
CGTCGGGCGTCTCGCCATGGAAGGCGCTGTGAGGAACCACCTGGTTGTGCTGCTCGACATGGAAGCCAACGAGCCGCCGGACCGCGGTCACGGCGTCGAGTTCGTTCAAATGAAGCCAGTTGACCCGGAGACTGCGCCAATACACGCGCTTTCGTGGACGGCGCCAACCGCGTTCCTTCACCAGCCGCGCCCACGTGGTGGCTGAGGCAAAGACCTTGCCGAGCCGCTGGGCGAGCAGGGCCAGGGAGCCCAGTGGGATATGGCGATACTCCTCGGCCGTCACCCTCTTCTGGATGGCCGATATCTCGTGGGATGTGAGCTGAGTCGGGATGGTGCGAGGGCAACTGCTGCGGTCGTCGAGGGTGCATGACTGATCCAGTCGAAGCCACGCATGGTAGCGAGACGCGGACAGGCCAATCACTCGCAGCGCCACGGCCAGCGGAACGCGCTTCTTGGCTTGCTCGATGGCGGCCAAGACGGAGGACTTGGCTTCACCGCTTGGCACCCGCTGGGAGCCGAGGCGGAAGCCAAACAGCCGGACCAGTACGAAGAGGAGGCGCACGATGCCGAGCAGGAGCTGCACGCGGCGCTCAAGCTTCAGAACTCGGGCGCGGAGTGCCTGCTCGTGCTGGCCGAACAGCTCCGTCGTGACTACCGGCCTCGCCCCGCGACTTATCCAGCTCGCGGCCGTGGAGCGGGGGATGCCCAACTGGGCGAACAGAGCTGGGTCCCGCGCCTGGCAGACGAGGTCGCGGATGCGATGGTCATACGCCCGGTGGAAGGGTCGATTCGGCACCGGGCCTGGGTGGACCGCCGGTGACGCTGGCGCAAGCCGGGAAGGGTACGACGCTGGCCAAGGGGAAGTTCAAGGATTCCACAGCTGTTGCGTTTGCGACGCGATGAGTGCTGAATGTTTGGGACGCAGCTGCGCGAGCGACCAGCGTGCAGGTCTCGGGGCCCCTCTGCGACTCGATCGCATCGATCATCGCGGGGTCACAACGGACTCCGGTAGCGACGCTTGCTGGACGGAGTCCACGGAGGGACACGATCCCTGGCGCAGGAAATCCGCTTCCCACGAGGGCTTTCACCAGCTGAGGACCTTGTTGAAGCCGAATACGAGATACCCATCCTTGATCTGGTGATCACGTGAGACGAATTGCACGGTCCAACGCGGCGGCATTCCTTGCGTATCGAATCCGAGTCTACCGAGCAGCGGCTCAATCTCGAGTTCAGTGAGCAGAAGATCGCGCGGAATCTTCGCTTCTACCTGGCGCTTGGTCATCCCCTTCGTTCCAGCGATTCGAGCATTATGGATCGCGTCGAACGACGGGCGGTAGTCGCTGAATCTGGCGTGGGCAACTGGGCTCTTGGAAATGAAGGCTTGCAGCCGCGCGGAGTCTTTCTTGGATAGGGGCTTGACGTAGCTTGGATCCACGGTCTCGTACGACAACGACAGCTTGAGACTATCGCTCACGAAGCGCTTCACCAGCACGACCCTGTTGGACTGCTCCTTGCCCGAAACGGGGTCGATTCCCCGGTAGACCACCATCCGGTGGACCTGCCAGATCCCAGGGTGGTAGCTCCTGACCCAGTCACCCGGTTTGGGTTTGCTCTTCGAGGGGGCCATTGCCCCAATCTGCGACACCTACCGGCAGGCAGCAAGGGGCATACACGTGCGCCACAGTATGCCGGACACGTGTGCTGACTCTTTCCGCCATCCGCTCGGGTCAGGCTGTCCCTCCCATTAACCTCGTACCGGGCAGTCCCGGCGGATCGTGGGTGGCGGAATGGTCCTGGAGAGGCCACGCCGGGCTCCGCTCGGCGGCCAGCCTGCGTGTCGACGTGCACGCCCAGGACGACAGGCGCACCTCCGCCCTCGGTTGGCCCCTTGTTGCCAATGGCTACGCAGCTCGCCGCGTGTAGCGGTGATGCAGCCCACCTACCAGTGGCAGTTCGACCACCTCACCCATGTCCGGCGTTTCGACTGGCCGTGGCTCCGGCGCGTCCTTGCCGAGCGACAGGTGGGTGCGGCAGAGGTGGTAGTACTCGCTGGCGAATCGACGCAGCAGCCGTCGCAGATGACGCTCATTCATCACGATGACGTGGTCGACCAACTCCCTCCGTAGGGTCCCGATCACTCGTTCGGCATATGGATTTTGCCAAGGGGACCTTCGGGCAATCACGACCTCTTCGATGCCCAGATTCCTGACACGACCGCGGAAGTGCTTGCCGTAGATGCCGTCTCTGTCCCGAAGCAGGTAGCGCGGCGCGCTCTCCCACGGGAATGCCTGAGCGACCTGATTCGCCGTCCACGCGGCGGACGGGCTGCTGGTCACGTTGATGCTGAGGATTCGCCGCCGATCATGGCCCAGCACGACGAACACGAACAGCACATGGAAGAACACCGTCGGCACGGTGAAGAAGTCGACGGATACGAGCGTGCTCAGGTGGTTCTCGAGAAAGCTGCGCCAGGTCTGAGACGGCGGCTTCTTCCGGCGAGGCATGTACTTGAACACTGTGGCTTCGGAGAGCTCGATACCGAGCTTGAGCAACTCGCCGTGGATGCGTGGAGCGCCCCACATGTTCGCGGCGGCCATGCGCTTGATGAGCCTGCGGACCTCGGGATCGATGGCGGGCCGATCACCTTCTGGCCGGCTGCGCCAAGCCCAATACCTCCGGAATCCGGCCCGATGCCACTTGATCACCGTCGCAGGCTTCACGATGATCAGCGCGTCGCTCCAGCTGGTCCACCGGCGCGACAGCAGCACCCACAGTCCACGATCTACGTTGGTCAGACGTGGCCGCTTGACTGACCGTTTGAGCACGCCGAGCTGGTGACGCAGGGCAAGAATCTCGACGGCGAGCTGGTGGCGCGTCTCCACGAACGCGAGAGCGGCGAGGAACAAGGAGCGGAACAGGTTGAGCACGGACCGAAGCGGTGGCGCAGGCCCAAGTGGACTTCAATGATTCCGCGCGGGTCGAGGTTTTCGGGAGGCACAACCTGCTCTAGGAGCTCCCGCTCCCGCTGGAACTCCCCATCGAAGAGGGTGGCGCTGCCGACCAGGTAGTCCTCCACGGCTGCCGGCTTGGGCAGCAGGAGG
Source organism: uncultured Polyangiaceae bacterium (assembly GCA_964610275.1). GTDB lineage: Bacteria > Myxococcota_A > Polyangia > Polyangiales > Polyangiaceae > JAFGBI01. The sequence goes on along the minus strand of CAZSVU010000251.1, from coordinate 9,597 downwards.
GGCTGCACCCTGGCCTCTGCCTCCAGGATGTGCCCTGCCACCTCTTGGAGGTCCTGCTCCCTCTTCTCAATCTCGGCCACCAGGATGGCCGTGGTGGTCCCGCTGGTGCCCTGGGCAATGGCATCCACCAGACGCTGCCTCTCCTCCACCAGGGCCGTCTGACGGGCCTTCAGGGAGTGGATCGGGGTTCAGCGCATCAGCGAATTGGCAGGATCCGCACTCGGGCCTTCGTCTCGTCCACGGTCACGAGGGCGCCTTTTTCGAGCTCAGCGGCGAAGCGGCGTAGGGCTTCGAGGACGAGTGCTCCGAGGGAGTCTGGGAGTAGGTTCACCGCGCGCACCTGCACGACGCTGGGCCCGGTACCACGCGTGTGAGCGAGGAGGTGGCCAAAGTCCAGGTCGTGCGTGAGAACCACCAACCCTCTCTCTCTGGCGTGAGCCATGATGTTCGCGTCGGGCGCATTCAGCGGCCCCACGGTGCTCCAATGGATGGCTTCGATGCCAGCGTCCTCGAGGTAGCCCACCCACCTGGGAGAGAGGTTCACGTCGACGAGGAGCTTCACCGGTCTAGGACGCCTTCACCGGCAGTTCGGTCTCTTCGGACCGCCAGGTCGCGTACGCCAGGGCCGCTCGGATGTCGTCGGGCTCCAGGTAGGGATATGCTGCGAGGATATCGGTCTCACTCTTGCCAGCTGCGAGCAGCCCGAGAATGGTGCCGACCGTGAGGCGCATGCCGCGAATGCACGGCTTGCCTCCCATTACTGCTGGGTCGTGAGTGATGCGCTCGAGCAGGTCGGCCACGGTCCAAGGATAGCAGACCAGAGCGAGAAGCCGAAGCTAGGCAATAGACGGGGGGATCCGGCCTCATGCGACCAAGGAGATCAGGCAATGTGTGGGTTCGGCAGCGTCGGCCCCCAAGCCTGTCAGTAACCGTTCTGATCCCCTTGGGGACGCAGTTCGAGTCACAGCGCGTCGGTCGTCCCAATGGGCGGTCGGCGCGTTGCTGCTTTGTGCATCAGCTGGCTGGACCCGGGTGCCTTGCGGTCCTCGGCAGCTTCGCTGCCCGCGGTCCTCGGGACCTCATGTTCGACCATCGTCGACTACCAGCGCCAAGGAGTCGTTTGGAGAAGCTTGGGCTGCCGGTCCGAATCCCGTTGGGGACGCCATCGATAGGGGGGGAACTTCCCCCAGATAGAACGTCGCTCGGATCGAGCTTTCCTCGAATCTCGCACCGGCGTCCTTCTTTGGTGTCCATGGGCGTCCACACTAATGGCAGTGCACTCCCAGCACGCCGCGGGTGGCCGGTCTGCAGTGGAGGCTGGCGCGGACACGATCGAACACGGGATGGGGCTGGACCGGGACCTATTGGACCGGATGCGCGCTCAGGGCACGGTTCTGGTCCCAACGCTCGCCTCCATCGTTGGGCCGCGGGAGCAAGCACGAAGCGCACCGCCTTCGCGCCGTCGAAACTGGCACTTGAAGGGTGCTGACGGCCACCCGGGTCTGGTCGCTGCGGCACAGTCGGCTGGAGTGGAAATCTGGGCCGGCACCGACTCGCGCCCTCACGAACGTGTGGTGGACGAGGTCAAGGCGTTGGTCGCGACGGGTGTGCCGCCGGAAGCGGCGATCGGAGCGGCCTCTTGGCGTGTGAGGGAAGCCCTCGGTTAGACTGGGCTGGTTGGCGGAGGTCTCGCCGACGCCGTGGACCATGACAGCGACCCGCGCAAGGACCTCGACGTGCTCGCCCACCCTCGATGGGTCATCCTCCGCAGGCGAATCCTGAGACACCAATAGCAGTGCTACCGAGCGGGACCTCCAGCGCTCACGCGACGAGCCGGAATCCGCAGCCCTGCGATGTGGCGAGTTCGGCCGCCAGACCTGTCAGCACCCGTTCTGATCCCGTTGGGCACGCAGTTCGAGTCACAGCGCGTCGGTCGTCCCAGAGGGCGGTCGGCGCGTTGCTGCGCGAGGGGGCTACTCGCCCCAGAGGCCGGCCAACTCGAGTTCGATCTCGTTGAACGGCACACCGCGGACGACATCCTTGCCGCCGTGGGTTGCCAGCAGGCGGTACGTGGGTCCGTCCAGTTCGAGTATCTCGAGCGTGCGCGCGTCGGGGTCGAGGAGCCACACGTGAGCGACCTTCTCGCGAGCGTAGAGGGGCAGCTTGCGCGTCTTGTCTAGCTGAGCTGTCGAAGTCGAAAGGATCTCGGATGCCCAGTCCGGCGCGAGTGTGAAGTATGCTTCATCCGGCAGCTGTGGGAGACGCTCTCTGCGCCACCCCGCGAGGTCGGGCACGACGATGTCTGGTTCAGAGCCGAGATGCAGTTCCGGCTCGACCAGGATCCACCAGCCTCCGGGGCCACCACGCCCGCGCTGGTATGGGCCCCAGAGTTCTCCCGCCAGTCCGGCAGAGCCGAGCGCGTGACGTGGCCGCGGCCGGGGGTGCGTGTACAGCTCCCCGTCGACGACTTCGGCTACCATGTGGACGGGGGCGTCCAGGACATCCTGGTACGTTGCCCGACGCTTCGCCGGATCGGCCATCTGTGGAGTCTAACACGCCGGCGGAGGCAGGGTGGGGGGGGACAGCTTTCAAGGACTGGCGGGGCCTTTTGGCTCAAGCCACCAGGCGAATCCCCTGAAGTCCGTACGCGCCTGCGTCGGCCCCCAAGCGTGGAGACGGTCGTCGAGAACCGCGGGGTTGCGATACCGAAAATCGCGTGGCAACAGCCAGCCCACGCAACGGTTTGACCCTGATCGGCCATACTAGCACTGCCAGCAGCGATCGCGTCTTGCGCGGTTGAATGGCCGCGTTTTGCAGGATTGTCTCCACGCTCTTCGAGTCACAGCGCGCCGATCGTTTCACAGGGCGGTCGGCGCGTTCTTGAATTGGGCATCAGGTGGGCGGCTGCGGGTCACGTCCCGGATCTGAGCGCTTGGATGGTGCTGGATCCACCGGGCACAAGTTTCCGGCACGCGGGGGCCGAAGTGCGGAATGGGGAAGGAAACGGTGCCAGCAGAGTCCTCCGCGCCGGTTCATGCGTGCCGTGACTGTCGAACAACACGGGAGGCGGTCACTTTCCGAGGCCGAAGATGGCGACGCCAGGTGCGCGATGCTACGTTCACTTCGGTTCGGTTAGGCTGCGGTGAGGGAACGAGGGAGATGCTTCGGTCAGCCAGGGTGGGCGCGTATTTGTGCTGGTTCCTCGTAGCCGGTGGCGCTGCGGCGTTCGGGTGCGGCGGCGGCGAGAAGCAGAGCGGGGAAGCATCCGGATCCGACGGTGGTGCGACCGTTGGCGGCAACGGTAGCGCCCTCGGAGGCGCCGCTGGGTCCGCAGTGTCCCGGACTGGGGGGGCGGACACGGGTGTTGGGGGTAGCGCGGGATCTCCCTCTGATTCCGGCGGGGCAGACAGTTCTGGTGGCAGTGGTGTTGGTGGTATCACGGACGACGGCGGCGCAGGCGACGGTGGCAGCACGAACGCTGGGGGTGCACTGACGGCCGGCATTGCAGGCGAGGGCGGTTCGCCGGGGGGCGGCGATGCGGGCGAGGGCGGTTCGCCGAAGGGCGGCAGCGCAGGCGAGGGCGGTGCACCGATGGGTGGCAGCACAAACGCTGGCGGTGCGCCGGCGGGCGGCAGCACCGGCGAGGGAGGCCTGGCAGGGCAGTCCGGCGCAGGAGTTGGTAGCGGCGGCACAGAACGTCCGGTTCTCGATCTACCCACTTGCGGTGGGCCGGTGCCCGGCTTCAACGGCACGCTCTGCGGCCTAGAAACCGACCCCTGCCGTGTCCTCGTCGATGAGATCCTCGACGCGACGCCGGTGTGGCGCAACCCAGGACCGGCGCTGGCCACGGACGCGAACGGCCGCCCGCACGTCATCTACTACACGGCGGACCTGTACTTCTACGGGTACTACGCGGTGCGCGACGAGGGGGGATGGCAAACCGAGCGCATGGAGATGCCCATCGCCGGGGCTAGCCTGGCCATAGGCGGCGATGCTGCTCCTGTTGCGCTGGTCAACAATGGTGAGCTGCCCGGCGCGTCCCTGTGGAAGCGTGTGGGCGACTCCTGGGTGCGCATCGATGCCTCGGACTTCGATGACTTCGAGTCGTATGGCAGCGGCAGTCTGATCGCTACGCAGGACAACTGTTATCACGCGGCCTTCGAAGCACCCGCATCCGCGGGGGGGCTTCCGAGCTGTCCGGCCTACGGCTTGTGGGACGGACAGTGGAACTTGATCTCGTTTGGCTACAGTCTGCGCCGAACCCTCACCCCTGGCCTTGCGGTAGCCCCAAGTGGCGAGCCTGAGCTCGCCATGTGGTTCTATGACGCGGATGGCACGGGAACGGTCCACTGGGTCGCCCGTGGAGGCTCCCCCGAGCCGATAGACACCGCTCACGGTCTTCAAGGTACCCTGGGCAACCCAACGCGGGCCTTCCTTGCCTTGGCAGTTGACAGCACGGACCAAACGAGGCCTCACGCCCTATACCGGGCGCTGCCTGATATCCAGACCAGCGACCCCGTACGGTACAATCTGGTCGAAGCGTGGAGGACGCCCGACGGCAGTTGGAACCGCCAGATCATCGCATCCTCGACCGGTATTACATATGCCGACTGCGGAGTGGCGACGGAGGGCTCGCCACCCTGCGATGTCTACGTCACGGACGTCGTTCCAGTCGGTATCGTGGGATCCGCAGGCGACAGCGTGAGGACCTTCTTCACCACCACCCACAGTGCGGGAACGCTGACGACGGCGTGTACGCCACCAATCGGTGGCGGCCCTGAGGAGTGCGGCTACTTCGGGGATATCGTCAGCACCACCCGGCTGGAGATGGCCTCTCGCGAGGCAGATGGCTCGGTGAGCCGGTCGGTCATCGTCGAGATGGAAGGCACCGCTCCCTACCTCGAGCCGGCCGTGGCCGTCGACGTGAACGGGAACATTCACATTGTGTTGTTCGAGGGAGAAGGCGACACTATCGTTCGCTATCTGATGCTCGGGCCGTAGCGGTGCTCTCGGTTAGCACCGAGCCGTCGGCCCGCGGTGGCTAGACGAATGTGGTTGTCCTTCCCGAAAACGTCGTCGCGTCCGATGAGGGGCCGCGATCACCGGTAGGCGAGCTCTGAGGAGACGCGAGCTGGGGGGCCGTCCGACAGCGTGCAACCACTCGGGCGGACGAATCGGTGTCTCCGGGCGCACTGCTCCTACGGGGCTTGGCGCCAACACCCGGAAGGCTACGCTGCCCGCCGCGCGTAGCGGTGGTGCAGACCGCCGACGACCGGTAGCTCGACTACCTTGCCCATCTCAGGCACCTGCACTGGGCGCGGTTCGGGGGCGTCCTTGCCGAGGGACAGATGGGTGCGGCAGGGGTGGTAGTACTCCGACACGTACCTGCGCAGCAGCCGTCGAAGGTGTCTTTCGTTCATCACGATCGTGTGGTCCACGAGTTTCCTCCGCAGCGTGCCAATCACGCGCTCGACATACGGCGTCTGCCGAGGGGACCTTCGGGCAATCACGACTTCCTTGATGCCCAGATTCCTGACGCGATGCGGAAAGACTGCGCCGTAGATGCTGTCACGATCTCGTAGCAGGTAGCGTGGCGCGCTCTCCCACGGAAACGTCTGGACAATCTCATTCGCCGTCCAGGCGGCGGAGGGATTGCTCGTCACGTTGATGCTGAGAATGCGCCGACGGTCGTGGGCCAGAACGACGAACACGAACAGAATGTGGAAGAACACCGTCGGCACCGTGAAGAAGTCCACGGACACGAGCGTATCGACGTGGTTGTCGAGGAACGCCCTCCACGTCTGCGACGGCGGCTTCCTCCGACGCGGCAAGTACTTCGCGACCGTGGCTTCGGAGATCCGGATTCCCAGTTTCAGCAGCTCGCCGTGGATGCGCGGAGCGCCCCACAGGTTAGCGGTGGCCATACGTTTGATGAGCGCGCGGACTTCGGGATCGATGCGGGGACGGCCACCCTTGGACCGGCTACGCCAAGCCCAGTACCTCCGGAATCCGGCCCGGTGCCACTTGATCACCGTCGCCGGCTTCACAATGATCAGCGCATCGCTCCAGCGAGCGGGCAACGGTAGTCACCGGTCCGCGGTGGCCGAATCACCCTACATTCGCGGTCGGGCCTGCCGTTGCCTGGGTCCTCGCAGCGGAGTTGCTCGGGCATCACGCGACCAAGCGCAGGACCGTGCCTGCCAGCAGCTGACCGTCGGCCCCCAGGCCTGTCAGTAACGTTTCGAATCCCGTTGGGGACGCCAGCGTTATTTACGACGCCCGGTCCTTCCACAGACCGGGCGTTCTTCGTTGCGACGAAGCAGGGGGCGCCGGTCTTGTCCTGGCGGACCATGAAGTCGACTTCCTGAGGGCTCTCATCCGGGCGGTAGCGCCCCACGAGCTCCTGCACCATCTCCATGCCGTTGGCGTGCAAAGCCCGTGAGAGGGGCAGGGGAGGTGCCTCGCCGCCGTCACGAGTCAGCCGGTAGCTCCTCACCGGCTCGAACAGGCTGGCCTCCTGGAACTGCAGGACGATGGCGCCGTTGGCGTACACGAGGATGCCGTCGATGACGGTCTCCAGGAACTTCCGGTCCCGGCCGAAGTCACCCTCGAACACCGAGGCGGTGCCCGACACGTAGTCCTGGACCGCCAGGGGGCGGGGGAGCAGAAGGGGCTGCACGCGTGACTCTGCCTCGGCAATGCTGCGTTCAAGCTCTTGTAGTTCTTGTACCCGCTTTTCGAGCTCCGCCACGAGCACCTCAGCGGCCCCGGTGCCCAGGGCGATGGCCTTCACCAATCGGTCCCTCTCCTCGGTAGCTGCCTGCTTCCTGGCCTCCAGGGCCCTGACAACGCCGAGCTGGGACTCGTTCGCCGAGGAAATACGTTGGTTGTGCTCTGCCACCAGGGCCTGAAGGCGCTTCGGCTCCTTGATGACGGCGTCCATCACGAACTTGATGCGTTCCTCGAGCTCGGGCTGGAGCGTCGCGCTCGCGCATGAAGCCTGGATGCGTCAATGACGACGAGGCAACGCCGAATCGGCACGATAGCAGCCTGCATTCCAGCCCAAGGTGGTCGTGCGGACGGTGGAGTGATAGTCTTGCCTACGTTCCGCGAGCCTTCGGGGAAGGAGTCTGGGAGATGCTTCGGTCAGCCAGGGTGGGCGTGCGGGTGTGCTGGGTTCTCTTGGTCTGTGGCACCGCGGCGGTCGTCGCTGCGTTTGCTGCAGCCTGCGGATCAACCGACAGTGAAGCCGGCACCCTGGCGAGTTCCGGAGGCGATGCGTCGGCAAGTGGTGGCACGACCGCAGCGTCAGGGGCCAACGGTCTTGGCGGTGACGTAGCCCCCGGCGTGGGGGGCACTGGGGGCGACCCGACTCCGTCCGGAGGCACAGGTGGCGCGGGCGCAACGGACGCGGTGGGCGAAGTCCGCACGCTCGGCGAGGCGTGCTCGCCCGCGGGCGCTCTTGCCTGCGCCGGCAACTACCAGAAGCTAGGACTCGTCTGCGGGGCCTCTGGTACTTGGGAAAGCAACATCACATGCCCTGGCACCGAAGTCTGCGACACCCGCCCCGGGCTAACTGCGGGTAGCTGCCAGGAACAGGAGCCCAACTGCCTCGGACACGATCCCGGCTATCTGTTCTGCCTCGACAACGACGTCCACGAGTGCGGCCCAGACAACGTGGATTCGCCGGTGCTCCAGGAATGCACTGGCCTGTGCTCCGACGGCGCGTGCGACGACACAGTCGATGCCTGCCCCACCGTTCCCATCGCGGTCAACTGCTCTGACACGTGCGGTGGTCCGACGGACAACTGCGTGACAGCGGAGTGCTCCACCTTATGGGACTTCGAAGTGGACGCGGACGCGTACGCAGACAACACGTTCGCGTTGCGGACTCCTTCCGCGCCGGGAACGGACTCGTGCCAGTGTGGCGGCTCCGGCCCGGGTGTGGCGCCGGAGTACTCAATGCTGATCACAGTACCCTTCCAAACCACCCCGCGACTGATTGTGGAGGTAGACCCGCCCTGGCAACTGAGAGTCAGTTGGGAGGCAGGAGCGCCGCCGTGTAGTCCTGCACAAGGGGAGCAGTGCGTCATTTTCACTGCGTCGATGGCATCATCCATCCTGGAGGTCTTTACTTACGACCCGGCGGCGCCAGCGAAGAACGTCAGCGTCCGTCCGAGTGATGACCCGTATGCAACCGAGTGCCCAGCCGCCCCCTAGCGTGACGGGTGCAGCCGAGAAGTCACCGAGCTGCTCCCCAGACTGGACGGGCCGATCCTGCACGACCACTCGACACGCAACGCAGCGCATGCCGTTCAATCCCGCTCGCCACGCGACTTGCGAGCGGCGGCAAGGTCCTGAACGGTCTTGCCCTGCTCCGTCGCCGATGCGTCCGTCAGGGCGTCCACCAGGACGCTGAGCGCACGGGCTGCCGCCCGCGCGGCCACAAGGTCGCCGGAGCGCAGGCTCAGCAGCACGGCGTCCGCAAGGGCCTGAGCGGCGTCGTGTCGCGGATTGCAGGGGAGGGAGGACTTGATCTCTCCTCTTTCCGGGCTCTCCGCGCTGACCGACCTCGGCCTGGGTGGGACCAACGTTAGCGACCTCACAGCGCTTGGCGAACTCACCTCTCTGATCTCCATCTTACTGAACCGAAACAGCATCAGCGACCTCAGTCCACTCTCTGGGCTCACCGCATTGACGTCGCTGCACGTCGAGGAGAACGAACTCGCTTGGTCGGTTGGCGTCCCAGCGAGGGCGAAGGAGCAAACCCGGCAGTGGAGTTGGCACAAGGGCTTGCGGCGGGCGCGACCGGTTGGCAGAGCGCGTGGGACGCGGAGCTACCAGCAGACCGCCCCGAGTTTGAGGACTGGATTGACTGCTTGACCTGGACGCCGTCACCCGGAAGCAACGAGACGTACCCGATGAGCTGCGTGAACTGGTACGAGGCGTTTGCATTCTGCATCTGGGATGGCGGAAGACTGCCGACCGAAGCCGAATGGGAGTACGCCGCAGCAGGAGGGGACGAGAACCGCGTGTTCCCCTGGGGAAATGACGTGGCCGACCCGCTACCGGCGAACTACCTCATGACCGAGGACTACCCGTTTTTCGACGTCGGAAGTTGCCCCGATGGCAACGGCCGGTGGGGCCACGCAGACCTGGCGGGGAGCATGTGGGAATGGGTGCTGGACTGGTACGCGAGCGACTACTACACGACCACTGAGAGCGGCTGTTCGGATTGTGCCAACCTGTTTGCGGCTTCGGACTGTGTGTACCGGGGTGGCGCTTGGGCCGGTGGTGCCGCCTACCTTCGCGCGGCCAGTCGGGCCTACTTCACCGATTCGCCGGGTCGCCTTCGCGGCCTCGGGTGGCGCTGCGCCAGGAGTGCGCCGTGAGAAGCCGGCGCGCGGAAAGGACCTGGAGAGTCCTGTACTGACGACCCAGCGAGTCACAATGCCCCGAGTCACGCATCGTTGCTCGCAGGTGCGCGGGGCAGCTACGCCACCCGCCTTACCTCGAGGAACCCTCCTAATGAACGAATCCCCTTGGGGACGCCAGCGTTATTTACGACGCCCGGTCCTTCCACAGACCGGGCGTTCT
>CAZSVU010000250.1:0-12731 GCA_964610275.1 uncultured Polyangiaceae bacterium | reverse complement strand
GCCTCCATCGGTGATGTCGTTGGGGCCGGGTCCGTTGGCGTACGTCGCGTACAGCATTCCTTTCGGACCGAGTTCGACATGACAGGCGAGCCACCGCTCCGGCTGCCCGGGCAGCACCGACCACGTCTTGCCGGCATCTTCACTCCGAAACACACTGCCAACGTCGTTCTCTGCCGCCGCATAGATCACGGGCGTGGGCTTGCCTTGGGCGCCACTTCGCGCATCGAACACGATGGCCGTGATGCCGATCGGGTCGTTCCCCGTCCCACGCGGAAGCCCAACGCGCTCCTGCCACGTCTTCCCGCCGTCTTCACTTACCAGAAGACCCGCTTGCCGCGAGCCGAAGAACAGGCGCGACGGCTGGTTGGGGTCGACCGCCAGGCGCTCGCCACACGACCGCCCCCACTCGTTGCCCCCGAGCTTGACCGATAGCTCGGTTGCCTCCCAGGTGCGGCCGCGATCGGCGGAGCGGAGCATCGCGCCAAGCCCCGCCCAGTCCTTGGTGTAGGTGCCGGCAGCAAGGTAGACGCGATCCGCGTCGGTCGGATCGAGCGCCAGGCTCTCGATGCCCATCCAGTTCGATTCGTCGCGACCAATCCAATCGGTGAGCGGCACCCAGCGGTCGCTCCCCGGGTCGAGGCGGTAGGCGCCGCCGATGTCCGTGCGTGCGTACACCAGGCCCTTCACGGTCGGGCTGAAGATGACGCCGGTTACGAACCCGCCCCCGAGGATTTCCAAGTTGCGCCAGGTGTAGGCGACGGTTGGGACGCTATCCGAGTCGCCTAGCGCAGCTTCCTCACCTGGAGACTCGACGGGGGCCGCCGGGGGGGTGAGACAGCCCGCAGGTGCGAACGCGACAGCGCCCCAGAGCCAAGTGCGGAGTAGAAGTCGAGTCATGAGTGCAGCACCGAGGGGGGTCAAGGCGGCATCAGGGGACCGCGGTGAGCAGCCCCAGACGCCACGGAATGGCGTTATAGTCGCTGGTGTCGACGGATGGATCAAAACCTTGGTAGAGCAAACGCAGATTGCAGGGGTCGATCGTCAGCGTCTGGTCGTACCCGGCGCGGATCATCTCGCCGTGACTGATGTCGCTCGTCCAGGCTGATGCAGCGAAGGTCACGTTGCTGGCCCCTGCAAACGGGGCGGTGCCCGAGTCCGCCAGCGGAGTCCAGGGCCCGTCCAGGGACTCGGCTGTCCACGACCGGAAGTAGCGGTGCCAGTCGGACGTGGAGTCGTAGGCCTCGATGAGCGCGAGGTACTGGTTGGTTCCCTGGACCTTGTACACGTTGCACGCTTCGAAGAGACGCCCCGCGTCCGCGTCCTCCATGACCACGATCGGCTCACCGAACCCAGCCGGGAAGTTCATGCTGCTCGTCACGCTGCGATACCAGCGCCCATGGTCGTTGGAGAAGAAGAGGTAGCAGTTGGTGTCATCGCAGATCACCCAGAAGTCGAGCCAGCCTCCGTTCTCGGTGATGATGGCCGGTTCGCTGGAGTAGAAGGGAGCAGGCCGGGTCCAACCCGCCGGGTTGCCTGGGTCGAGATTGGTCGAGTACATCGGCGGACCCGACTGGAACACGAGATACCAGAGACCCTGTGGCGCAAAGTAGAACAGCTGCGGTGCCGCCACGTAGGTGTCGAACCCAGGCGTCTGATCCATGTGATAGAAGGTGCCCGACGCGACGTCGTCGAAGTCGGCGAAGCTCAGGTACACCATGCCGTAGATGCCCCCGACGCCTACCGATGACGCATACACGTGCCACTGGCCGTTGTAGTAGACGACCGTCGGGTCCTTGATGGCCACCAGATCGTGGGTCGCGTCCGAGACCGGGGCAATGCTCGGTCCGCTCGACGTCCAGTTGAAGCTCGTGGGCAGATCACAAGACCCGTCACTCCCTCCGGACCCGACCACGGCGCCCCCGCTCCCGAGGTCGCCGCCCGTGCCCACGTCGCCGCCGGTGCCGGTGCCACCCGATCCAAGGTCGCCACCGACGCCGGTGCCACCTGAACCGAGGTCACCTCCAACGCCCGTACCGCCGGCTCCCAGATCGCCACCGATGCCCGTGCCGCCCGCGCCTGGCGAGCCCCCGGCCATCACCAGGCCCCCTGCAGCCACCCAGCCACCGGCGGCATCGCCCCCACTCGACGTCCCGCCATTGCTCGTACCTCCAAAATAAGCGCCACCCACGGCACTCCCCCCGGTTGCCTGCGTCGCGCCACCCGACGGGGACGACTGGCCGCCTGACGCCGTGATCCCCCCCGTGTTGACCACCGAGGGCTGCCCTCCGGCTGAAGTGCCGCCTGCGAGGAGAGCTCCTCCAAACCCCACCGCCCCGCCCGCGGCAAACGATCCCCCCGAGCTCCAGTCGGAGCTGGCGCCACCGGTGGACCCGGGCGAGGCGCTCTGAGAACCTCCGGTCCCGGAGCTCGCCACCGTCGTGTCGTCGGGTGCGCCGCAACCGGTTTGGGTGCTTCCCAGACACCCAACCACAACGAGCGCTCTGGGTAGCAATCTGCGCATGGGCACCTCCTTGCTGCTGCGTTTGGACACCCTCGTTGCTCGGATCAGGGATCCAACGTCAGCAGACCCGGTGGTCTCGCTGCCGTCGCTCCGACTGGAGTTGATGCATCCGCGTAGGCGTAGACTACGGCCTGTGTGCCGGCCAGGACGGAAGCGCGAACTCCCGCAGAATCAGCCGGACCCCAAGAGTGACCTAACCGAATCCTAGTGTCGGGTCGCGCCCTGCGCGGCGGCGCCCCGAGCAGGGGCGGGATCACGCGTCAATGGAGCCGAGTCCGTGAGACCGGCGTCGGTATGCACCCGATGGCATCTCGGTCTCCGATCGAACGGCGACGCTCAGCGTCGCGTCGCCCGATCCGCAGCCAGCACCACTCGCGCCACGCCACTCCGTTTCCGCATCACATATCACCCAATGCCACCTCTCGAGCCGATTGCTCGCGCCGAGAATGCGTCAATCCGAGTCAGTATGGGTCGACTGCATGGCCAAACGCTCCAGCCGCCGCGGCTGACGAACCCAATCCGAGACAGTGACCGGCAATCCGCTGACACGCCGGTCGCGCCCTAAGCGACTATCCGGGAAAGCGTTGGACCAGTCTGCCCAGACCAGTCTGCCCAGAAAGGACGCACCGTGACCACGCAACGTGTCGGAATCCACTTTGTGCTGGGACTGTCCGCAGCGGCCCTTTGCGGTTGTGGCGACGAATCGGGCTCGACCGAGGATGGCGCGGCCGGCATGTACGACAGTGTAGGCGGGACTGGCGCGGCACCTGGAAGTGGCGGCACGGTCGACGACGTCGGCGCGGGCGGCTTGGGTACTGGTGGCGCAGTCGTCGGCAGTGGCGGCCTCGGCACGGGTGGCGCGGTCGTGGGCAGTGGTGGGACCGGCACGGGTGGCGCGGTCGTGAGCAGTGGTGGGACCGGCACGGGTGGCGCGGTCGTGGGCAGTGGTGGGACCGGCACGGGTGGCGACCCGGGCTCCGGCGGCAGCGGCGTGGGCGGCGACCAGGGTACGGGCGGCGGCGGCACCGGTGGCGACCAGGGTACGGGCGGCGACCCGGGCTCAGGCGGCAGCGGCACCGGTGGCGACCAGGGGGTCTGCGATCCGGGGACGGCCAGCACCGTTTGGGCCAGCAACTGTCCGACGTCGGGCGAGGGCTGCACGGTGGGGACGTGGGTGGCCGGCGGCCCCGATCCCGACCACACGAATTTCGCCACGTGCTCCGAGTCCGAGCATTTCGTGGTCTATTCCGACGAAGGGTGCACGTCAGCCGCGCAGTCCGCGGTCGATCACTTGGAGACGGTGTGGGATCTCTACTTTGGCAGTCCGATGTACATGCGGGAGCCGTTGTGCGACTCGAGCACGAAGTACAAGGCGGCCGTGCACGTGCATTCCGACTGGGGCCTGACCGGCGGAGCCTGGGACTCGCAGCACATGGGCATGTGGATCGGCACCGGAGGGCTCAACGACCACTGGGGACTCGCGCACGAGTTCACGCACGGCGTGCAGTCGGTCCAGGGTGGCATGCGCTGCAACCAGTCCAACACCTGTGGCTGGGTCTACGAAACCCACGCCAACTGGTCAGCACAGCAACAGACCGAGTACCACACGTCGGAAGTCCACTGCTCCGAGATGATGGCGAACATGCCGCATCTCTACCTCGGCTCCACCCGTGACCGTTACTGCAACTGGCAGTTCCTGGAGTTCCTGAAGGACAAGCACTGCTTCAGCGCGGTCAATGCCATCTGGACCGGGTCACCGGTCGCGGATCCCTTCACCGCCATCCGCAACGGGATGGGTTGGAGCCTGAGCGAGCTCAATGACTTCTTCGGTGAGTGGGCGATGCACAACGTCACCTGGGACTACCAGGACCCAGAGCCCCAGAGCACCGCCGGCCAGAATCAGGGTTCGCTCTTCCGCTCCAACTACGGCATCACCACGGACACCTCCCAAACGTGTCGCCAGTTGCGCACGACCAAGGTCGAGCCGCTCGATGCGGACTACGCCACCAATCACCGGTTCATCTCTCCCTTCCACTGGGCTCCCCAGCGCTATGGCTACAACGTCATTCGGCTCTACCCCGAGTCGGGAGCGACCAGCGTGACGGTCAACTTCCGTGGCGTCACCTCCGCCCCGTCGAGCCCAGATTGGCGCTGGGGCCTCGTGGCCACCGACAGTGGGCTCACCGAAGCCCGCTACAGCGCGCTGCAGAGCGGCTCGGACGGTTCGGTGAACTTCTGCGTGAGCTCGGGAGAAGAGCTCTTCCTGGTGGTCACGGCAACGCCGTCCGACTGGTATGACATCGTGTGGGACCAGCCCCACAACACCGTGCCGCGCTACCCGTACATGTTCGAGCTCGGCGGTGCCTGGCCCGAGGGCTTCCGCGATGGGGCGCAGGATGACTGCCCGTCGGGGCTGACTCGTGCGAGCAACGGCGGGGGCTGCGCGCCGTCCGGGACCACCGCGTACGTTGGGCCCTACGCCACGGTGCTGAGCGGCGCGACGGTCAGTGGAAGCGCCCGGATCGAAGACCAAGCCATCGTCGCCAATGGCACCGTGTCGGGAGGCACCGTGGGCGCCATGACGCTCATCGGCAGCAGCGGCGGGTTCTACAACAACAACTCATTCGACATGACGGGTGGCACGGCGATGACCACGTTCTATCCGCTCGGCTATTTCGAGAACGGGCAGGGGCTTTCGGGCGGCACCCTGATCGGGGACGTGGAGTATCGTGGTGCCGGGCTCAGCCGCGGCAGCGGCACCTGCGCCGGCTTCGTCGACAGCGGCACCTGCGTCGATCCCGGCACCGACGCGACCCCGGCGCCGCCGTACACGTGGCGATAGAGCGGCCGTTTGCGGGTGCGCGCGTGCGTGGCCAGTTGCTGTCTGAGCGCCAGATTCTCCAAAGTGAGGGCGCCGCGTGAAAGCAAGCTCGCGCGGAGCAGCCAAATCAGCCGTGCGACGAAACCGGCGCATGGCTGGCCGACTCGACTCCGCCCCAGAATGGCCTCGATTTCCCGGCGGATCGAGTTCTGATGGAGCGCGGCGTACAGCGAGCACTTCCGACCAACGCGCGGAGTACATCTTTCTGGTCTATTCGCTTCCCAGCGTCACCACGTAGGCGTGGTCCGACACGCCCACGCCCACGTCCGCTAGATTCGCATCGGTCAACCCGCTGCACGATTCTGGGTCGGCGAGCATGCGGCTCAGAGCGTCGGCCGGGGATGCAGAGTCGAACACGTAGCTCTCCCCCCAGAGCGTCGTGGCATAGCCGGTCAGGGTCATCCGCTGTTCGCTGTCGCGTCCCTGCGAGTCGACCAGGCTGTCTGTGCGCGTGACTTCGAGGTCCGTAGCGAACACGCGGGCCGCGCACATGAGCCGCAAATCCAATCGCAGCAGTGGTAGGTCTGCGGTCGCTGGGTCCGTCCCGCAGGTCACGCCTCCGGCAGCGCGCATCTCCTGCAGCAGAGCGAGAAACGCCTCTTCGTTCGTACGATCCGTCTCGGTTCGGTCTCCCACCGACGCACAGAAGTCCACAGCCGGCATCGGAGCAAGCACGCATGCCGCTGTCACGCATGCGCGCCCCTCACCGCAGCCACCCGGCTCACACCGAGCAAGACAGATCCCTGCGCCCAAGGCAGGCTGGGCAGTCTGGCAGGTGGCCCAGGTGGCGGGGTCGACCACCGCCGCACAACGGGTGCCTTCGTATGCGGCACAGTCGTCATCGCTGCCACAGTCCGCGGTGCACATGCCACAGCGACAGACGATGGACCCGCCGCACTCGTCGTTCGAGTCGCAAGCCTGCAGCCAGTTCGAGTTGCTGCCGACGGTCGGGCCGCGGTCTGGCGAGCCACAAGCGGCAACCGGAAGCAGCAGCCAGCTCAATCCACGAATCCATCGTGCAAGCGAAGCCCTGAGCCCGCGCTGAATCACCGGGGGCAGCGTCATCTCACGCTTCGTCATGGGATACCGTCGACTGACCAAAGTAGAACGATACCTCGGTTCTGGCGTCCTCGGGGATGGGATTCTCCCGGTTGTGGTCCTGAACCTTGTTCCAAAGTCCGTTCGCTTCAGCTCGGACGTGCTTGAGCAACCCCAGCACCTCATCGCGGTAGGGGTGGTCCGGGCCTAGGTCGAAAGTGAGTGTGGCGCCGCCGACGATGTCGTCCCGAGAAGAAAGTGGTCGACCGCGAGTGACCTTGTTGGCGACCGCGCGTGCCACCGCCTGGAAGTGGTCGAACACGGCTGCCTCCCACCCGTGCTCTGCACCCACGGGCACCAGGAAAGTGCTCGCCCGGTACGTGGCGAGCTCACCCGCGCCAGATCGCTCCACCTGTCCCTGTGCCTCGAGCGTGGCCAGGGCGTCGTCGAGAGCCTCGGCGTCGACCGAAAGCTCTCGCTGCAGAGCCTCGCGCTGGATCCCTCCGGAACGGTACACGACGACCCACACGACCGGCGCGAGCGCCTCGCGGTTCTGCTCGCGCAGCGATTGGGCGAGGTCGGGCTCGTTGGTCACGCCGAAGATGACGCTGTCACCGGATCCGGTCTTGTAGAGGATTCCACTCGAGACGAGGTCATTGAGCACCGAGCCGACCACGATGGGATCATCTCGATTGAAGTGATCCAGCAGCTTCCTCCTCGAGGTCGTTCCGTGCTCCTGCAGATGCTCCAGTACCGCCTCCCACAATGTGCGATCGCGCACCGTGGCGCTTTCGGTCAGGCGCTGCACTTTCTTCTGATAGGTGCGGATCGCAAGCCCAAACATGTCAGCCGCGACTTTGCGCGACACGCCCTGCGCCTCGATCTCTCGCGATAGCTCCAGGAACACCTGGTCGGCGATATGAGCGAGGGGAGCTCGGATCCCTGCGGCAGTCGAGAGCTGGGCGATCAGTACCGTGGTCTGGCGAACGATGGCGTCGATGAGTAGCTTTGTGTTCATGCAGTCCCCACGCCGCGCTGCTCCGGGCTCGGCGTCAACCGGCCCACGCAGTCTGGTCGGGCGCCCCCGAAGAGTCTGGGCCCGTCAGTATACCGTCCCGGGACGCTCCGACTGGCAGATGTCATTTTCGACACCACTTCGGGTGGAGGGCCTTGCGGGGACCCCGGCGTCTTGCCTGGATCCCGGACCGATCTTCCAGGCGAAGTACCCAGACATCGTCGCCAGGTCCCACCTCTTGCCGGCGTTCGGCTGAGGCGGGCCCGGGCCGCGGCTCGGGTTCTCCGGCAGGTCGCGGGCGTGCGCCCGGGCAAACGCCGGCAGAGGGCGTCGTTTCGGACATCTGCTGCGCCGTGGAAGGACCTGCTTTCATTCGGTTTGTCGATCGAGCGATGCCGACTCGGACGGCTACCTCTGCCCCTCGCGGGTCACATCATGTCCAAATCACGATTCGTTGCGTTGTCAGTCGTCACGTTTGCCTGCGTCGTGTCCGGATGCAGCGATGATCGTACCGCATCGCACGAGAGTACTGCAGTCGTCGAGGAGCGCCTCCTGGAAGCGTTCGCGACAGCTGACGCGATCGACGTGATCGTGACTTTTCGAGATCCGACCGGGGTCAGTTCGCCGGGGCCAAGAGAACCGCATCGCAGAGCGCTGCGCAGCGTTCGCGAGTCCCTGGTCGAGGCAGCCCGGGGGGGGTTCACTCCGAGGCGAGACTTCGAGCACGTTCCTGCAGTTGCCGGGCGCATCTCGCGTTCCGCCCTGGAAGCGCTCTCGCAGGATCCCGACGTGGTATTCATCCAACTCGATGCCCCGGGGCACGGTGCGCTCAGCGTTTCCGTCCCAGCCATCGGTGCGGATGTGGCCAGAAGCGACTACGGGGTGTCCGGTCGAGGGGTTCGTGTGGCCGTGTTGGACACCGGGGCCAACTCGAGTCACCCGGATCTGACGAGTTCGATCCTCTCGACCCAGCGCTGCTTCACCCAGTGGGCCTGTCCGCCCGACAACTCCGCAGAAGGGAGCAGTGCCGAGGATGATCACGGACACGGGAGCCACGTCTCGGGGATCATCAGCTCGGACGGCTCCGTTGCCGGCGTGGGATTCGCTCCCGACGCCGAAATCGTGGCGGTGAAGATCAACGATCGCTACGACGCCGGCATGGTTTCCGACTGGGTTGCCGGGCTCGATTGGGTCTTCTCCAACCTGTCCACCCTCGACGTGAAAATCGTCAACCTGAGCATCTGCACCGACCGGTTGTACAACTCGCAGAGCGAGTGCGATGCCGGCCAGCCAGCGCTGGCCAGCGCGATCGAGAACCTGGTCAATGCAGGGGTGACGATATTTGCAGCTTCGGGAAACAGCGGGTCGAGCACGGAGATCGCGGCTCCCGCGTGCAATTCCGGAGTCATCGCGGTGGGAGCCACGTACAAGTCGGATCAGGGGCGCCAGCCCTCGAGCGGCACCTATTCCAGTCAATTTGGCTCCTCGTTCGGAGACTGTGCGGACGCGACGACCGAGTTCGATCAGATCGCCTGCTTCACGAACAGTCCGGAGCGGCTGGACCTGGTTGCGCCGGGAGCGGTGATCCGGTCGGACGACCTTGGCAGCGGGACCGCACAGTATTGGGGCACCTCCCAGGCCAGCCCCACGGCAGCAGGCGTGGCAGCGCTGATGCTGGAATGCGATCCGACGCTGACGCCCACACTGGTACAAGACATACTCGAGCGCACCGGGGTCTCGGTCACGGATCCGAAGACCGGCAGAAGCTACCCTTCGATTCGGGCAGCAGCTGCGGTGGAGGAAGCTTGCGCGGGCAGCGGGGGCTCGGGTGCCGGCGGTGAGACCGGCGCAGGCGGCGACACCGGCGTCGGCGGGGACACCGGCGTGGGTGGAGTCATCACGGGATTCGGCGGCAGTACCGGGGTCGGCGGGGACACGGGGGTGGGGGGAGTCATCACGGGACTCGGCGGCACCACCGGGATCGGCGGGGACATGGGGGTGAGCGGGGACACGGGAGTCGGTGGCCAGACGGCGGTGGGTGGAGCCACCACTGGACTGGGCGGTGATACGGGAGCCGGCGGAGCATGGGGGGTCGGCGGAACCAGCACCATCGGCGTGGGCGGCGCGACCGGTGTGGGCGGCGCGACCGCCACGGGCGGTACCACGGGTCCGGGGGGCGCGGTAGGAGTCGGAGGCACGCCCCCCACGGGCAGCGGTGGTGCAGTTCTGGCACTTGGTGGCACTGGCGCCGGCTGCCCCGAGGGGACGTCGCAATGCGGTGACCAGTGCGTGAACCTTCTCAACGACCCATTGCACTGCGGGGTCTGCAATCTCGTTTGCGCAGGCGGGCAGACCTGCGTGGGCGGCGTGTGCACGGTCACGCCCGGCAGTGAAAGCCCCACACCACCTGCAGCTGCGGACGCTGACTCGACGACTGACGACGGCGGGTGCGGCTGCGCGATTCCGGGAGAGGAAGGCACTGGGCGGGGCGCGCTGCTCGCGTCGCTGCTCGGCCTGGTCGCGCTGCGCCGCCGTCGCCGCTGGTGACGATCAGAGCGAACTTCCGAACTTGAACCGGAGACCTGCGGTTTGCGAAGCGAGATCAACGACAACTGGGAACAGCTGTCATTCTCGGTGCTTCCCGCTCGGGGCAGCCTCGCGCGGCGGGTGCCTCGCCCTGCTTCTGAAGCGTGACGCTTTCGCTAGGGGCAACTACCCGAATCCGGCGGAGGAATGCAGACGGATGAACAGCACCAGAACCCTTCGCAGCAGTCGTTGCTCGCGCAGCTTTGGCCGGCCTCGCCACAAGCTGCCGGCGTGGTCGAGCAGACCGTGTTGACGCAGTGCAGTCCCTCGCAGCAGTCACTGCTCGCGCAGCTTTGGCCGGCCTCGCCACAAGCTGCCGGCGTGGTCGAGCACACCGTGTTGACGCAGTGCAGTCCCTCGCAGCAGTCACTGCTCGCGCAGCTTTGGCCGGCCTCGCCACAAGCTGCCGGCGTGGTCGAGCACACCGTGTTGACGCAGTAGAGTCCCTCGCAGCAGTCGTTGGCGGCGCAACTCTGGCCGGCATTGGCGCACTGACCGCCATCTTCGGTACCATCGTCGTCATCGTCCGACCCGCACCCGGCCGCCAGTGCCGCCACGATCGTCAGCGCCACGCCCAGGCTGGTTCGTCGCATTTGAGTGCTCCCCTGCTGCCCACGCCGACGAAGCATAGCGCCGCTGGTGGCCGAAGCACAGGTTGGGCCCATCCCACCGGTCCTCACGGGCGGTTCGGCAGGACTTCCCGGCGAAGTGTCCAAGCCGGGCAGGGATTCTGCCTGGAAGCGATCGTACTGAACCGCGGGTTGGACGAAGCCGCGGTTCTGTACGATCGTCTGCAACCCAGGGGCCGTGCCGGGCGGAAACGGGGTCTACGAGGCTGTCTCCCGGCCTAACCGAACCCTGCCAGTTCGACGGAGTCTGCCGTTCAACATTGAAAGGGTCTCGACGGGTTGAGAGCCGTTGGCAGCGTCCCCTACACCGCCGCCGAGGAGGCCATCATGCGCCAGTTCATTTTCGGTTTGTCGTTCTCGGTGGTGTTCATACTTGGCTGCGCGGCTGGCACGTTGCAGCGTAGCCAGCTCGCGAGCGCGGAGCCAGCCCCAGCAGGAGCGCAGCGGTGGGACATTCGCTGCTTCCATCGCGAGGGTGTGGGAGTCGATGAGGATTGGGCGAACGAGGACCTCGACAAGCCCGGAGGCTGGAATCAAGCGCTGAAGAAGCTCGGCGCGAGCGGCTGGGAGCCAGTTCAACTGATGAACCCAAGTCCGGGTGCCGTGATCTCGGCCGTGTGCTTCAAACGCCCACTGCCGTAGGCGGAAGTCCTTCGGGCTCTGCGCCTGCGCGGGCGACCATGGTTGAAAGACGAAAGAAGCAGCCGCGGCAAGGCTCGCCCCGAGCCGCGCAAGCGAACGAACTCTCCGACCCCACATGCGAACGAGCGTAGCGCGCCAAAGGCGGCGCGGCCACTCGACACGGGCAACTCACCCACCCGCCATGCTGCCGAACGCCGGGAAATCACCGCGCCCACCCCCTCCGTTCCCTTTGCGGATTTGGGCGGCAAGACGTGGGGGATCAACACAGCTGGTAGCGCTTGGACCAGGGCGCTACTGGGTCAGCGTCAGCAAGCCCGGGAGAAATACGAGTTGCTCGTACGGTCTTGGATTCTGGGATGGGTCGCGCCCCTGGTAGAGAAGCTGCATATTGCAGGGATCGATGGTCTGGCTTTCAGACGGGTCGTTCCGAACCATGTCCCCGTGACTGATGTCGTCCGTCCAGGCGGTGCCGGTGAAGGTGACGTTGCTCTCACCGGCGAAGGGTGTCTCTCGGGTCGACGCCCCAGGAATAGCCGTGAATTCACCGCCGAGACTGTCTGCGCTGTAGGCACGGAAGTAACGGGGCCACCCGTCCGTTTCGACGAACATGAGATACTTGCCTGTCCCCTCGACTGAGTAGACCTGCACCGCTTCGTTCACGGTGGCTTTCGTCTCAGTTATGATAGGCGTAGCTCCGCTGAAGGTGCCCGGGAACTGCCCGATCGGCATCGACGAGCGGTGGATCTGCCCGTTGCTTGTGGCGAAGAACAGATAGCAGTCCGTGCTGTCGCAGATCACCGTGGGGTCGATTTCGCCGCCGGGACCACCGGTCAGACCCGGCTGCAGCGCTGACCATTTCGACGGATCCGTTGGATCGGGCGAAGTCGCGTATCGAATGTCCCACTGGGTAATGAGCACCCATATGTCCCTCGGGGTGAAATGGAAGAGTGTCGGGGCCACTGTCGAGCCGATCGTCAGGTTTCCCATCCAGGTCTGGTCGGCTGTGGCGAAATCAGGCCAGTCCGTGAAGACGATGGCGACCGAGCTCCAACTGGCTGTCGAGTCGAAGGTAGTCGCATACACGATGTGTTGACCGTTGAAGACGACGTTGGTGAAATCCTTGAGCGACACGAAGGTGTGGCCGGACGGTGACTTCGGCTGGGCGAGCGGCTCACTCGAGGTCCACCTGAACGACGTTGGGAATGGGCAGGTGGCGCCGCCAGCGCCAGCGCTGCCACCGACTCCCTGGTTGCCACCGACTCCCTGGTTGCCACCGACTCCCTGGTTGCCACCGACTCCCTGGTCGCCACCGACTCCCTGGTCGCCACCGCCGCCCGCATCGCCTCCGACACCCTGGTCGCCTCCGACACCCAGATCGCCGCCGAGGCCCTGGTCGCCACCGACTCCCTGCACACCACC
>CAZSVU010000249.1:0-12885 GCA_964610275.1 uncultured Polyangiaceae bacterium | reverse complement strand
GCTTCACTCGATGAGGAAGCTGCTGCGGACGCCGTGGACGCAGCGTCCGACTTGGACTCGTCGCACCGGCAGCTAGACAGCAGGGCGGCACCCACCAGGCAGAGCCCAGCTGTTCCAAGCCAGGCGGCGACCGTTGCCGGCGCGTGCGCCCGGCGTGTGCGCCGCACGGATCGTGAGCACTCGCCGCTGCTGCTACGGGTGCGAACCGGCGTTGGGGAGGATCGAGACTGCTGACTCATCCGCGGTGCCGTTAGTGGTGAACTGACCGCACCGAGTATAGCTCACTCTGACCCGAGCACGGTCGAACCCCACGCTGGCAGTCGAAGCGTGCCACTCACCGGGACCTGCCCGATCAGGTCCTGATAGTTGCCCGGAGGGAGCGCGATCACGTGCTCGTTGGCCGTGTAGTTCTGGAAGAACAGAAACCGCCGTTGGTTGTTCACTCGTTGCTGGACCAGCACACCCGGGGGCAGGGGCGCCCCCAAAATGGTGGCGATTCCGAGCTGGTTCACCAGTGCGCCGTAGAACCGCGCGAAGAAATCGGCTCCCAGCCAGGCCGCCTGGTAGTAGGCCGTGCCGGCGCCGAACTGGCGCTTGGTGAGCGCAGGCGACCCCGCAAAGAAGTCTTCGGCATAGGTGGCCAGCGCCTGGGCGCCGCGCAGGTGCGCAATGGCACAAACCTGAGCGGCGAGGAGATCCCCCTCGAGCGCGAGCTCCTTTGCCTCCGGCTTTGCCACGACCCGGCGCGTGGTCCCGTCGGGCAACCACTCTGTCTCCTCGTTCCAGACCCCGAAGACCTCTATCAAGCCGTCTCCGGGCCAACCACCGGTGAAGCAGCGATTGTGCTCGTCGGTGATTCCCGTGTAGTGGGTTCCGACGAGGGTTCCGCCAGCTTCGACGAATTGGCGCAGGCGCGCGGCCACGCCTGGCTTGAGCATCCAGAGCTGTGGCGCCACCACCAGCCGGTAGGAGGACAGGTCCCGTTCGGCGCTGAGCACGTCGACTGACACGCCGTGGTGGACCAGCGCCTGGTAGTGATCGAACGCCACGGACGCGTAGGCGTCCGGTTGGGACCGAACGCCGTCGGTCGCTTCGAAGGCCCACCGGACTTCCCAGTCATAGAGGATGGCGACCTGGCTCTCGACCACCGAGCCCAGGATGGGCGTCAGGCGCTCGTAGTGCGCGCCGAGCTCGGCCACGGCCCGGAAGACCCGGGTGTGCTCGTGTCCCGCGTGGTCGACCACCGCGCCGTGCAGCTTCTCGCAGCCGCCGCGACCCTTGCGCCACTGGAAGTATCCCGTGCCCTCGGCGCCATGGCCCAACGCCTGCAGCATCTCGGCCTGATGCAGGCCCGGGCGCTTGAGGCGCACGGGGTGCTTCCACTGCGGGGCATCCGGGCAGCTTTCCATCACCATCCAGGGCCGGTCGGGCTTCATGCACCGGTGCAGGTCGTCCTTGAAGGAGATGTGAATCGCCGAGCGGAAGACGTTCGGATCGTCCGGGACGAAGCCCGGGTACTGGTCGTCGGCGACCAGGTCCACGGCGTCGACCAGCTTCGAGTAGTCCAGCCACGGAAAGAGACCCATCAGGTTGGTGGTGCACGGAGTTTCGGAAGAGTGTTCTCGGAGTGCGGCGATCTCCCAACGCAGAAACTCCACCACCTGGGAGGTGTTGAATCGCAGGTAGTCCAGCTTGAGCGCATCGATGCTGCCGTCACGTGGATCCACCTCTTCGAAGCTCGTGAAGGTGTGGCTCCAGAAGGCGGTCCACCACGCAGCGTTGAGCGCGTCCACGCTGCCGTACTTCTGCTCCAGCCAGCGTTGCCATGCGTGCAGGCACAGATCGCAGAAGCACTCGCCGCCGTATTCGTTGGAGATGTGCCACATCCCCAGTGCAGGATGAGCGTGGTAGCGCTCAGCCAGCCGGCAATTGATGGCGCGGACCTTCTGGCGGTACGTGGGAGAGCTCCAGCAGTGGTTGTGGCGGCCGGTGTGCGGCTCGCGCAGGCCCTGGCGATTCACGCGTCGGATCTGGGGGTACTTGAGCGACAACCACGCGGGCTTGGCGCCGCTCGGCGTGGCGAGGATCACCTTCTGATCCTGCTCCGCCATGCGGTCCATGATCCGGTCGAGCCACTCGAAGTCGTACTTTCCCTCGTCGCGCTCGTAGCTGGTCCAGGCAAAGATCCCGACGGAGAAGGTGTTGCACCCCGCCAGGCGCATGAGGCGAAAGTCCTCGTCGATCACTTCCGGCTGAGCCAACCACTGGTCCGGGTTGTAATCGCCACCGTGGAGAATACGGGAATAACCAGGAATCAGACGTTTTCGATCGGGCATGTCTAGCTCCACACCATCGAGACGCGATTGCCGGTGGCTCCAACCAGCACTCCGCCGCAGTCACCGGGCTGGGGTGCGCGCTTCGTGTCCGGCGGGCACAACTGGCCTCCCTGGAGGTCAGCTACAGCCTCGGCCCAGGGCAGGTGGACCTGGAAATCGCTGCGCCCGTCGAGGCTGGTGACGGTGAGCTTGGGTCCGTCCTGCTCGATTGCGAAGCGCGTCGCGAGCTCGCCGTTGCGGTCCATGATCTCGATGGCGATGCGGGTTTGACCGTCGAGCTTGCCGCACACGAGTCGGACGTGCGGAGCGAAGTCGTAGTCGACCTGCTCCACTTCGGGGCCGAGCGGAATGACGGCGCCCGGTCGAATCCACAACGGCACCTCCAAGAACCCCTGCTCGTCGAAGAACCAGCGTCCACCCTCGCGCACCTCTCCGGTGAGCAGGTGGGTCCAGGTCCCCTCGGGCAGGTAGAACTCTGCGCGACGGTCGTGGAACACAGGGGCCACCAAGAGCCCCCCCCCCAGCAGATACTGGCGGTCGAGGGTTCGGCAGGTTGGATCTTCCGGGAACTCCAGCACCATGGCGCGCATGACCGGAACCGAAGTCTGGTGGGCTTCGACCGCAGCGCGCATGAGATACGGCATGAGTCGACACTTGAGCCGGGTGAAGGTGCGGACGACGTCGACGGCCTCTTCGTCGTACAGCCACGGCACGCGGTAGGAGGTGCTGCCATGCAATCGGCTGTGCGAGGAGAGCAGCCCGAAGGCCACCCAGCGCTTGTAGACGCAGGCGGACGAGCGCGTCTCGAAACCGCCGATATCGTGGCTCCAGAAGCCGAAACCCGAAAGCGTGAGCGAGAGTCCCCCACGCAAGCTTTCGGCCATGGACTCGTACGTGCCGTAGCAGTCTCCACCCCAGTGCACCGGGAACTTCTGACAGGTGGCCGTGGCGGAACGGGCGAACACCACTGCCTCGTGCGCACCGCGCTCCTGAGTGAGTAGATCGAATACGGCCTGGTTGTAGAGGTAGGTGTAGTAGTTGTGCATGAGCTCGGGGTCCGAGCCATCGAAGTAGACGACGTCAGTGGGGATCTCCTCTCCGAAGTCGGTCTTGAAAGCATCGACGCCCACGCGCAGGAGGTCGCGGAGTTGGGCCTGATACCACTGGGTCGCCTCCGGATTGGTGAAATCCACGTAGCCCATGCCGGCCTGCCACTTGTCGCGCTGGAACACGTCGCCGTTGGGTCGATGCAAGAGGTAACCGTGCTCCAGACCCTCGTCGAACAGGTGAGAACGTTCGCCGACGTACGGGTTGATCCAGACGCAGATGTGGAGCCCGCGTTGCTTGAGCCGCTCCAGCATTCCTTGCGGGTCTGGAAACACGTCTTCGTCCCAGCGGAAGTTGCACCAATGATGTGCCTTCATCCAGAAGCAATCGAAGTGGAAGACGTGCAGCGGGAGCTGGCGATCCCGCATGCCGTCGATGTGCCCCATGACCGTCTGCTCGT
Source organism: uncultured Polyangiaceae bacterium (assembly GCA_964610275.1). Lineage (GTDB taxonomy): Bacteria > Myxococcota_A > Polyangia > Polyangiales > Polyangiaceae > JAFGBI01. The sequence goes on along the minus strand of CAZSVU010000249.1, from coordinate 9,042 downwards.
CGTAGTCGGTCGTGAACGACGTGGTGAGCCACAACCCGAACGACCACACCGGAGGTAGGGCAGGGCGCCCGGAGAGTTCGCCCAGCCGCGTCAGCACCTGCTTGGTGGTGGGACCGTAGATGAGGAAGTAGTCGAGATCTTCACCGGGCACGGCGAACTGCGCGCGCATCACCTGCTCGGTGCCGATCTCGAACGAGACCTTGGCCGGCGTGTTGACCAGCACGCCGTAGCCCTCGCTGGTGAGGAAGAACGGGACGTCCTTGTAGCCCTTGTCCGAGCAGGTGCCGCAGTCGGAGTTCCACATGTCCACGGTCTGCCCGTTGCGGGTGAGAGCGGCGAACCGCTCGCCCAGGCCGTAGACCTGCTCGCCCGCCTTCAGCGTGAGTTGCTCCCGCATGAACAAACCGTGCTCCGGTTCCTCCATCAGCCCCATTGCCTTGAAGGGGCTCGCGGTGATGGGTTCGCCGGACTCGGCGTCGAGGAAGCGCAGGCTCCAGGGCTCCTTGCCGACCACCAGTCGCAGGTGCCCGGCCGTCAGGGCTATCTGCTCGTTGGATTCTTCGGCCCGAAGCGGACGGGGCGCCGAGTTCAAGAGGTATTCTGGACCTCGCTTCTGGCGCCCCTTGTGATGGGTGACCTGGACGCGCAGGACGTTGTCCGCCGGCGACGTGACTCGGACGGTGAACATGTGGCCTTCGAGGGTCGCCCAGCGCGCTTTCTCCAAGCGGCTACCAACGTGGATAATCAGCTCGCGGTCCCGAATCTCCACTGCGTCGACCCGGCCGAGGTAGTTGGGTTTCACGCCAGGAAGCATGGTCCAGGCGCCGTTTCCGAAGCGCATGAGTCCTCCAATGCAGAGAGTTTGGGGGAGAGGGGCGCGTAGGATACTTGATTCGTGAGCCTGGTGGTGGCCGGGGGGCAACCTAGTAGCTGGAGTCGGCCTGCGAGCTCAATAGGGGGCTTCCGCGTGATCGATTCCCGCATTTGATGCATAATTATCAGGAGCGCTTGGGCAGCGAACCGTCGACGTGTATGCAGCTGGCGAGAGTAGGTCGATGCTCGACGGGGCTCGAACGAAGACAAAGTAAGGAGTGCTTGACGATGACAAATGGGCGAGCGGCTTGGGTCGCGATTTCGGTTTTCGCCATTGCGTGGGCCGGCGGGGTTGGCTGCGGTACCGGGGGTTCTGACTCTGAGGCCGACGGCACCGGCGGGATCTGTCAAGCTGGATCCTCACAGGCATGCGACTGCACCCCGGGACCGCCGGGAACGCAGCTGTGTGCGGCCGACGGTTCAGCCTGGCAGACTTGCGTGTGCGACGGTGGGATCGGTGGCACCGGAGGCATGGGCGCAGGGACCGGCGGCGACACGAGCGCCTGTACGCCGAGCTACACGCGGGGATGCACGTGTCCGAATGGAGCGGAGAGCTTCCAGACTTGTGACGCGGCCGGTGTGTGGGGCGAGTGCCAGTGCGCTGGCCCCGCAGGGAGCGGCGGAGCTGCTCCTGGCGCCGGCGGAACTGCACCTGGGCTGGGTGGAGCGCCGCCTGGCGCGGGCGGTGCGATCACCGGCGCGGGCGGCGCGATCACCGGCGCGGGCGGCGCGATCACCGGCGCGGGCGGTGCGATCACCGGCGCGGGCGGTGCGATCACCGGCGCGGGCGGTGCGATCACCGGCGCGGGCGGAGACGCCACGGGCGTGGGCGGAGACGCCACGGGCGTGGGCGGAGACGCCACGGGCGTGGGTGGAGACGCCACGGGCGTGGGCGGAGACGCCACGGGCGTGGGCGGCGCAGCCACGGGCGGCGCCGGGGGTGCGGTCGTGGTGCAGAAGGACTGCGCCGTCATGACGACAGTCACGTCACCGGTGCTCGCGGACTTCGAAAGCTACGACGGCGCGACGGATGCCGGCGAATGGTCCTTCGCCTTCAACGGGGCCGCGGATGACCCCAATGCTGTCTATGCCGGGCCCTACGGCTTCGACGACGCAAGTGGGACACCCTTCTTCGGAATGGTGGCAGGGAACGCCAGCAACTACGCGGTGAGCGCTTCCAACGCTGCAGCCACGGCGTGGGGAACCGGTTTTGGCCTCTGGATGGGCTGCATCGACGCCTCGGCCTATACTGGGATCCAGTTCTACATCCGCGGTACCGCCGCTGGCGGTGTGGGCATCAGCTTGGCCATGGAGGACACGACGCTGCCGGACGCTGCCGACCCGGCTGGCGGCGGCACGTGCGCCGGTGCAACCGAGGAAGATTGCGTGGGAGCTTCCTACACCATCGAATCGACGAGCCTGACTGACACCTTCACCCTGATCCAGATCCCCTGGACGGCGTTCACGGATGGGGACGCGGCAGGTGTGGCGGTGCCGGCTACCGGCAGCGAGATCACCGGGATCAACTTCAGCGCGAACCTCGCGTGGGAAGAAGATCCGGAGAATGCAGGAACGTGGATTCCGGTACCGGGAGCCGTGGAGGTGACGATCGACGACATCTCCTTCTACTGAGGCTCGAAGCGAGCCTTCTGCGCCCGGGAGACGTCGAGTGGGCGGAACCCGCTGGTTCCGCCCGTCGGCGCCGCCCAGGCCAGTGGAGAAAGACGAGAAGGTTGTGACGAAGCGCTGGATGATTCGCCTGGTTGTGCTCACGGGTCTGGCGATCCCGCCCTGGGGGTGCAGCAATCCCGGATCGAACACTGTGGGTGGTGCGGCCGGATCGGCGGCGACGCAGTGTGCCGAGGGCGAACAACTCTGTGGTGATGTGTGTGTCGACGTCGCTTCCGACTCGAGTCACTGCGGAGCCTGCAATGTCGAGTGTCCTGCGGGGAGCGCTTGCAGCAACGGGAGCTGCGGTTGCGCCCCGGGAGAGGAAAGCTGCGGCGGTCAGTGCGTCAACGTTTCTGCCGATCCCAGCAACTGCGGCAGCTGTGGCAACCAGTGCGGGGCATCGCAGGGGTGCGTATCGGGAGTCTGCACCTGCGCGGCAGGCTACAGCAATTGCGCTGGTGAATGCGTGAGCACGACCTCGGATCCGCAGAACTGCGGCACTTGTGCCAACGCCTGCGGGCCGACCCAGGGGTGCGTGGGCGGAGCGTGCCTGTGCCCGGCGGGATACGACGCCTGTGGCGCTGCCTGTGTGAACACGGCCGGTGATCCTGCCAATTGCGGCGGCTGTGGCGTTGAGTGCGCCACCGGCCAGTTCTGTGCCAGCGGCGCGTGCCAATGCCAGTCTAGCCTGACACTCTGCGCGGGAGCCTGCACGGATACCGCGTCCGATCCCAGTAACTGTGGAGCCTGTGGGACGGTATGCACTGCAGCCCAGGTTTGCTCGGCAGGGCAGTGCACCACGGATTGTGGCACCGGTCTCACCCGCTGCGGTCAGAGCTGTGTCGACCTGAACACGAGCGTCAGCCACTGCGGCGCGTGCGATGTGGCGTGTCCCGCGGGGCAAAGCTGCGGCGGTGGCACCTGCGGGTGCCAGGGCGGCGAGACCTTGTGCTCAGGTCAATGCGTCGACATTCTGACCGACCTCGGCAACTGTGGGGGTTGCGGGATCGCGTGCGGCGGCGGGCAGTCTTGCGTAGCCGGCGTCTGCACTTGCCCGTCGGGTTTGACCGCCTGCGGGACCGCATGCGTGAACACGTCGACGGACATTGCCAACTGCGGGTCGTGCGGCAACGTGTGTACCGGCGGGGCTGCCTGCAATAACGGCACGTGTGGTTGCCCGCTCGGTCAGACCGCGTGCAACGGTGGATGCGTGGACATCAATACGGATCCGGCCAATTGCGGCGCCTGTGGCGCGGCCTGCGGTGCGGGAGAGAGTTGCGTCGGTGGGCTCTGCTCGGCCACTGGCGGAACCGGCGGCGCCACCGGCTCGGGCGGCGCGACCGGCTCGGGCGGCGCCATCGGAACCGGGGGTTCTGGCGACTGCGCCGCAGGCACCACGCTCTGCGGTGATCGCTGCGTCAACCTCAGCACGGATGTGGCCAATTGCGGCGCCTGCGGCACGGCCTGTGGCACTGGGCAGGCTTGCCAGAACGGCGTCTGTGTCTGCACCGCTGGCCGCGTGGACTGCAGCGGGACTTGCGTCGACACTCAGACCGATGCCGCCAACTGCGGCTCTTGCGGAAACGTCTGCGCCGCAAGCGAGGTCTGCACCGACGGCACCTGTGCCTCTGGCTGCGCGTCGCACCTGACCTACTGTGACGGCGTCTGCGTCGACACGAATGGGAGTGCGACGAATTGCGGCGCCTGCGGCAACGTGTGTCCGGGGGGGCAGATCTGTTCCAGCGGTGTTTGCCGCTGCGCGACGGGCTCGGCCTTGTGCAACGGCCAGTGCATCGACGTCACCAGCGACGACAGCAACTGCGGCGATTGCGATGTCACCTGCACCGGCGGGTCAGCGTGCGTGGCGGGCGTGTGCGAATGCCCGACTGATCAGTTGCTCTGCAGCGGGCAATGCCGGGCTGTCCTGACCGACACGTCGAACTGTGGCACCTGCGGAACCCAGTGTCAGAGCGGATCCAGCTGTGTTGCCGGATCCTGTGTGGGTGAGCTCACTGGCTGCGGCGGTGGCTCGGACCAGAACTACTCCTGTACCGATTACGCGAAAATCACCCTGGGAAGGTACTGGGTGAACAACAACGTCTGGGGCCGGGACCACGGTAGCGGCCAGAGTTGCATCTGGAGCAACTGCGTGTCCGGCTCCACCATCGAGTGGGGCACGAGCTGGGATTGGAGCGGCGACGGATCGGTCATGTCGTATGTTGCCGTGATACTGGGTTGGCACTGGGGTTGGGAAATCAGCGGTACCGGGCTACCGGTACAGATCTCGTCCGGACGCTCCGTCGACTGCGGTTGGAGCTTCAGCGTCAGCCAGAACGGCACCATGAACGTGGCCTACGACCTGTGGGTGCACAACACTTCGAACCCCGACTACAACACCGATCCGACCGCGGAGGTCATGATCTGGCTCTATCGCGCTGGCGGCGCCGGGCCGATATCGGACGGCAACCCGGCCAGCGTCAGCGTCGCGGGTGCCAGTTGGGAGTTACATCACGGCCGCACCACCCTGGACGTGCACTCCTTCGTCCGCACATCGAACACCACAGCCGCGACGTTCGATATCATGGATTTCTTGAATCTGCTCGTCAGCCGCGGTGCAGGCGGTGTGAGCGGCTCGAGCTACCTCAGCAGCGTCCAGGCCGGCACCGAGGTCTTCCAGGGTAGCGGACAGCTCGATACCAACGCGTACTACTGTGTAGTCAACTGACCTCCGGAGCCACGCGTCCGCGCACGGTGGCCTCCGGGTTTGACCGGGTGGCGCCATCCGGATCCTTACGCTACATTGCCCGCCCCCATGAGCGCTCGCAGTTCCCTGCTTCATCTGCTTCCGCCTCTCTGTCTGACACTCGTCGGCTGCGTGGATCCGAGTGCGCCTCCTGAGGACGAGGCCGAGTCGGAAGCGGACGAGGCTCTCGTCTTGAGCGTGGACACCAGTCAGGATCGGCATCCGATTTCGCCGCTGATCTACGGGGTGAATCCCAATGGCGGGTATGACTGCGCCGCTTCGGACATTCGGTATGGCGCCTGTCGGCTCGGCGGCAATCGCTGGACGGCCTATGGCTGGGAAACCAATCTGAGCAACGCGGGCCGCGACTGGTGCTTTCAGAACGACGAGCACCTGCTGGGTGCGTGGCGCCAGGAGCATCCAGGCGCGGAGGCACCGCCGGCACCGCCGGGAGTTGCGGCCACGTACATCCTCGACCGAGCGCGTTCCGTGGGAGCAGCGGCCATGCTGACCGTGCCCATCGTGGACTACGTGGCCTCGGTGCCCAGCCCAACCTGCAACTGTCCGGCGCCCGACGACGGCAGCTGCACCAGCGACGTGCGTCGACAGCCTGGCGTGGACGATCATCTGGCCGCGTACTTCGACCAGAACCGGCCCACCAAGGATGGGGAGCTCTCGAGTACGCCGGATCTCGAGGACGGCGTCGTCTATCAGGACGAGTTCGTGGCGCTCGTGCGCGACCAGGCCCAGGACACCCACGTCATCTTCTCCCTCGACAACGAGCCCGACCTCTGGCACAGCACGCACCCCGAGGTGCATCCGGAGCAGGTGGGCTACCAGGAGCTCGTCGACCGCAACGTGGAGTATGCCAGCGCGATCCGTTCGGTTTGGCCAGAGGCGGAGATCGCTGGCTTTGCCAGCTACGGCTACGCGGGCTACCTGCGCTTGGGCGGAAGTGCGCCGGACGGCGCCAACCAGGGCCCGTTTCTCGACTACTACCTCCAGCAGATGCAGCGGGCCGAAGATCGTGCTGGAGCTCGACTCATCGACTACGTGGATCTGCACTGGTATCCCGAGATCCGCGTAGAAGACGAGAACGGCGACGACTACCGGCTGACCGAGAACCAGATCTTCGACGAGATGGTGGAGGCGCGCGTTCAGGCGCCCAGATCGCTTTGGGACCCATCTTTCTCCGAGAGCAGTTGGATCGCCTCTGGCCCGATTCGGCTCTTGCCCTGGGTCCAGGAGAAGATCGACGACTACTACCCGGGCACCAAGATTGCGATCACCGAGTGGCACTACGGAGCAGGGGGCCACATCAGCGGCGGGATCGCGGTGGCTGCGGTGCTGGGCGTGTTCGGCCGAGAGGGGGTGGGGCTGGCCACGCTCTGGCCCCACGCCTACGAAGAGCCCTACGTGGAGGCAGCCTTCCGCGTCTATCGCAACTACGACGGCGCAGGCGCGTCGTTCGGCGACACTTCCGTTCGCGCCACTTCGAGTGACGATGCGTTGGCTGCCGTATTTGCCAGTGTAGACGCTGCGGACCCCGAACGAGTCGTGATGGTCGCCATCAACCGGAGTGCCGACCCCCAAGCGTGCACCCTCCAGCTCGAGCACCCCACGGTGTTTTCCACGGCCGAGGTGTTCGCGCTCACGGCAGAGGCCAGCGAGTTGGTCCCGGGCGATCTGCTACATGCGACCGATCCCAATGTCTTCGAGTATCGGATGCCGGGGTACTCGGTTTCGGTGATTGCGCCGCAGAGTTGAACGGCGTCAGCAGGTCGGGCGAGCTCGGCGACGCCGATCAGTCAGTACAAGTAGCGCGAGGCCGATCCAGGGAGCGGCGTGGTCCGGGCGCCGGAGTGATCGGTGCACCCGGCACCCACCACCGGGATCCGTGGACGCGCCACCCGCCGTCACGCCAGCACGTTGCTGCGGCCGCGATGGCCCACTCCCAGGCGGCGCGGGTCGCTTCCGGGCGTGGCGCGGGCGTCAACTCTCGGAGCGGAAGTTCGCCGCTGACCGGTGGGAAGCGCATCGCGGCTCGTCCCCCGCGCATCATTCGTGAGCAGCGAGCATCCGCGGCATAGGCAACGCCCTGGTGTGTTCCGGCCAGAGGCTCTCCGCCCAACCCACAATACGCGACCGGCCCGGTCAGAACCGGGCCGCCGAGGAGCTGCGCGGGGGCGATTTGCGCGCTGGACAATGCGGCGATTGCCGAGCGAGTCAAGGCTCGTCGTGACGAACCCGTGCCGGGTGACTAAGCTCAGGCGCGCCGCGCTCGAAAGAACAACACACGCAATGACAACCACCGCGATCAAGTGCGCTCACTGTGGCGCTCCACTGGCGCCCCCACCGGGCGCGCTTCAGTTCACCTGCAGCTACTGCGGCATCGCCAACCAGATCCAGCAGCGGCTACTGCGCGCGCCGCGCGTGCAGGTGGCCGGTCAGGCTGCCCCCGCCAGGTCATCGGCCGTTGGCGTCGCCGTGCTCGCCGTGGCCCTGCTTGTACCCGGACTGGTTGGTGGCGGCATCGCGCTGTTCGCTCACTTGCGCAGTGGGGGGGGAGGCGGTCCGTCGAGCTTGATCGCTGCTGTTACCGAAGAGCGCTACTTGTGGGATGATGTCGGCGGCGCCCCGGCGCCAGCCAGGGCCGCCGGCAGCGATCTCGTCGTCGGCAGGGTCCGGACGGTGGGAGGCAAGGACGAGCTGTTCATCCAGGCAACCCGCCTGCCCTCGCTGGAGCGGGCCTGGAGGGTGGGGCCGCTCGAATCCTATTCGTCCGCGTATCGGAGTACCCACTTCGCGGTAGCCAAGCAGGGCGTGGTCATCTCCGGGCCCCGGGCTGAGCTTCGAGTCGCGGCACTGGACACTGGCAAGGAGCTCCGAAAGGTGCCCCTGAGCGATACTGTCGAGACGCTGTGCCTGATGGACGAGGGCGCCGCGGTGTTCGTGCGTCAGGTGGACAAGCGCTCGCTGCGTTTCGACCCAGCGACCGGCAGGCTGACACCGCTCGAGCAGGAGAGCATGAGCCCCTGCCGCGTTTCCCTGCTCGGGTCGGCGCCAGCGGCGTCCGGCGGCGATGCGTTGCGGCAGCGGCTGGAGGAACACCGTCGGCGCGCCATGCGGGCCCGCAGGCTAGCCCGCGGGCAGGCACTGCCTGCCGACGAGCCGGGGCCACCGCCCGATCCCACGGTGGATGGGTACAAGGCGTTGACGGTTCTGCGCGGCGCCAGGCAGGGCGTGAGCGTCATGGTGAAGGATCCCGGAACCCCCATCCCGCTGGTGGTCGGGTTCGACGTGTCGAGCGGTGCGGTGACATGGAAGGAGCCCATTGCCGCGTCCGATCCCATGGCCGTGACCAAGCCGGGCACGTCGGACTACCCTGGAGCCTTCCACGGCGGGTATTTCGTGGTGGTCTACGGAGTCGGACAGGAGAAGCGGCGAGTCACTGCCTTCGATGCCGAGCGCGGACAGCGCCTCTGGGACACGGAGCTCAAGGATATCTTTGCGGTGGATCACATCGACCGCGCCGTGCTTTCCGACGCGTTCGCCTTCATCGAACGCACGAGCTCCCTCGACGTGGTGGACGTCAGGACCGGCAAGCTGCTCGGTGCCATTGGCATGGACACCTACGAGAAGTGAGCCGGCTTCCGAGATTCCGTGCTGTGTGAAACGCTTCTGGCGCGGTGAATGATCCCTGGCTAGTTCTCGGATCAAAACGCGCAAGGGCGCGGATACAAACGAGAATCTGC
>CAZSVU010000248.1:0-12895 GCA_964610275.1 uncultured Polyangiaceae bacterium | reverse complement strand
ACCATCCCATGTTTCGGCGGTCGCTGGCGGCCGCCGAAACATGGATCAAGGCTGGTGCCGGTCACAGGGTAGTGGACGATCGCGCGGACGCCTGCGATGCTCGGGCGCCGAACCGGTCAATTCAGTTGAGCGCCTCCGAGTCCAGCGCGTGCTCCAGGAGGGCGGTGCGATCGACGACCTCGGTGGCGGACTCGTGCGTCGCAGCGAGAATCACGGGCGGCGCGACGCCGGCTTCGTAGGCTTCCTGCCAGCGCAACGCACAGACGCACCACCGATCCCCGGGGCGAAGACCGGGAAAGCCAGCTTGGGGTGTGGTGAGGTCGTTGCCGGCGCGGGCGGAGAAGGTGAGGAATTCGGCGGTCACTTGGACGCAGACGACGTGACGGCCCAGGTCCGCGGTGCTCGTTTCGCAGCCGCCCGTCCGGAAGAAGCCGGTCATGGGCTGGGTCGAACAGGGCCGGAGCGGTAGTCCGAGGATACTTCGCTGCGAGCTGCCTCGGGTGGACGGAACGGCCAGGCTCGGTTTTCTTCTGTGTTCCATGTCCGATCGACGCTGCGAGCACGGGTTCAGGCTACCCGCGAAGCGTGGGGCCGGTCCTGCCGAACCGCAAGTCGTGCCGCGCTCGAAACCGACGCGGGGGCGACGGGGGCGGGGTTCAGCGCCGTCAGAAATTCAGCCGGAATCCCCAGGAGGGAGCCAAGAGTAGCCCGCTCAGGTCCTCGTTGCGGCCGTAGATGTCCGCGTCAGCCCAGGTGTACAGGGCCATGAATTCGGCGAGGACGAAGACGTACCGGTAGCCGATTGCGGCGCCCACGAAGCCCCCCGCGTACCACAGGTGGTCGTTGATCTCGGTGGGAGCCAAGCCCAAGCGCGAGGGGTCGATGCGCGCCGAGTAGGTGCTGTAGATCCCTTTGGCGCCGAACCACAGTCGAAACCACTCACCCCATTCGCGGCCGAGTTGCCCGAAGAGTTGCGTGTCGATCCGGGTCATGTCCGCCACGCCGACGACCCGGTTCAGCTCGTCGAGGTACGGGATCCAACTCTCGCCAGTGTTGTAGGCGAGCCTCGACCCGAAACTCGCGTCCCACCGGCCCAGGTCGAAACCACGGCGCGCGGACAGTGCGTAGATCCCGCTGCCCCACCGTGCGGCGAGATCGATGCGGTAGCCCATCCCCACACCGACTTCCAGGTGACTGTTGTAGCCGGGTCCTTGGATGGCGACGGCAGCCGCCGAACGCACCAGTTCGTGTTGCTCGTCCTCGGTGAGCTCCTCTTCGTTCTTGGCAGAGTCGATCAGCGTCTGGCTCGGACTGACGGCGTCGGACACAGCCCCGACCGGGAGCACGACGCCGCTGACGTTGCTCACCTGGACCTCGCCGCCTCGGAGCACTCGAGCGGGGCGTGCCTCGTTCACGTTGATGGAGCACGCAGCCAGACTCCAGAGCGGCAAGAGCGCGCCGCCGACGGCCAGCCAGGACCCGAGTCCAAGCGAGGCGCGCGTTGGCAGGCGCCTCATATGTCCTCACCCATTGGAGCCTCGGGTGGTGCTTTCAAGGTCAGGTTGGGTAGGTCGGATGGCTGTCCGTTCACGAGGATGCCAGTGAGCACGACGCCCAGCTCAGGAAAGCGCCGGAGGTCCCGCCTCGGCTCGCGAAACTCCAGGAGGAGCTGGGCGGCCTGTCCCGGGCGAATGCGGTCGTCCTGGGCTTCGGCCAGGCCGAGCCCCACCAGTGCCGACCGCGAGAATTCGACGCCGCGGGAGAGCAGGCTCGCGCCCCCCTCGACGGCAGTGCCATCAGGCAAGTAGAGGTGAAGCGCGCCCACGTCCAAGCGGATGGGGTCGGCTGAGCGGTTCACGACTTCCAGCTCGATATCGACCGCGTTGCGTGTGACCTCGGCACGAGTGACGACCGCCTGCAGCCGGGGGCTTCTGACCTCGGCCGCTTCGAACTGCCAGGTGCGCTTCATGGCCGCGCAGCTCGCGAGCGGAAGTGATGACCCCAGCGCCAGAAGCAGTGCCGTCCGAGGCTTGATCCACGCCACGGCCCGCGAGCCTAGTGTTCTGTCCGACAAGTCGCAATCGATGTCCTCTGCCGGGCCTTCGTGGGTCTGCTGGGCACTGGCGGGGACCGAGCAAAGGTTTGGCGTCCGGACCGGTTCGGGGTGCACGTCGCGGGGCGCTGCCTGGCGACTGCACAAAGGCCCGGCAGAACGTGCCGAGCGGGCATGGAATCGGCGTGAATCGACACCAAGGCTGAATCCATCTTTGGTCTGGTAGGCTCCTAGTCAGTGACTGGCGCGCAAGGCCCATTCGGTCGCCGCCTCGTGTGACCGCGCCAACCGAACCAGGACCAGAAGAAGGAACGACCCATGCTAGAGCTCCACCAGCGCGAAGGCTGCCCCTACTGTGCGCGCGTACGTCGCTACCTCGAGCGCCACAATCTGAGTTACGTCTCAGTTCCAGTCCCGAAGCTGGGATCGGAGCGCGCCTCGACTTCGGCACTCCCGGGGACGACTTCGCCGGAGGTTCCCGTTCTGGTCGATGGGGAGACGGTGGTGCAGGGGAGCGACTCCATCATCGAGTATCTCAGTCGTCGCATCGAAGGTCAGCCGTTTGCCGATCCGACCTACGGCTTGACGCGGCGGTTGCCCGGAGCCGCATATGCGGCCACCGTCGAGGCGACCAAGGCCGCGCTCGCGACCGAGGGCTTCGGAGTGCTGACGGAGATCGACGTCCAGGCCACCCTGCGCAAGAAGCTCGACGTCGACTTTCCCGACTATGTCATCTTGGGTGCCTGTAACCCGTCCTTGGCGCATCGGGCGCTCACGGCCGAGCCAGGCATCGGTCTACTGCTGCCCTGCAACGTCGTGGTGGCTCGGGATCCGGACGGCGCCAGCGTGGTTTCCGCGGTCGACCCAGTGAGCATGTTCTCGGTCGTGGACAATCCGGAGCTGAAGCCGGTCGCCAAGGACGTTCGAGCCAAGCTGGCCCGTGCGCTGGCTACAATTCAGCCTGCAGACGAAGAGCGACCGCAGGTGGCGGCCGCGCCCGCGCAGGCCGTCGCGGGGTGATTCTCACAACGTCAGCGCGCCGGGTCGGGCAGGCTGCTGCTCGAGAGTAGGTGAGTGAGCGCCTGAATCATCAGGGACACATCCCGCGTTCCTGCCACCTCGCGGCACGAGTGCATGGCGAGCATGGGATTGCCGACGTCCGCTGTACGGATGGCGGTGCGCGCCGCTGACACCGGGCCGATCGTGGTTCCGCACGGGAGATCGTTGCGCGAGACGTAGCGCTGCGGAGCGAAACCTGCTGCACGGCACGCTTCCGAGAAGGCCGCTCCCGCTGGAGCGTCGGTCGCATACGATTGATTCGCGTGCACCTTGACGACGGGCCCGGCGCCGAGCCTGGGCTGATGCTGCTTGTCGTGCTTCTCCTGATAGTTGGGATGCACGGCGTGAGCCATGTCCACGCTGACCAGCAGCGAGCGCGACAGCGCGCGCGGCGCCGCCTGGTGGCTCGTTTCGCCGGTGGCCGCAACCACGCGTTCGAGGACGCTGGTGAGCAGACGGGACTGCGCCCCGCTCGCCGTGCGGCTGCCCACCTCCTCGTGATCATACAGCACGCAGACTTGGGTGGCATCGCGACCGGCGGAATCGAGCAACGCAGTCAAGGACGCGTGGCAGCCCACCAGATTGTCCAAGCGTGAGGCAATGAGCAGCTCATTGTGGAGCCCGCCTAGAGCACCGGGCTGCACGTCGTACAGACACAGGTCAAAGCCCAGAATGTCGTTCGCCGTGACGTTGCCCGTCCCAGTCCGGCAGATCTGCTCGGCCACGAGCTCGGGGAAGGGCACGTCCGTGGGCCGAGCGAGACCGAGCGCAGGCGCCAGATGGTCCTGAGCGTTGAGCGTCAGCCCATTCTTGTTCACGCCCCGGTTCAGGTGCACTGCGAGGCTCGGGATCCGGCAGATGGGGGACTGGAAATTGACCAGGTGCGAGGCACCTCCAGGCACCGACACTCGCCCCGCCAGCGAGAGGTCCCGGTCCAGCCAAGTCGACAACAGGGGGCTCCCGTACACCTGCACTCCGAGCTGCCGGTAGCCGGCAGCCTCGATGTCGGGAGCAGGCTTGAGACGCAGACCGGGTGAGTCGGTGTGTGCGCCCACCAGTACGAAGCCGCTCTCGGAGGGTGGAGCCGTGCCGACACGGAACGCGATGAGCGTGCCGGCCCCCCGTACCAGGTAGCGGCAATGACCCGCCTCTAGCGCCCACTCCTCTCGTTCGTCCAGCGACTGAAAACCGTGGTCGCACAGCCTGCGAACGGCTTCCGCGACGGCGTGATAGGGCGTGGGGGACGCGCCGGTGAAGGCGAGCAGGTCACGGGCGGCGGCCAGGTGGACCGATTGTAGCTTGTCCTCGTCGACCATGGTCTGGCGACTATACTCCGGGCAGCGGTGATCACGCCTGACGTTAGATTCGACGGCTTCACTGGCGACGACTGGTCGCTACTGGGGGAGATCTTCCGTCCACGCCTCGTGCCCGGGTCCATCGGCCCGGACGGGACCGCTGGCGCGGCGGATGGGAGTGGGCCCTTGCGGTCCGGGGGCGTGGTCGCCGTGTCGACCGGTCAGCGCCTGCGGAAGCTGGTCTCTACCACGCGGGGCCGACTCGACCCGCGCTCCGGACCCTGGCCCGAAGCGCTCGATGACTTGGCGCGGCGGCACGGCGCTGCGTGGGTACTTCATCTACACACGGGCGCCCTCGAGGAGCTTATGGAGCGCTTCGGTCAGCGCCTGCGCCCCGAACAGGACTACCTCGCCCAGGTGCTGCTGCTGTTGCGAATTCTCCGCGAGCTGGATCTGGAGGGGGCCCTCGCCACCTGGCCTCGGCGAATCTCTGCCTGGCCCGTCCCGAGCGAAACCGTCGTGGCGGGGGCCTTCGATGCATTCTGTCCCGACGGGCGCGCCGTCCTGTTGGGTGTGTTCGACCATGGTCACCTCGCAACGAGTCTGGCCGCGCGACGTCGCGGCGCTGGGTTCGACTGGATTCTCGGTCCCGACGAGCTTCGTGCCGAGATGGGCCTGGTGTCTGGTGACTGGACGCGAGACTATCGCCACCTCGCCCGTGCGGCCGAGTTGCGTGTGGGCCCGCTGGCCCTCGGGTGTTTTGGTGAGCTCAGCACGTTCCAGGCGCTGTCACGCCACACCAGTCAACCCGGGAGTTGGGCGACGGCAGTCGCAGCGCGCGACGTCATCATATCTCCTGTCGCTCCTGCCGTCGCCGTTCCGCTGGGCATCGATCTGGGGCGCGCGGCCGTGGCGGCCGCGCGCGGCCTCGTCAGTCGTCTGGCGGCCAGTAGCTGGCTGGCCGCCGACGGCACGCTCCTTCCCGCGTTGGAGCGCTTCTCGCAGCGCTACGGTATCGATCGGGACATCGAGTCCTGGTTGGGATTCAACCCGCTCGGCTTGCTTCGCCAACTCCTTTCTCGGGAGTAGCTCTCTCTCCGGGCTGGACCTGCGGGCGCTTTTGCGCGAACAATCCGCCCATGGGCGTATCCGGTCGCATTCGGCGCCGCCTTGCGCTGGCGATCGTGCTGACGGCGCTCATCCCGCTGGTCGTTGCGGTGCTGCTGGCACACTCCATGGTGAAGACCACCTCGGCGCGGTTCTTCGAGCCGGAGGTGGGCACCCGGCTCGATCAGTCACTCAGCCTGTATCAAGAGCTGGCTCGCGCCGTGAAGGCATCCATGCGTCACGAGGCGTCCGCGATTGCCCAGCACGAGCCACTGCGTCGCGCGGCTGTGGCGAGCGATGCGGAGGCGATCCGGCGCGAACTCCGGCGGCTGTTCCCCCGGTACCCCAATCTGGTGAGCCTGGCGGTGGTGGACGAGGAGGGAGAACGACTCGTCAGCGTGGATCGTGGCTCCCCGCTCAACCCAGACACCGAGAACGATCTCGAAGTGATTCGACCGTTGAGCGTAGTCGGTCAGCCTGGCGAGACGGCGTCCGACGCCGAGGTCGCGGAAGGAGAGGGTCCACGCTTGGTGGCGGTCTTCGCCGCCGCGAAGGCGCGCTTCGAGGAGCGCGACGAGATGAGCCGGTTCGTAGATTTCTACCATCGGCTGGAACGTCGTCGGGAACAGGACGAGGCGAGCTACCTGTTCGCGTTTGCTGCGCTGCTGGGGCTGACCATTCTGGCAGCTTCAGGTGTGGGAGCGCTGTTGGCGCGTGGCGTCTCGACCCGCATCAGCCAACTCGCTGACGCGACCAAGCAAGTCGGAGCTGGTGACTTGACCATCCGCGTTCCCGAGCGAGGCTCCGATGAAGTGGCTGACTTGGCACGGGCGTTCAATCGGATGCTCGGTGAAATCGAGTCGAGCCGGGCGCGCATCGAGTATCTGAGGCGGATCGGAGCCTGGCAGGAGATGGCGCGGCGCCTCGCGCACGAAATCAAGAACCCCCTCACTCCGATCCAGCTGGCCGTGCAGGAGATTCATCGGCGCTACACCGGCGACGACGAGCATTATCGACAGCTGGTGGACTCGACGCTGGAGATTGTCGAGGACGAGGTGGGTACGCTGCGCAGATTGGTCAGTGAGTTCTCAGATTTCGCCCGAGTCCCTCGCGCCGAGCTCCAAGCGGCGGACTTGGCAGAATTCATGCGAGAGCAACTCGGCCGGCTGGCGCTGCTCGACGATGAGCTGGCCGAAGGTGAAGCCCCGACCGACTCGCGCCTCCAGGCGCAGATCGAGCTCGAGATCGCCGACTCCCCGGCGCCCTCCAACATCGATCGGCAGATGTTCCGGCGCGTGTTGATCAACCTAGTTCGCAACGCGGCGCAGGCCAGCTCGGCCACGGGGGCGCACAGCTGTGAGGTTCGGGTCCGGCTGACCCGCGACGGTGACTTCTGGGTGATCGACATCGACGACGACGGTCCCGGCATCCCCACGGAAATGCGCGCCACGGTGTTCGACCCCTACGTGACGACCAAGACCGCCGGTACCGGACTCGGTCTGGCGATTGCCAAGAAGATCGTGATGGAGCATGCGGGGAGCATCAGCGCACTGGAGAGCCCGCTGGGGGGTGCGCGGATACGGGTGCGCTTGCCAGTGGCCGGAACGGCGGTCGGGCAGGCAGCGCTCGAGTCGAGTCATTGGGACGCGCCTCCACCCAGCACCCGGAGCTGAGGCCTCGGCTCCCGATCGTTCCCCGCCCCGAGCGGGCGCGGGGCAGGCCCGTGCGCGAGCGCCGCTCGGCGCGCAGGCTGACGGCATCCCTCCACCGGCGGGGATGGCGCGAAAGCCTGGCCGCACCGCGGCGCACGGCGTATGCAGCTGCTGATGGACAAGCCACCGGAGAAGCGGGAGCGACCCGCTTGGACGACTACGGCCCTCGTCATTGCCCTCAGTTTGGTCTTCGGTTTTGCAGTCCTGCCCAGGCTTCGGCCGAGCGCGGCTCGGTTCGTCGGGCAAGAGGCGCCCGACTTCGTGCTCCCCGTGGTGCACGGCGGCGACACCGGCAGCCGGATCCGGCTGTCAGACCTGAGAAACCAGACAGTGGTGTTGGAGTTCTGGGCCAGCTGGTGTACCGCGTGCGCTCGCCAGATGCCGATTCTCAACGAGCTCGTGGGACGACTGCCCAGCGATCAGGTCACGGTGGTGGGCGTGAGCGTCGACGACTCCCCAGAACCGGCTGCGCAATTCGCCCGGGCCCGCGCGCTGCGCTACCCGTCTGTGCACGACGCCGGCGGTCAGGTGGCCGACGGCTACGGGGCGAGCACGCTTCCGACCATGGTCGTGATCGACCGAGGTGGGCGAGTGAGGGCCATTCGGCACGGCGTCGTAGCAGCGACGGCACTGGAAGGCATCTTGGAGGAGGTGAGCGCACGTGGCGCCCAGTCCCCTTGAGACGGGCGTTTTGGGGGTGCTCCAGGGCTTGACCGAGTTCTTGCCGGTGTCGAGTTCGGGGCACCTGGCTCTTGGACAGATGGCGTTCGGCCTGAAGGATGCAGGTCTCACGCTGAACGTTACCCTGCACGCCGGAACGTTGCTCGCAACGGTGCTGGTGCTCTGGAGCCGATTCGCAGCTGCGGTGAAGGAAGGAACACTCGCACTGGCATCGCCGGCGCGGTTCGTCGGCACCACTGGTGGTCGTGACGCGCTCTTCGTCGTGATTGCCTCGGTGCCAACGGCTGTGATTGGACTGCTGCTCCGTGATGCGGTGGCTCGTTGGACGGCCTCGCCCATGGCGGTAGCCATCGGCCTCGGTGCCACGTCGGTGCTGCTCGCGACCTCGCGTTGGGCCCCCCCAGGCCCCCGCGAGGTCCCTGCCTGGTGGGGGGCAGCGCTGGTGGGGGTGGCGCAGGGGTTGGCCGTGATGCCTGGGCTTTCGCGCAGCGGGACGACGATTTGCGTCGCTCTCTGGTTGGGGGTGCGCCCACAGCGAGCCTTCGAGCTGTCCATGCTGGCTTCGGTGCCTGCGGTGCTGGGTGCCGTGTTGGTGGAAGTGCCGGCCGCGCTCTCGTCTCCGGTGGGGCTGGGGGCGCCGCTGGCCGGGGCCGTCATCGCGTTCGGCGTCGGAATTGGGGCGCTGTACGCCCTCCGGGGCGTCGTCAATCGGGGGCGCTTCGCCTGGTTCGCCGCGTGGACCGCGCCGCTGGCGCTGGTGGTGGCGCTGGTGGCGCGCTAGTGCCCTGTCTCGGAAATGACAATCAATGAACCCGCTTCATCGCGTCTTCGTTGGTCTTTCAGCTGGTTGTCGGGACAGGGCACAGCGGCACCGAAGGTGCCCCAAGAAAGACCAGGTGCTCTGTCCAGATCGCAGCAGAGCTGCGCTTCCGCCGGGCCGCCACCCGCGAGTTCGGCCGGGCGGAGGACAACGATTGCGACTTCTCGGACAGGCACTAGCGCGGGAGCTTCTCTCTGGTGCTGTGGTACCCTCCGCCGCGCCATGAGTACCTTTGCCGTCGTTCTCGCCGGGGGCAGTGGAACCCGGTTCTGGCCTGCGTCCCGGCGCGCCCATCCCAAGCAGCTGCTGGCGCTGGGTCCCAGTGACGATACGAGTCTCATCGCCGCCACCGTCCGTCGGTTGAGTGGCGTCTGTCCGCCGGAGAGGATTCTGATCGCGACGGGGGCCAGGCTGGTCGAGTCGACCCGACGTGCGCTGCCGGGATTGCCCCGGGAAGCTTTTTTGGGTGAACCGATTGCGCGCAATACGGCTCCGTGCATCGCATGGGCCACGCAACGCGTGGCGCGTCGAGATCCGGATGCGACCATCATGGTTCTGCCCAGCGACCACCACATCGGAGACGAAGGGGCCTTCAGAGCTGCCCTGGGGCATGCCATAGCCTCAGCCGAGACCGGTCCCATCACGACCATCGGCATCGAGCCGACCCGGCCAGAGACCGGTTACGGCTACATCGAAGCCGCCGACTCGGTGGCCGAGGGGGTGCTTCGGGTCGAGCGATTCGTGGAGAAGCCGGATCGGACCCGCGCCGAACAGTTCATGCGGAGCGGCCGCCACTTCTGGAACAGCGGGATGTTCTTCTTTCGCGCGCGAGCGATGCTGAGCGCGATCGAGCGACATCTGCCAGAGCTGCATCGTGGACTGGCTGCGCTGGACCGCGCTGCTGCTGAAGGCACGGACGCCGAGCCTGACGAGACCCTGCGATTCTTCGAGTCGGCTCCCGCCGTGAGCATCGACCATGGCGTCATGGAGAAGGAAGCCTCGCTCAATGTCGTCCCGGCCAGCTTTGGTTGGAGCGATCTGGGCAGCTGGCACAGTGCCTGGGAGCTGGCGCAGCGCGACCAGCACGACAACGCGCTGGACTCGAACTGTCTCGCCCTGGAGTCCAGCGGAAATCTGGTCAGGGATCTTCGCACGGATGCTGGGCGCCGCGTCATTGCCGCCGTGGGCGTCGAAGGGTTGTGCGTGGTGGCGACCGACGACGCGCTACTGATCATTCCGCGGGAACGAGCCCAGGATGTGCGGTTGGTCGTCGACGCCCTGCGTGAGCGTGGTGAGGACGACCTGCTCTAGGCTCGCGGCCGCCAACGCCGCGTCAACGCCGCCGCCGGGCTCCGGCACGTCCGGCACGTCCGGTACGTCCGGCACGTCCGGTACGTCCGTTGCGGCCCGCCTTGGACGCTGACGCGTCGAGTGGAGCTGCCGTGCCCGGCTGGCTGGGTGCTGCCTGTCCGGACTGCAACTGTCGAAGCTCGTCGCGCAGGCGAGCGGCCGTCTCGAACTCGAGGTTCTCTGCCGCCTGGAACATGCGCTGCCGCACCTCTTCGATTTGATCGGTCAGTCCCAGTTCCTTCGGCCGCGCCGGTTTCTTGCCGCTGCTGGCTGGCTTGGCAGCGGTTACCACTCGCGGCACCGAGTAGTAGTCGTGCTGGCCACTGGCAGGACTGATGTCCAGGATGGCTCGTTTGATGGTCTCGGGAGTGATATTGTTTTCTTCGTTGTACTCGAGCTGGATGCTGCGTCGCCGGTCGGTTTCTTCGATGGCACGCCCCATCGCTGCCGTGATGCGGTCAGCGTACATGTAAACTCGCCCGTTCACGTTGCGTGCTGCGCGCCCGATCGTCTGAATCAGCGCGCGTGGACTTCGCAAGAAGCCTTCCTTGTCGGCGTCCAGGATGGCGACCAGGCTCACTTCCGGAAGGTCGAGCCCTTCTCGCAACAAGTTGATGCCGATCAGTACGTCGTACTCGCCCGCGCGCAGATCCCGGAGCAGTTCCACTCGCTCCAGCGTCTCTACGTCGGAGTGCAGGTAGCGCACGCGAACGCCCAACTCCGCGTAGTATTCGGTCAGGTCTTCGGCCATCCGCTTGGTGAGGGTCGTCACCAGGACACGCTCGCCACGGTCCACGCGCGCGCGGATTTCCCCGAGAAGGTCGTCGACTTGGCCTTCTACCGGGCGGACCTCGATGGCCGGATCCACCAGTCCCGTAGGGCGGATGAGTTGCTCGACGACGACCCCTTGCGTCTGCTCCAACTCCCAGTCGCCCGGGGTCGCCGAGGCGCAGATGCATTGGCTGACGCGTTGCTTGAATTCCTCGAACCTCAGCGGTCGATTGTCCAGAGCGCTGGGCAACCGGAAACCATAATCGACCAGCGTTTCTTTGCGCGCGCGGTCGCCGCGGTACATCGCGCCCAACTGCGGGATGGTTTGGTGTGACTCGTCGATGATCAGCAGGTAGTTGTCCGGGAAGTAGTCCAGCAGGGTGGGAGGGGGTTCTCCCGCCTGCCGCCCTGCCAGGTGCCGAGAGTAGTTTTCGATGCCCTGTACGAATCCCATCTGCTCCAGCATCTCGAGGTCGTACATGGTGCGCTGCTCTATCCGCTGCTTCTCGAGAAAGCGCCCTTCCTTGTCGTAGAAGTCGAGCCGCTCGCGCAGTTCTTCGCGGATGGCGCCGATCGAGCGCTGCAGTTGCTGCCGTGGTGTCACGTAGTGCGAGCCGGGATACACGGCGTACTTGTCGAGCGAGCCCAGGACGCGGCCGCGCAGCGGATCCACCTCGCGGATGGCGTCGACCTCGTCGCCGAAGAACTCGATCCGGATGGCGGTGCACTCCTCATAGGTCGGAAATATCTCCACTACGTCGCCGCGCACTCGGAACGTGCCCCGGTGGAAGTCCGTGTCGTTGCGCTCGTATTGGATGTCGACCAACTGGCGCAGTAGGTTGTCGCGCCGAAGTTCCTCACCGCGGACGATTTCGATCTGTAGCCCCTGGTAGGTCTCCGCAGCACCAATGCCGTAGATGCAGCTCACGCTGGCAATGATGATGACATCCGGACGCGACAGCAGCCCATGCGTCGCCGCGTGGCGCATGCGGTCGATCTGGTCGTTGACGATGGCATCCTTCTCGATGAAAGTGTCGGTATTCGGCAGGTAGGCTTCCGGCTGGTAGTAGTCGTAGTAGCTGACGAAGTAGTGTACGGAGTTCTCCGGAAAGAGATCTCTCATCTCCGCATAGAGCTGTGCAGCCAACGTCTTGTTCGGCGCGATGATGAGAGCGGGCCGCTGCACGGTCGCGATTACGTTCGCGAAGGTGAACGTTTTGCCACTTCCCGTGATCCCGAGCAGAGTCTGGTACTGTTGCCCACCCGCTAGCCCCTTCACCAAGGATGTTATGGCCTCGGGTTGGTCCCCCTTCGGAGCAAATTCGCTACGGAGTTTGAACTCTTCTGGCATCAGCCACGTGCGGCAGGTGATCGGATAGAAACATTAAGTATAGTGCTGGGGGCAGCGCTGAACACCACCTTAACCAGCGTTGCAGGGGGTGATCGGAACCGCTCCGTCCCGCCGTGCACGAGCGTGCCCGCCTCGGGCACCGAGCCCGCCGTTGTCCCACCGCTCGACGGTTCCCCCTCAGCGCTTGGAGTACTGGAAGTGTTTCCGTGCGCCGGGCTGACCGTACTTCTTGCGCTCCTTGGCTCGCGCGTCACGGGTGAGGAAGCCAGCTCGCTTGAGCGGACGCCGCCGCTCGATGTCCTCGAGAGCCAACGCGCGCGCAATGCCGTGTCGAACAGCTTCGGCTTGTGCGCTCTTCCCACCGCCCGCCACGGTGGCCTTGACGTCGTACTGGTCGTTCACTTCCAACAGTTCGAGCGACTGGCGCGCGATCATGCGTGAGCTCTCGCGGTCGAAGTACTCTTCTGCTGGGAGGCCGTTGATGGTCATGCTGCCAGCACCGGGCGCGAGCCACACGCGAGCGACTGCGGTCTTGCGCTTGCCGGTGGCGTAGGTCCTGTTTGCGGTCTCGGGCATCTATCGGTTCCTCAAAGGGCGCCTGGACGAAGGAGTGATCGCCTGGTCCATATCGGGGAGCGTGATTCTGGAACAAACCGACGTCCCGCGATCCGTTCCGCTGGCGGCGTGGGGGGGGGG
>CAZSVU010000247.1:0-12908 GCA_964610275.1 uncultured Polyangiaceae bacterium | reverse complement strand
GCGTCCTCGCAGGCATCGCCGAATGCCGCGGGCCCATCCCCTTCGTCCTCCTCGTGCGCTCGCCCGCCGCGCTCTGGGTCATAGCCCAGGGCCGGATCGAAGTCGTCGGGATCGAAGCGATCCGCGCCCCGCGCCCACGCATAGCGATCGTACGTGGTCACGTCCCAGGTCGTGATCGCGTTGCGGTAGGGCAGCTGGTGGAAACTCAAGCCATCCGTGGTGCCCGTGAGGTAGCGGCTCGCCGAGATTTCGGTCTCCAGCGGCATGCCGTCCCCAATGAACAGAATCACGTGCCGGCGAAGCGGTTCACAGGTGGCGCCGGAGTCTGGATCGTCAGGGCAGTCGGAGTGGCGCACGGGCTCGTCCCGGCCGCAGCCGATCGACAGCACCAGGCAGCCCACCCCGACCCAGCGGGCAAGGCTGAATCGGCACCTCACTGCCCGTGAGGGACTTCGTCGAAGCACGGGAAGAGCCTAGCATCTTTGCGCGAGGGGTTCGGCGGCCAATCCGCTTTGAGCTGCCCGGTCGAATTGTCGTGCGTTGCCGATCCCATCCCGGACTTGACATCTGCAACACCGACCCCAGGAATGAAGCGGGGGCAGTGCGTTCGCGCACCGGGCGACGGCCCGTCAGAGGTGCGCTTCGAGGCCGACTTCGACGATCTGCTGCACGTAGTTGCGATCCTCGTAGTCGTACTGGTCTACCCCCATGTTCGACTGGCTCGAAAGCACGTCGTAGGTCACGACGAACAGCCAGTGAGCGTCCTCGTCGAGAGCCGACTCGCTGCTCAACCCACCCCCCAGCCGGGTGTCTCGTCGCTCTTTCCGATTCTCGGGGAGTGTGGCGCTTTCGATGTGACTGGCTTCGTAGCTGCGGCGCTCCAGCTGGGCCGACAGACCCAGGGCCCAGCGCGACGTGAGGTCGAGGTCGAGGTTGGCGAACACCATGGGAGCAGTGTATGCTAGCGGGATCACGTAGGTATCGACCTGGGTACCGTCCTGAGGGTCGGTGGGGCCACCCGGTTGACCGCCGGGCGAGAAATCGCTGTTCGAAACGGGTTCACTCTGCGTCCCGATGTCGTTGATCCGGTACCGGACCCCGAGCTCGATGCGCAAAGGATCGAGTCTGAGCTGTTCGGATAGTCGCAGGTCGGTCCGGAGCCCGGTCAAGTACCCGTAGCCGGCCAGTCCCTGGCTGCGGCGCAGCTCGACCTCGACTCGGGTGCGGAGAATCGAACCCAGGAACAGGTCCACTCGCGTCTCATCTGTGACGTCCCAGACGAATGGCTCGATCTCGCGGAGACCAGCGAGGTAGAGCCCGGCCGACGCCGTGAACCTCATCCTGACGCTTCTCGTCGGAGTCCAGTACACGCGAGGTCCGGCTTCGTGGCCCTGAACGCTGAGGTCCTGCACCGGAGAATCGAGCAGCGCGAGCGCATACAGGGAGTAGAAGGCTCCGGCGGACCAACTGCGGGTGAGCGTCGTCTGGGGTTCGATCTCTGCCCCCAGGCCGACGAACGGGCTGCCGCGAGTCTGTCTGCCGCCGCTCACACCGGTGGTGTCCGCCACGCCAGACTGATCCGGGTTGGTGTCGTAGCCCCCGCTCACGCCCACCCAGCCACTCCATCCCGAAGGAGGAAGCGGAGACAGCTGCTCCAGTCGAGCACGGGCTGCGACCGCCTCGGGCCCGACCAAGCCCCGCCCGAGGGACGCCTCGTATCGAGCTTCGGCCGCGTTCAATTCGCCTTGCTGATCCGCGACGCGGGCGGCCTGGTAGCTCGCGTCGGGGTCGCTCGGCGCCAGATCGGCGGCTGTCTCGAAGTGCTGGCGCGCCGCTTCGAGATCGCCGAGCCCGGCCGCTGCGGTGCCGATGCCGAAGTGAAGATCGGCACGTTCTTCGTCGCTGAGGTCCGGCGCACGGCGCAGGGCCTGCTCGAGCTTGGTTCTCGCCAGCGCGAACTGCTTCTGCTCCAAGGCGGCCGCACCTTCGCTCACCAGGGCGCTGCGTTCGGCGCGCAGCGCCGCGTCGCGTGTCGCGGTCAGTTTCTGCGTCAGCTCGGAGCGGCGCGCTTCAGCTTCGGTGTCGCCGGGCGGTGCCGTGCGAAGGTAGGTCTCGGCTGCTGTCGTGCGTCCCGCCTCGAGGGCGGACACGCCCGCATTGAGCAGAGCCAGCGGCGCGAGCTTGGGGTCGAGCTCGGCGGCGCGCACGAAACGCGCTTCGGCCTCGGGGTACCGCGCGAGCTCGTACAGGCAGGCTGCTGCATTGAACTCCAGCGTGGCACGATCGGCCGTCGCTGGTGCGGTACGGAGAGCACGCTCGAACTCGGCCAGGGCCGGCTCGTACTTTCCGGCCTTGAAGTGCGTCAGAGCGTCGCTCAGATGAGCGTGAAATCGGGCGTCTTCGTCCGGTTCCGCCGTCTCGTCCGGCGGCGGGTCGAGCTCATCCGCACTCGCCGGGCTCGCAACGAGCTGGAGCAGGGGGAAGCAGCAGACCAGCCACCACCTGGCCGGATGGGAAACGAGCGTGGGGAGCCGCATTCAGGTCAACGCGCGCGGTGCCGCATCTTCTCACGCCGGTCCTGACCTTGTCGCTCGGACCGTTCAGTGCGTTCGCGCTGTCTCCGCCACGTTCTTTCACGTTCTGCGCCGGCTGTCGACTGGCTGTCCCGGCGGTCGACTCCCGACCCTGCACGTTCCGCGGCGCTTCCGCTGGACTGGGTTCGTCCTGGTCGGATGCGTGCTGCGCCCTGCTTGCCGGGCGCGTCGGCGCCTTTCGAGCCCGCATTCATTTGTATCCTGACCCGCTCGGTCGAGCGACGTTCCTCGGCGGGGGTGAGCTCACCAGTATCCGCCGTCCGAGCGTGTTGCTCGACGCGTGCCGGGTGGGCATCGGGCGCAGGCGGTCGCGGGCGCTGCGCCGCGCGAGGTGCGACATCGGCGGCCGCACCCTTCTCCGCTGCCTGCGGCGCTGGCACAGGGCTCGGTGGGGTCGGAGCCGTCGTGCCGGACCTTCGGGTTGCGGCCTGGCGCGGGGACTCGGTTGGTGGCGCCTGCTCCGCCAGGGATTCAGTCGCCTCTGGCTTGCCGGACCCCCATCCAGGCACCCAACCGCCCGTGGCGGCATAGGCTCCGAGTGGGAGAGCCGCGGCGGCCAATAGCAGAGCCATGCGCCGCGGGGTGCGCCACTTCCTGAGCGACACCACCGGTGCCGGCGGGGCCGAGGCGACTGCCACCAGGCGCTCGCCGAGCTGTGCATGGAACTCGCCGGCCGGTGGCGGAACCCGCAGGGCCCGCAGCCGGGCTTGCAGCTCAGAGTCGGTGAGGGAAGTCATGAATCCGGCCTACTACGATGGTTGGACGAGGGATCTGCGTCTCGAGTTCCCGATTCAGGTCCCGCGGCCAGTGCTTCGGAGGATTCGGCCAGCAGGTCTCGAAGCTGGCGCCTGCCCCTGGAGATGCGGGAGCGGACCGTTCCGACGGGGACGCGCTCGATCGCCGCGATCTGCTCGTACTCCATGCCTTCGATGTCGCAGAGTACGACGGGAACGCGGAAGCGCGGATCTAGGCGTCGGAGCGCCGACCAGAGTTGCTCGGCCTCGTCCTTGCCTGCGAGCAGGGCGTCTTGGCCGTCGTGCGGGTCCACTTGCTCGTCCCCGAGGGTCTCCTCGGCCGCTCGGTTCTTGGCCTGGCGGCTGCGGCGCCAGTCCAAGCAGGCTGAGCGGACCACGGTGTAGAGCCAGGTCCCTACCGAGGCTTCGCCCCGAAACGACGTGATGGACCGAAACGCCTTGATCAGTGCTTCCTGAGCCAGATCGTCCGCGTCGGCCCAGTTGCCGCAGAACGAGTAGGCCAAGCGACGCACCGATGCGACGTGCGGCTCGATCAAAGCTTCGAACGCGGCGACCTCGCCCTGGCGGGCGCGCTGCAGCAGGGTTCGGTCTTTTCCGGAGGCCAATCTGAGATCTGACGAGAAACGGAGCGGGGAAGTTCCCGCCTGCGGTCTCCTCTACTCTCCCCCGGACTCCTCTGCGCGTCTAGCTATTGGAAAATCAAAGGGATATCGTCGCTGTTCGCGGACGGAACGTGGGTTGGAGCTGGGGCAGGGGAACGCACGCTTCGCCGCTGTCGTCACACCCATCAAGAGACGCCGTTCCCTTCGGGAGCGGCCCCATCCCGGAGCAGTCCAGATGAGAACACTAGTCAGCTTGATCGGTTCGAGTTTCATCGCCGCGGCGATCTGCGTTTCCGGCCTGGCGCTGGCCGCAGAGGACGGAACCGTCGAACGGGTGCGCATTCGTACCAACACTGCCGAATCTGCACAGCAGAAGCAGCAGAAGCAGCAGAAGCAGCAGAAGCAGCAGAAGCAGCAGAAGCAGCAGCAAGAGAAGGCGCAAGACGGCTCTGCGAAGCAGTCCCAGAACCAGAAGCAGGACGGGACCGCCACCAAGGAAGCGCGCAAGGCCGCCAAGAAGGCCGCCAAGAAGTCTCAGAAGAAGTCCCAGCAGAAGAGCGGGGAAGCCGCCAAGGAACAGAGGCGCGAGCGTCGCCAGGCCAAGCAGGAACAACGCCAGCAGCGTCAGGAGCGGCGTGCCGAGTCACGCGAGAGTCGCCAGCAGAAGCGCGGCGACTCGGGCAGCGGCAAAGGACGCTAACCACGAGAACGTCGATACACGAGTCCCCAAAGCTGCAACGCCCGGAGTGCACCCGCCGCCTCCGGGCGTTGCTTTGTCCCCTCGAGGTTTCAGCGAACGCTACTCGATCATGGTGATGGTCTCGCACCCGAACAGTAGCTCGATCGAGGCGTTCGGGTTGCTCATGATCTCGTCGCAGGTCACGCCACAGATCTCGATCTGACTGGCATCCGAGCTGGCGTAATGCCATCCCGCTTCGCAGTCTGCAGCGCCGTTCTGCTCAATGGCGAAGATGGTCCCCGAGCCATCACCGTAGATGAGGTTCACCGCGTCCGAGTCGATGGGTTCTCCCAACGTCGACTCCTGAGGCATCTCGTAGCTGCACGAGACGACCACCGAGCCGGCAATCGTCGCCAACCCGTCGCGTAGCGCCGCGCCGAAGTCTTCGGCCTGGGTCATGTCGAAGTGGCAGAAGTCCGGTCCTGCGTCAGTGCAGTCGGAGCTGATGGCCGTGCTGCCGGCGCGCGCCGCTTCGCTCAGCCAGTCGCGCACGTCCTCTCCCGTGCCGGCGTTCTCCTCGCTGCCCGGAGAGCCGATGAGGAACGTTTGGACCCCCGAGGCGTTGGCCGTCGCGATGGCATCGATGATCGGTTGGGTGTCCTCCGGCGTGCGTGGAGCGGCACGGCCGTAGCACCCCTCGAGCAGCGTGGGCTGGCCGTCGGTGAGGATGACCACGTAGCGGTTGAGGGAACCGGGAAGCTGGTTCAGCATCTCCAGTGCGACGTTGAACGCGTCGTGTGTGGGCGTGGCTCCATCCGGTTCTGGATCCACGGCAGCCAGGGCGTCCGCCAGGGCCTGCCGGTGCGCGGAGCCGAGATCTCCCATTTGCGCGATGTCGACGTTGTCGCCTTCGTCGATGCACGGTGACAGATCCGCCGACTGCTCGATGGCGCCACCGTTGTCCATGTTGGGGTAGAACGTCAGCCCCACGTGGATATTCGCTGGCAGATCGTCGAGCGCGGCAGTGAGGGCATCGCGCGTGACCTCGTATTTGGTCTGATTGCCGGTGGCCGGGGTGGTGCCGTTCATCGTGCCGCTGACGTCCACGACGAACACCAGGGCGCTCGGCAGAAGCTCGGGCTCGGCCGACCAGCCTTCGCAGGCATCGGCGCGCCAGTCCGAGCGCTGCTCGACGGGGATCTCCACCAGGCCGTTGCTGCCCGGCGGCAGCGCGGCCACGCGTGCGTTGGGGTCATTCGGATCCCCGGCGTCTGGATCGGTGCTGCCGTTTCCGCCAGTGTCGGATCCGTCGGCCCCGCTGCCGTCATCATCCGACGAACAGGCTCCAGCCGCGACCATCCCCAACAGTGCAAAGGCCCAAGGCAAAGTGCGCAGTCTCATCTTACAGCCTTTCTGGAATCCACAGAAGCGGACAGCAGGATGCACTTGCTCAGGGTGCAGCTCTGTTTCGGTCGTAGTGGATGGACTATGCGCAGCGGGCCAAGAAAGATCAGTCGGCCCGGCACTTTTCACCCAGAGCGCCCCGGATGTCCTCGCAGGTGGGCCCCACGTCTGACCCGCTACGCGCGGCGTCGTCGCAGCCGGTGTCCGAGCGGCAGCAACACTTCAAACAACAAGGCAACCAGCGGCATACGTGACGGAGACGACGGTCCTGTGCGGCAGCTAGCCCCAGCTTCTTCGCGAGGCTGTGCATCCGCTGATGCTCACGGGGTGGCGTCTTGCGAAGACCCCGAACCGGCGACAGGAATCTGTCTCGAGCACCATCACGGCCCTCGATCGCTATTGCGAGTCCTCAACCGCAGGGGGCTCGCAATAGCGATCGAGGGTCGCGCTCGCAGATCTAGTCGTGCTTCT
The DNA here is from genome assembly GCA_964610275.1 of uncultured Polyangiaceae bacterium. Classification (GTDB taxonomy): domain Bacteria; phylum Myxococcota_A; class Polyangia; order Polyangiales; family Polyangiaceae; genus JAFGBI01. Next base: position 6,403 of record CAZSVU010000247.1, on the reverse strand, counting down.
TGTCAGTCAAACGGTCGTACTCTTCTTCGAGCACGTCTTCGACGGTCGTCGCGTCGAGGTTGCCCGTGTACTTGCGTCCGTTGATGTAGAGGGTCGGTGTGGCGTCGACCTTGTTGGTCACCCCTTCCTTCTTGGAGTCCACCAGCTTGGCACGCAATCCCTGGTCGCTGAGGAGCTTGACGAACTGCTCGCGGTTCATGCCCTTGGCGGCGGCGCAGTCGGGTAGCTTGGCGGGATCGAACTTGTCGAAGTTCGCGTACATGTGAAGCAGCATTTCCCAGAACTTGCCCAGCTTGTTGGCTGCCATCATCGCCATGCCGCCCTCGGTGGAATGCTGGTGGCTGCGGATTGGGAACGGCTTGACGTAGAAACTCACCTTGCCCTTGAGCTTGCCGCTGGTCACGCTGCGGTAGAGATGGGGCGTGAGGCGTGCGCAGTACGGGCAACGCGCGCACAGATAGGCGACCAGGGTTACCTTGGCCCCCGCCTTCCCGGCGGGAGGCGTCAAGCTGAGATCGATCTTGTACTTCGTCCCTCCGGGCATCATGCTCGATGCCCGTCGGGCCAGCGCGCGCTCGATCTCGGCTTGGCTCTTGCCGGTCTTGGCCATGCGGCAGACCTGATTGGCCAAGCGCTTGGCGAGTCGGCAGGGTTTCGGCTTCTCCAAGCACGCCGCGATGGTTCCGTCACAACAGTCATAAGGGTGCTGGCTGTTGAGCACGGCCTGGGCGACGTCGTTCTTGTGGCCACTCAAGGCGTCGCAGGTTGCCGTTTGGGCCTCCGCTGGCGTGCTCAGCCCCAGCACGGCGAGTAGCAGCATCAGACTGATGATCAAGTGACGCATCGCACTAGCTCCTTTGTTTGGCCAACCGCTCCACGCCGAGCGGTCGACGGTCGAACACCAAGATGTAGAGCGCCAGCAGCAGCCACACGCTGTCGCGGATCAACGTGTGCCACGAGATGGCGTCCTCTTCTGTGGCCGCTTGCGAGGCGAAGCAGCCGCAAGACATGTCGAGACCCAGATGCAGCGCCCATCCCAGAGCGATCATGAACGAGGCCATGAGACCCGCGACGATCAGCGCTGCAGGCCGCACGCGTAGGCCCACCACCAGCATCACTCCCACCACGAGCTCCATCCAGGGGACGGTGAGCGCGAAGAAGTTGATGGTCGATAGCGGCAAGAATTGGTAGGTGGCCACGTCGACGGCGAACACCGCAGGGTCCAGGATCTTGTGGTAGCAGGCGAGCAGGAACACGGCCCCGACATATAGACGTGCGCCGAGGCCAAACCATGCATGCCCGCGCCAGTCCAGCAGGCGCCTCATTGCGATTCTCCCTTCTGCATGAGCTTCTGCAGGGCCGGGGCGCCCCCTTGGACGTAGAAAACGTTCTTGATCCGCGCCCCGGACAGCAGTCGAGCCCACTCGCGGCCCGAATCGGGGTTGTCGCCGTCGCCATAGACCACCACCCGCTGGGCCCCGCTCTTGGCCGCGTTTCGGGCTACGGTCGTGACCTCCTTATCCAGCGGCGGACCCAGCCAGTCGAACTCCACGTTCAGCGCCTTGGGCACGTGCCATTCCTTGAATTCGGCCTCGGTGCGCGCGTCGATGACTAGCGAGGTGGCTTCCAGTAACAGTGGATTCCCTGGGGACATCTCAGTGGCGTCGCCCACCGGCTCAGGGCACGGAACGAGGATGTCGTACTCGTCGGGCTGAATCCACGGCAGGCGCTCACTGCGGACCGCGTTGGAAAGCAGGCCCACGGCGGAGGAGGCCACGACGACGATGGTTGCGTCGCGGGCGATCTTCCAGGTGGTGGATGAGCGTGGTTTCGGGTCACTGCGGGTAGCTTCTTCAGGCATGGATACGTTCACTTCAGACAAGAGGAGCCACGTTGCACGTCCTCGTCCTGGCGCATGAGATCCCGGACTCGTTGGTCGGAGCGGGGCTGGTCTGCGCCTGGGTCCAGGCCGTGGCGAAGCGGCACGCGGCCGTCGGCCGAAATGCGGCTCACGCCAAGCCGCTTACTGTCGTAGCTCCAGCTCATTCGCAGGAGCATGCGGTGATCATGGAAGCTGTACGGGGTGGCCGTGCTGGCGCGGCTCGTGTAGTCGTACTCGAGCCCGCCTTTGAGTCCCGCCGTGCTCGGCGACCAGAGCGTGGCACTGGCTCGAAGCAGCACGTCCCGGCGCTCCTCTTGCGGCGCGCCAGCGAAGTAGCCCAGCGAATCCGTATACGCATCGCCGGACAGCGAAGCCGACTCCCTGAGCTCGAAACCACGGGGAAAGGCCACGCTCAGCTGTGCCAAGCCGGTGGCGCCCACGACGTCGTAGGCGTCGTTCCGAGCGTCGTAGAACCTCGCCGAGGTTCCGAGCATCAGGCGGGTCGAATCCGAGAGGGTGAAGGCGGCGGCCAGGCCCTGCTCGAACTCCCACCGCGTGCGGCCTGTCTCGCGAAAACGGCGGTGCCCTCCGCCACCGAAGGCAAACCACGTGTCGGTGGCTTCCAGCTCGTATTCTCCGCGGTGCGCCTCTGAGTACAGAAGCGGGCCCTCTTCGTAACGGTCGCCTTCCTGCACCTGAATCACTTCGAACCCGTAGGTTACCGTCAGCCGCGGCGTTTCATTCCCCAAGGCGGCGCCGAGCCGGAGACCGGGTTGGCGCGTGCTCAGGCCCCGAGCGCTTCCAGCGAAGAGCTCCGTCTCCCGCCAGCGCACTTCGGCCAGCGGGTGCAGGATCCCGACCGCCGCAGGTCGCCATCCGAGGTGTGCATTCACAGTGGCCAGCGCCGACCCGGACGCGCCGTCTTGCGAGACCCGATCCACTGGTGAGCCCGCCAGCCCATTGCTCGTCCACCCCAGGCCCAGATCGAGCTTCCAGTCGAAGGCGGGCGCCGGAGTGAGGCCGTAGGTGGCACTCAGCGCGTCGAGCAATGCGGCGTCTTCAGCATAGCGGCGGCGGGTGTCTTGCGCCTCGCCGATGCGGGCGCGGGCTGCGGCATCGTCCTCGCGAGCCTGTGCGATCACCGCGCGCAGCACCAGGCCGCGAGTGCGGATTTCCTCGGGTTCCTCGCAGCCGGCCTCCGTGATCGTTGCCTCGGCTTGGTCCAACGCAGCCTGATCGATCTCGATTCGGGCCTTGAACATCCGTGCCTGACACGCGGGTGGATGGGCTTCGGTGAACTCGGTCAAGACCTTGATGGCCCAGAAGTCGTTGTCGTCGGCCAAGTACGATTCTGCTCGGGCCACGGCGAGCAGCTCGCTGTCCGGCGTGGCCTCAGCCGCTGCGCGCAAGAGGTCCCGTGCCGCTTCTCCGTCACCCGCCGCTTGCAGCTCCCGCGCGCGCTCGACGGCAGCGCTGGGCGACGTGGGGCCCGTCGTTTGCGCCAGACCCGTCCCGGGGGTGATCGTCAGCGCGACCAAGTACAGCCACCGGCGTCGCATCACCAGAGATCCTTGCAGCAACGGAAGCCCCGGGCCGAGGGGCCCCAGGTCCCATCGTGATCGCAGCGATGCAGCGCCTCGGAATCGCTACAGTTGTAGGCCCCGCCACGGTAGTGCGCCAGACCATCGGTGCTGTTCGCGAGCTCCCAGACGTTGCCGTTGATGTCCATCACACCGTAGCTGTTGACGCAGTCCGGGAAAGCACCAGTGGGTTCGGCATGGAAGTAGGCGCCGCAAGTGCTGCGGCAGTGGGGGAACGGACAGCTTTCGATCTCGCTGCACGCCGCTGCGTCGCAGTAGCAGAAAGTATCGATGCCATTGCAGATGTCGGCGATGTAGACGTCGCCATAGCCGTAGGCGAGCTCGTCCGGACCCGTGCAGCTGACCACCCACTCGTCGAGCTCACACAGTCGTTTTCCAGCCGCTTCGCATGCGGCCTGGGCGGTGTCGAGTGCGGTTGTCGGATTCGCGTCGAGCGAGTACCAGGGCAGGACGCCGGGTTGGCTGGCGGCCACTGGAGACGCACCCATCAGCACTCCGGTCGCGTCCTCGTGTGAGGCTTCGTAGACGTCCATGCAGAAGTCATTTACGCGGACCATCTCCGGCGGGCAATCCGGCTCGGCATCCGCGGCCGCATCCTCCTGCACTGCACCGTCCGGCGTCGCATCGGTAGCGTCCGGCTCATCGCCTGCATCCACTGAGGCGGCATCGACGTCGGCCCCGTCTTGGTCGGGAGCAGCGTCGTTGGCTGCGTCCAGGGAGGCGTCCTCGTCGATGCCGGTGTCGGCTTCGGTCGAGGCGTCGTCCGGTGCGTCGGGGTCCGGGGAGGCGTCGGTGAGGGGACCCGCATCGTTCGCGTCGGTTTCATCCGTTGCGTCGGTGGGGTCGGGATCGGCGTCCGAGGCGTCGGACTCGTCCGGGGCATCCGCGGCTGCATCCAACGCGGTTTCGGCGTCCGCTTCGGGGCCCGCGTCCGAAGCGTCGGGTCCCAGCGGCTCGGTCGCGTCTTCGTCGAGGCAGCCGTCACCGCCCGCGTCCTCGGGTAGGCCGGTGTCGCTCCCCGCTTCGGATGAGGCGTCCTCGTCGTCCACCGAGCTGGTGCCGCCGTCGGTGGGGGGTTCTGGAACGAGGCAGCAGCGAAATCCTCGCGCCGATGGGCGCCAGTTGCCTGGAACGTAGTCGCACCGATGTAGTGTCTGTGAATCGATGCAATTGTAGGCCCCGCCGCGGATGGTCTGCTCGCTGCCCCCTCGCACGTGCTCCCACAGATTTCCGTTCAGGTCATATGCGCCCCAATCGCTACGACAGCCCGGCAGGCTTCCGGTTGGCAGCAGACGCAAGCCCTCGCGTCCGTACAGATCGATTCCGTTGCAGGTGCCTGGCTCGTACGCCTCCCCGTACCCGTACGTGGTGCGTTCCGACCCGGTACACGCCAGCGACCATTGCGAGGGCTCACACAGGTCCTTGCCCGCAGCGACGCAGGCCGCCTGCGCCGTTTCGTTGTCGGCGACCTGCCAAGGCAGGACCCCCTCGCGGCTCGTGGCACGCGACTCGTCACTGCCGGGGTCATCGTTCGTGGCATCCGGGCGCGACGCCTCGTACCGATCGATGCAGAACGACTCTCCCACACTGACCATGTCGTCGGGGCACACGAGCGGCACGAGTTCGTCCCCCGCGTCCGCTCGCTCCGAGCGCGTCGAGCAGCGATTGTCGATGCAGAGTAGGCCCTCGCCGCAGTCCCCGTCCTCGAGGCATTCGTAGGTGCAAGTGCCGTTCAGGGGCGAGCAGATCTGGGGAGTCTCGCAGTCGGCGTCGGAGTAGCAGTGCTCTTCGACCAAACAGGCGTTGAACAGAGCCACCGATACGCTGGTGGAGGCCAGCACCGCACGCGCTCCGCGGCCGAAGTGGGAAGCAAGTCGTTCGAGTCTCGTTGGGGGGTGCCGCATCGTCCTGCTCGCTCCCTTCGGACTCGCGTTTGCCTCAAAGCTCAAGCTGCCCTCCTGCGGCCTACCGATTCCCGCTTGTGGCGGGGCGGACGGTCCCGTCGATGAAGGCGTGCCGCTGCGGCTCGCCGCTCACGCGCCTCATCGCAAGGAGCTTTGCCTGCACCGCGCGTCGCTGCAACCACGTCGCGCCTGGAGGGCGAAGAAACGGTTGGTCGCGCGAGTGATCGTGCCGAGCAGCTGTCGCGCGGATTTGGGGATCGAGACCACATGGGTAAGAGACTGAAACCGCTTGACGATGCAGCGGTGTTATGAGCATATGACCGTAATAGCCCTGGTCAAGCATAGCCGCTCGGAGTGTGTCGCGCGCAGCCCGCACGCGGCGACGTGTGGCGCTGACACCCTGAAGCATTGCCGACTAGTACACTCGGGAATGCTGGGCAGGAAGTCGAGAAAGCAGCATGCGTATTGCCATACCCAGTGAAGCTCCTGGAGGGATTCAAGCCTCGGTATCCGACCATTTTGGCCATTGTGCCGCCTTCACGGTGGTCGATGTGAATGGCACCGGGCTCGCCTCGCTGACCGTCATCCCGAACCCCGACCATCAAACCGGAGATTGCCTGGCCCCCTTGCGCTTGCTCCAGAGCGCTGGAGCGGATTTGCTGGTGGTCGCGGGCATCGGCCGGCGGCCACTGGTGGCGATCGAGCGTGCTGGGATCGACGTGGGTAGTAGCGATGGAGCCGAGACCGTGGCGGACGTTGTGGAGTTGTTCCGCCGCGGTCGTCTGCGTCGGCTCGACGCCGGCAATATCTGCGGGGGACAGGGGCGCTGCCACGCCGACTGAGCGCGAGCACGTTCCGGTGCAGGGGTCCTGACCCCATCAGCAGGACATGATCAGCGAGAGCGCGCGCAGCAACGAAACCAGCGCAAATGAATCTCTCCGGGGGCTGGGCGCAGCAGGACTCGGCACCCTTGCTCGGAGTTCGGGCCGGCCGGGGTGAAGAAGATGGAGCAAGGT
>CAZSVU010000246.1:6427-12964 GCA_964610275.1 uncultured Polyangiaceae bacterium | reverse complement strand
GCGGGCCCGGTCACGGACCCCGGACCCGGTCACGAAACCATCCCATGTTTCGGCGGTCGCTGGCGGCCGCCGAAACATGGATCAAGGATGCTGGCGGAAGCGCATCGATTGCCGCTGGGGGGACGCGGCACTAAGCGGGGGCCCATGCGAATCGGTCTCATCACGGACGTCCACTTCGGCCCGACCGCCACCCACGAGGGCAAGCTTCGCAAGCTCGCCCAGTACGCGGCGCCCCTGACCGAAGCCTTCGTGGCGCAGATGAACGCAGTCGAGAAGCCGGATCTGGTGATCAACCTGGGCGACGTCGTGGAAGACGAGAGCCCGGCGGCCGATCGGCGGAGCTATCGGGAGTTTCTGGCTCTCGTCGCTCCCCTCGAGGCACCGCTGGTGCACGTGGCCGGCAACCACGAGTCGGTGAACCTCACGGACACCGATCTGGCCGAACTGTGGCAGCACCAGGGGCCGCTCCACTACAGCCGCGACGTGGCCGGTGTTCACGTCACCGTGCTCCGCACCCGCCATCGCCGAGAGGTCGACGTGCATCTGCCGGTGGAGCAGATTGAGTGGCTGCGCGACGACCTGGCCGCAACCCCCTACCCCGCAATCGTGGTGCTGCACCATCCGTTGTCCGACATGTGCTTGAGGGGAAACCGCTGGTTCGAGAAGACCCCCAACATTTGCCATGTGGTCGAAGCCCGGGCCGCCAGAAAGGTGCTGGAGGAGAGCGGCAAGGTCGTGGCCGTGATCAACGGTCACGTACACTGGAACCACCTGGACGTGATTCGCGGCATCCCGTACATCACCATCCAGAGCCTGATCGAGAACGTCGACGAGGACGCCCCGGGCAGAGCGGCCGGCACCTACGCCCTGGCGGACCTCGACGAGGACCGGCTGCTGGTCCGGGTGCTCGGTGAGCAACCCGCCCGCTACCAGTTTGAGCTGGGACCCGGAGCGGCGTGACCCCAGCCCCACACGCCTTGCGCTCTACAGAGCCTGCAGCAACTCCTCAGGCTTCTTGGCGGCCACGTCCGCGAACAGCTTGTCGATGCGGCTGCGCGGTAGGCTGAGCTTGGCGACCACGCGGCTGCCCTCGACCGCGAAGTTGACCTTCTTGGCATCGTCGGCCAGGTCCTTGAACGGGCCCTTGCTGAGCTCCTTGACGGCGTCCAATCGCATCGCTTCGAGTCCCATCTTCAGGTCCTCCGGCTTCTTCCCCTTGGGCAGGATGGAGATGGAAATGTCGAGGTTCGGTCCGGCTTCCGTGGCCGTCACGGTGACCTTGTCGCCCTGCTCGAATTCCCCGTACACGACGTGCGTGCTGGCGGGCCCGAACGCGCCGGTGCCCTCCCCCTTCATGGCGGTGGCGACCACGGTCATGTCCTTGGCGATGACCAGCACGCTGGGCTTGACCAGAGCGATGATCACGGGGTCCTTGTCGGGCTGGACGAACGAGATGCCGTCCTTCTTCTGCACCGTGGGCTTGGGCTTTCCGCCCTTTTCCACGGCTCGTGCCAGGAGCTCCAACGGGTCGCCCTTGACCTGGTCGAGGTTCAGGCCGAGCGCCACCACGGCCTCGCCCTGGTAGCCGGCACAGACGGCCACTTCCTGAAGGTCGCGGGCCACGTCGAACCCGGCTGCGTCGAGCTCCTTGAACACCTCGTTCGCCTCCTTGGCTTCCGGATCGGATCCAGCCAGAAGTTGGCTCTTGATGTTGTCGAGGTGCGGCTTGTTGCTGCCAATCAGCTTGACGGCGCTGACGAAGAAGCGCCCCTCGGTACAGTCGTTCGGCATGTACTTCAGTACGTCTCCGGCCGCGTACTTGGCCGGAGGCTCAGGAGCCGGAGCGGCTGCCGAAGTTGCGCTAGCAGCCTTGTCGTCTACCTTGCCCTTGTCCTTGTCCTTCTTGCAGGCGAGTAGGGCGACGCAAAGGGCGATGAAAACGAGGATGACGTCTGCTCTGCGCACGGGTTGCCTCCGGGTTGCTCTGCGCCGGCGGAAGAAGCCGACAAATCTCGACCAGCATCGTGCCAGGCCCCGGCGCGAGTCAACCCGTCGTCAGTCCCGTGGGTCGGTTCATGCCGGCCAGAGGGTCCGAGAGTCACACCGCACGCCGGAGCAGCCGGAGTTCGGGTACAATCGCTGCGGTGACAGACCTCGGCTTCGAGCGCCTGCTCGAGTTGGTCCAGCGCCAGCTCGACGCTGACGACGCACGCGTGGAATTCGGGGGCAAGGACCCGACCGACCCGCGCCAGCTATTCTGCGCCCTCCCCAGCGGCGGACGTCTGGTGGTCTGTTTTTACCAACCGCCGCCTGCGCGTGCCAGCGTGCAGGGCCGGCTCGAGGCACTCGCTGAAGCGTTCGGGGCTACCGGCGATCGGGGCCGTGATGATCGGCCGGTGACGTCCGGGTCCGCGCTCATCCGAAGGCTGGACGACGAGCTCGTCGCTCTGGCCGACGCGACCACAGCTCTGGCCACGGTCGTGGTCGATGACAAGTCCCCGGTGCTCTGGGGGACCTCGTTGCCCCGCGATGGCGATGAAGACGTCGATGCCGCGGTCGCCGTCGGCCGTACGCTCGAGTCCGCGTCCAGTGCGAGCGGACCGTCCACGCCCATCTGGGAAGCCGCACCGGCAAAGGCCGTCGGCCTCCTGCGACAGGCAGGAGCTCCAGCAGCCGTGCTGCGCAGACTCCAGGAGCGGCTCGACCGCCTGCCGGAAGCTGCGGGTGCGGTCGACCCCGGCTACTGGAAAGCCCACTTGTCGCTGGCGCGCGCGCTGGCCGAGATCCGCTCACCGGAAGCCTCTCCGAGCGATGGGCTCACCCGCGCGGGGCATCGGGTCGGGTTCGGCTTCCTGGCGCGACCGTTTGCAGCGATCTATCGGCTGCTGTTGGTGTTCGAAGGTGACTTCTCCGAGCTGCACGCCGAAGGGAGACTCCTCCGGGCGTTGCCCGCCATCGAACCACTCGTCTTGGCGCTTCCCCCCGTGGATCCGCCGCGGGGTGCGGCGCGCGTCATTCCACTGCGTCGGACCTGACGCGTCGGGTCGAATCAGCGATTTACGTAAATGTAACCGGCTTCGATGGTGTGATAGCCGGTGCCCTGGTTGTCGACCAGGCGGCCCCGGAAGTCGCCCTCGAGGTCGCCGGGGTTGCGGCCTTTGCGAAGAGTGATTTCTGCCCAGCTCCCTTGGTTGATCGACCACGTCGTCTCTGGGTTTCTGCCGTCCCACTGCTCGCCCATCAGCACGGCGACCACAACGTCCTTCTTGTTCGGCGAGCCCTCGTAGCGACCGGGCGCGAGCGTCTTGAGCAGAAAGACGATGTGTCCCAGGGTCTGGTTGTTGGCAGTGGCGCGGCCCTGAATCATCCAGAGCCCTTGGGCCTGCTGGAACACCGGTGGGGTCGGATCCACGAAGATCAAGCTCAGCCTGCCCCCCGTCGATTCCTTGAGGAACTTCACGGTCACGCCCGATCCGTTGTCCCAACCGGGCACGGTCTGTCGGATGCGGGCCATGTCCTCGTCGAACGTGTCTAGGCGCTCATCCGACTCCGACGGCGGGGTCGCGCCGGGTTTGGGAGCCGGCCCCGCCGCGGGTGCGCGACTGGGAGCGAGCGTCTCCGTCGGTGCGGGTTGGGGGGTTTCCGACGGGGTGATGTCGTGCAAGAGTTCGTCGATCGCCGCTGCGCTCTGCCGGGCGTTCAGCTGTGCGCCTGGAGGTTGGCCGGCGCCGTCGGGGCGCTGACCCTCGGGACCTTGAGCCGGAACGTTTTCGCCACCACCCCCGCAGGCGGTTCCGAGCAGCGCGAGTGCTGCGGCCAGACCCGCGAGCCACCGCGACGGTTTCGTGTCCCCACTATCTGGCACCATGGCAAGAGAACCTTCTGACGGCGCGGCCGCCGGCACACGCGACGAATGACTCGGGATCCAACACTTGATCATAGCGTCCCTGATCCAGGTGGAGCAACCGACCCGCTCGGTGCTCGGAACGTACGAGCTCTGTGCTTCAATCGGTTCACGCAAATGTTGCAAGACCGAGGCGTAACCTCTTGTAGTTGCAGCACATTCAGTTACCCATGCGGGCTCTCTTTCGCAGGCGGGCCGCGGCCCTGACGTCGCCGCTGCCTCCCCCGGCACCCTTCCACATCGAGGGTTTCTTCTGCAGCAACTCGCCCAGGATCGGCGGTTCGTGTGAAATGCCGCCCTGCCATGAGCAAGCACGGACTTCGGTGCGCGGCCGTCCTCGTCCCGGTCGCGTGGGTGGTGGCGTTTGCTGCTGCCTGTTCTTCTTCCGACGGGAAATTCACGTCCGGCACCACCTGTGAGCAGGACGGGGCTGTGCTCGACGAAGACGGCGAGTGCGTCTACCCGTCGGCGGGCGAAGACGGGCCGGACGGCGGTAGCGCGGGCGGCGGAGCCTCGGATCGCGACGGCGCCGACGCTGGTGACGAGGCCGATCCCCCACCCGAGCGGACCACGATCTACGTTTCACCCGGTGGGTCCGACGAGGCGGACGGCACCTTGGACGACCCGCTGCTGAGCGTGAACGCAGCCATCGAAGCGGCCACCGCAGCAGGTCTCGGCAGCGTCACGCTGTGCGACGGCACCTACCGGGAGCAGGTGGTCGTGGACGTGCCGATGATGCTCACCGGAACCGTGTGCCCGGGCTCGGACGTGCCCGACGATGCTCTCTACCCCGCGGTTCTAGCTCCGAGCGAGGAGGGCGTTGCGCTACTGGTCGACGGAGTGGCCGGGACCGTTGCGGTCCGGAATATCGAGGTGCGCGCCCCGGAAGGCGCAACACCTGGTGTCTCGAGCATCGCCGTGTTCGTCCGCGGCTCCGAGAACGTGTCCTTCACTGATTCGCACCTGGTTGCAGGCGATGCCGCAGACGGCGTGGCGGGTGTGCTGAGCCCGTTCGAGTACCCGGTCCTCCTGCCTGGAAACGACGGTACTGAGACGGCTGGAGGCTCCTTCATCCTGTGCGAATGCCCGGACGGCGCCCGCACCAGCGGCGGAGGAGGAGGTAGCCCAATGCCGGGTGGACAGCCTGGTGGCACCGGAACCCCCGACACGGAAGCTGGACAAGGCGGGACGGTCGACGAGTGTCTGGACAACGCCGGCGGCCATCACGGCGGTGCGGGCGACTGTGGTGCTGACGGCCAAGGCGCTGCAATGCGCGGTGAGCTCAGCCAGGTGGGTTGGACACCAGCTGACGGCGAGGATGGCCAGAACGGCCGTCCTGGACAGGGTGGCGGGGGCGGGGCCAGCGTGGACTCTACCGGCGGCGCGGGCGGCGGAAGCTGCGGCGGTTGTGGCGGGGCAGCAGCCCGCGCAGGCCGCGGTGGGGGCTCGAGCATTGCGCTCATGGTGTACGAATCGTCAGTCCGTGTGGATGCCTGCACCCTGGCCACTGGCGAGGCCGGTGACGGCGGCGACGGAGCGCCCGGACAGGCGGGGCAGCCCCAGGACCAGCTCGGCGGCAACCGCGCTGGAGGGGCGTGCAATGGTGGCCGCGGGGGCCCAGGGGGCGATGGCGGTGCGTCTGGAGGCGGGGCTGGAGGCTCATCGGTCGGCATTCTGTTCGTCGGTCAGGCGCCGCAGATCGATAGCGTGGAGTTCACCCTGGGCGATCCTGGCGATGCTGGCGCAGGTGGCATTCCTGCGGTCAACGACGGCGTCGACGGCCTCGCTGCCGAGACCGTCGATACCGGCAACCTGAACGAGCCCGGCCCCTAGATCAGCGAGCGCGATCCCGATCACGGTTCTACGAGCCCCCAGCCGGGTGAGGGCTCGCAGAACCTCAGAGGGCCGCGAATGTGCTCGAACCAGATTCCTGTTGCTGCTTCGGGGTCTGCCGCAGACCCCGCCCCGCGAGCGGGGCCCCACCCCAAACGGGACGAGCGGGGCGCAGATACGACCACTGTTCGACAGTTGCGGTCCCCTATCTAGCCGATTTCTGCCAGGCAACTCGTATCCAGCGTCGGGGGCCGGGTGGGCCGAGCGATCGCCCGGTGGACCACGCGCAGCGTGATGTCCTCCAGCGCGCTCAGGTCGAGGTCCGCATTCGAAGCAGCAGTCAGCCCGTTGTGCAGCACCAGCTCCCAGTTCGCCCGGGCTACGGACTGCCCGAACAGTGCGGTGTTGGGCCGCGCCTCCCCCCAGGAATTCACGCCGGCGGCGACCACCGCAGCGCGGTCGCTGGTGAGGAACCACGCCTGCAGCTGCCCGGTATCGCACGCCCGCAGCACGGCGCCCCCGGAAAGGTCGACGCGGAGCTCGGCTTCCCCGTCGCCCAGAAAGTCCCCGACCAGCTGCGCCTGGACGGACGCGATCCGGTCGTTGCACACGTCCGCGGACCAGAGTCCATTGCCCTCCTGAAGGTTGGTGGAGAACTGGAACCTGAGACTTCCGGAAGTGTCCACGTTGGACGGGGTGAGCACGAGCTGTCGGAACTGCTCTCCCGGGCTGAGCTCTTCCCCGGTGGCGGCGTCGACGCGAGGCCCCTCGATGCCCATCAGCTCGCGAACGGAGATCGT